>JANPNA010000296.1:0-4414 GCA_031427235.1 Pirellula sp.
TGGTCTCGCCATCCAGTTGAAACTGGCCCTTGCCACGAATAAAGAAGTACAGCTCTTCGTTTTCCTGATGCTTGTGGTGGAACGGCATGCCGCCGCCCGATCTTGGCCAGTTCGTCGTAATACTTCTGCTTGCGCTGTTCCGGCACATTGCCTCCGTAGAACTGCAGAAGTGAATCAAGCAAAGGAAGTTTCCGTTCCGTCAACAACGCTACCGACTTCTGGAAACGAGCTGCGAGGGCTGGATACCCTTTCTCCATTTGCGGATCCATGCTCTTGAAAAACAAAACAGGAAGATCGTACTCCAAGGATAAATTAACGTACACTTCTACCAAATCAGGGCGGCATAGGACCGCTCCCATGTGTGTGTCGAGATGGCTCAAAGGAACACCAAAGGCAAGTGCCCTGTCAATTTGCGCCTTGAGTTCGATCTTGACTTCTTCGGCGGTGGCGTTCATCGCAACTTGGCTGACATTATCCCAAAGACAGCCAGTAGGGTCGACCAAACCGGGGACGCGATCGCGGGAGGCGACCGGCCCCCAACGATAAACGTCCCATTCGGAATTGAGGGTCAGGTGAATACCATAGTCATACTGTGGATGCGCCTTGGCATACTCGGCGAACTCTTTGAACCATGGGCATGGGACCATGATGCTGGCCGATGTAACGATTCCGCTCTCCAAGCCAGCCTGAGTGGCCACGTTGACGGAGTGCGACATGCCTGCGTCGTCCGCATGTACGATCAAATAGCGAGGCTTATCTTGGGCCGAGCTAAACGCGGTTAGCATCGCAGCGAACAGGAGCGATAGGCAAACTGGCCTGAATCGGAAATCATTCATAAATCGAACTCGGAATGGAGAGGGCTGGCATATGATAGATCGTAGCAGAAGTCGTGAGACTTCTCAGGGCTTATTGTCGCCTTTCGCTCCGCGAAAGTGTGGATCGCTAAAGCACTTTTGCGGAGCAAAAGGCGACACTTGTCTTGCAAGATGCGAATAAAATCACAGCCTCTCCGACGCGGATTCCTACGCCTCGGAGAGACGGAAGCATCTGTGTACAAGTCTTTGTGTGAAAGCAACAATTAGCCGCACGGCGTTAGCCGTGGTTTTCGACGATTGCCGAGCACTTAGGGAACCGGGGCTAGCGCCCAAACGGCTAATTACTGCGAAATACTTGTGCAAATGTGCTTCTCTACAGCTACAGGCCAGGTTCAGCCTCGGGCGGTGCAGGCTCGGGCAAATTGAGCCAGCTTCGAAAGTGCTTTTCTTGCTCATCCGTAGGCTTCACCACGCGGACTATCTTCCAACTGGTCTCTGGCTCACTCCCAAGCTTGATCGATAACTCCACCATCTTGCCTCGCCTTGCCACCAAACATTTGCAAACATCATTGGGTCGATACGAATTGAGTCGCTCCGTCCAAGTTTCCGCCGTGATACGAAAGCCATCGAAACTGATGAACTCGTCACCTGCATTGAAGCCCGCTTGGCTCGCTGGTGAGTCGCGTGTCACCTTGTCCACCATCGCTTTGCCCTGTTGAGCCAGCACGTCCATACCGATATAAACGTTTCCAAACACCGGCTTGTCGGCCTGGGCGTCTTTGTCTGGCTCACGCGTCTTCCATTCCAAACCGTACCAATCCAACATCTTGGCGAAGTCCATTTCTTGCGTTGTCTCCAAGTTTTGGACCAACCAATCGGTGTAGGAGGTACCGGCTACCTCTTCGACGATTCTGCTGAAGTCCTCATTGGTGTAGCCCGTCTCACGATGCGATTTCCACAACAATCGCATCACGTCATCGAGCGACTTGGCTCCATCGGACTTGGAACGGATCTCCACATCGAGCAACGCTCCGATCAACGCACCCTTCAAGTAATAACTGATCCGGCTGTTGTTGGCATTTTCGTCAGGCCGATAGTATTTGATCCAAGCATCGAAACTGCTTTCGGTCAAGGATTGCCCCAGACGCCCCGGTGCACCTTGAACGGCCGCTATATTCTTGCCAAGTTTTTCCAAATAGTCCTTCGGCTTGCAAAGACCGCTCCGAGCGACAAACAACTCATCGTAGTAGCTGGTGATTCCCTCCGCGACCCAAAGCTCATGAAAGTATTGCTCGTTGCTATAGTCGTATTGCTTAAGTTCTCTCGGGCGCAACCGTCGTACGTTCCATGTATGAAAGAACTCATGGGAGACCAACCCGAGCCATTCCGCGTACTTGGTGCGTTGTCTTTGCGACCAGCGGCCGGTCATCAAGACGCAACTGTTATCATGCTCGAGCCCTCCGCCTGTCTCGGTCGCTAAGTTCAAGAACCAATACTCTTGGTACGGTATCTCCTGCCAAAAGGCTTGTTCGGTCTCAACAATCTTGGCAACATCTTTGGCCGCGGAAGCCGTGTCCCAAAAGGGTTCTCCTCCGAGTGTGGCCAAGTGGTGTTTGGCACCGCCAACGTCAAAGGTCTGGATATCGATGGCTCCGAGCAAGATTGGACTGTCTACCAATTCATCATAACTGAGGGCTCGACGTACCCCATGGTTCACGGACGTCTATTGTCGAAAGACTGGTTGCAATTTTTGGCCAGTTCGGCAAGGCATCGATACGGACAATGTGCGGATGATCGAGCATGTCGGAACGCGTCAAAAAGGTTGCAGCACCGGTCAAGAAGGCAAAGTCACGTTCAACCCAATTGGTTCGAACACTCATTTCATGGCAATAGAGGGTGTAATGCACTGCGACTTCCTCGGCTCCTGTGCAATCGACCAGCCAATGGTTTTTGTCCTTCTTCTTGATAGTGAGGGGGGCGTTGGTTTTTCCGTTCACTGCTATCAGTTGCTCGATCTGTCGAGCGTATTCCCGAACGAGATAACTGCCTGGCGTCCAAACCGGCATCATGAATTCAATTTCTGATTTTCCATCGGTTGGTACCGAAACTTCAATATCAACCCGATGCGTTTCCGCTTGTCGAAAGGAAAGTCGATATTGAACGGTCGAAAGATTGTTTTCACCATTCTCTGCAACAGCCATCACGGTTCCACCTAAAAAATCCTTTCCGATGATCAACAGCATAAATCCAAGACAAGTTGCTATTCGTGGAAGCATTGTACAGCGATCCAGATTCATTCAAGAGCGATTGGCGAGGTTAGCAAACGTAGCTTGGCATGCGGCCCAGCTAGGTCGGGACCCGGCGAGCCAAGCCGAGTCACCATTCTAATCGGAGAATTGCCGTTCGCCACTTGCCAAGGAGGAAGTTGTCGACTCAAGCGAGACGGCTTCGGTGCACAAGCCCGGTCTGAAAGGCGCCAGAACACAGTTTACAATTGCTTTTACCTCCGAAATCCGAAGGCAGAGCAATTTGCTTATTCCCGAACAACGGCGTTGCGCCGAGGGTGCCAATGCCCCCGAGTTTACTCGGGGGATGTTTACCATCTCTCTAGAACTGACAAACAAGGCTCGACAGCAGCCGGGTATTTGAAGTTGTCGCCTTAACGCAAAACAACGCCATCGTTTCGAGCAACCAATGTAGTTTCAACGCTTGGCAATTCCCGGCCCACCATCCAACTTACCGTTTTCGCAATTAGGACATCTTAATTTTCCGACTCCTTGGCAGGTTTCACAGGGAGATTTTGTAGGTACATCCACATAAACTGGAGTACGGGTTATTTGGTTAAAGGCGGCTTGGACTTTCGTAGTACCAGTTTGGACCTGCCTCGTCCCCCTGCAAACTCGGCAACCAACAAAGGATTTCCCACTACAAGTGACACACCATTCATCGCGGATCACTAAAAGATCATTCAAATTGCCCTCGTCTTGAAAACGACTGAAAAGCGAATCTTGAAGATCCTGATTCTTCCCCCAAACGAGAATTGGAACAACCGACTTCCTCAAGCAGTCTCTCTGCTCCTTGGTCCCGGATCCAGTCGCCGTATTGAGGTTGACCGACTGCACATGCCGTCCCATCCAGTCTCGAATCGCATCCACTGAGTAACAAACACCCTGCGACGAATTTCCAGTCGCACCATGCCATGCGAGGCCGACGACCCTCCAGGTTGTATCAACACAGGGGCCACCTCGATTTCCTAAGCCTACAACTGCGGACGTGTTGAAAATTCGACCTTGGTCCTCAAACCTCTGGAAATTCCCTTTTTCGCTCTTCATTCCAGCTTGCAAAATCTCAGGGCCACGTTGATGACCAAGGATCATCAATTCGCCGGTCGGTATATGCGACGTACCATCAAAATACGCTGGTTTCAAATCGAGTTGGTCGACCACCAGCATTGCAAGCTCAGACGCGGATTGATCCTCAATAACTCGTTGGACTGGCCTCAGTACCCAACTCGCATCCTGTTTTGCCACGGCAATAGTAATAAGGCTTGCAGGGCGATTGGAGTTTGTAATGTTCGATCGAACGGTCAAAATGTGCCC
>JANPNA010000297.1:0-2875 GCA_031427235.1 Pirellula sp.
TCAACACGTCAATGAACCGATTACGATTAGTGAAAAGGAACTGTCAGCCCTTCGCACTTGCGTCAATCGTGGGCGCCCGTATGGCGATGATCAATGGACGGAAAAAATGGCCGACAAACACGGCGTTTGGGCAACGCTACGACCAGTCGGGCGTCCACGAAAGAAGAAGCAAACCCCCGTTAAATGACTGCCAAACATCAATATTACCCCCGCCCCGTAAATTACCCCCGTCCCCTTTTTACTCCTCATGGGATTTTCATTTGGTATACTGACTCCTAGTGAAAGTTTCCTGAACTAAGTACAGGGGATTTGTGCCCCACAAGATCACGCCCATGTTGGGCGTACTGGACCGCAGCGGCGGTCCGACCGCTTCCTGATTGACGCATTTTTGGCCGCCGCTCGGTCAACATCGTTGTTCGTAGCAGTAGTATGGAACCCAATGACACTTCCAGTTCTCAATGCAGGCGGCGAACTACCTCCTGGCGTCCATCTTTCGTCGCTCAAAGAAGTCGAAACGAGGTTTGGGGCTGGCAGTACCATTCGCACTTTGGTGTTTGAGAGGCTCACGCGGATTTTTGCTGTCGCAAAGCGTTCAGGGCATCTCGCGCGTTTTATCATTTATGGATCTTTTGTCACCGACAAGCCTGAACCAAATGACGTAGACGTCTTCATGGTATTCGACGATGATTTCGATGCTTCTCAGGTTGATCCCGAAGTTCGTTTGTTGCTCGATCATGCCACGGCAGATGCACATTTTGGTGCAAGTGTATTTTGGTTGCGACGACCTGCCGCTTTTGGCGGCGAACAAGCTACAATAGAGTTCTGGCAAACCAAACGAGATGGTGGGCTCCGTGGAATCGTAGAGATTGGAGATTGAGAGCATGATCAAAAATGACGACGAGCTGGCAACGACTCTTGAACGTGTCCGATGGATTCAGAATCAACTTGCAACATTACGTAAGGTCGAGACCAACTTGGTAAATTACCGATTGTCGGCCGGTGGCTTTCTTGCGGAATTAGATCGAATGCAACTACAGGTTCGCGAGTACCTAAGTATGCCAGAGAATTTGGTACTCGCAGGCTAGACCAAGACGAGCAACGAACAATCGTTTGTCAATCCGCGTTCTACACTTCGACATAAACCAAGGACCACGGGAGCTAGATGCTAATGGCACCGCGTCTTCTCGCGACAGGCCGAGTTTCATGAGGTTTCGGGCTCGAGCCCCGGTCTTGCGCCACTGCTTCCAATAACATGCTCGGATGCGATGACGAACCCATTTATCTAGGTTGACATAAAACGTCTTGATCTCGACCAACGAAAAATAGTTGCACCACCCGCGTCGATACTAGCCAAGCGCTTCGTAAGGTAGCACTCGTACACTTTTCAGTTTATTGCAAGATCGACTGCGCTTTGGTGCGAAGCAACGGGTTTTTGGTCCGACGCAACTTGTCGATGGCCGTCTCTGGCACCTCCTGGCGTTGGATCGCACCGGAGTGATTCAAATCTAACAATGCCGATAGCCGGTCGTCGTTTCGTCCGAGGGCTTCAATGGCCAAGCGACGATTGGTCGGTCTGAGATCCTTAATCCTCTCTTTGATCCAGGTTGCAACAACCGGTAAATCGACATCGCTTAATCCGCTGACCGCTCCCATTTGCAACTCACCGTCTATGCTCGGCTCGAGGTATTTTTGCAATTGCTCGAGATTTTGCTGAGTCGGATTCATCGCAACGATGCGGAGAGCATCGTATCGAGTTCCTTTTCTAACCTTGTCGTCGTCGGCCATTTTCGCCGAAAGCTCAATGCATCGAGCCCACCTGGTCGTTAGATCGGTTTCACTCTTAATGATCTCTTTCACGCGCGTTCGTGGCCAGTTGCCGGTCAGTGATAATCCATTGATGACTCCTCCGCCGATGACAACGGATTGCCAGTCTCGAAGCGGTTGTCCGGCCATCGGCAGACTCTCTCGCAAGAGTTCGCGGAGTACCTGCGCATCGTTTTCTTTGCCGGCTGCGATGGCTACATTCCATAGCCAAGGAATGCGTCGGTACTCTTCCGCTTCGTTCATCGGCATGTCTTTTGTCATTGCTGCTACCAATTCTGCCGCCCGCCAAACGTTCGTCTTGATCCATTCCATTCTCGCATCCGTTGGTTGCGAGTCATCGAAAATCCTGGCGGCTAATTCGCTCAAATCCGCGGTGTTGGTGTTTTTATTCTCAGTACTGACAGTGCCCGATACAGGTGACATGGCATTCAATCGCAAGGATTGGCCTTCCGGAACCAAATAGACTGCTCGCAAATCGAGCAAGGCACCTTTCAGATCTTCCGATGCCGGACGCATCGTGAATCGCTGCAAACCTGATGGAAGTCGTATGGTCCCTAGTTTCTTCTGAAGGTAGTTCGCCCAAGTGATCGTGGATTCCGCAATTCCCGAAATCTGTTGGTCGCCACATTCCAATACAAAACTGTTACCAGCGGAACTTGCTTCACATGCCCAGTCGATCCAAACATCGAACGTACCATCTTTCGGCAAGTCCACGTTCCACACTACGTAATCGTCTTTGCCCTGCCACATTCCTATGTTCTTATATTGCTCCTCGAATGCGATGGCTGACCCGTAAATCTCTGCAGATTGAGCGGACAAAACAGCGCCCTGCGGCAGCGGCTTCACAATCGCCGGTGTATTTCCCGGAAATGACTTTCGGTTGCTTCGCCAAGTGTCGAGGTAAGTGAGAATGTCTGCGATATTTTGCTTGGAAAGAACTTTTTCCAACCCTTCCGGCATAAGGCTCAGTCGATTGCTAACCAATTCCTCTAATTCGGACCGGACAAGTGATTCATCTTTGGCATCGGGGCCACGAAGTGTTATGTTGGAT
>JANPNA010000298.1:0-12655 GCA_031427235.1 Pirellula sp.
GAGATGGATTGCAAAGCTACTTAGTCCGGCGATCCATGGATTTTTGGACTTAGAATGATTCACGGATGGAACTCGCAATTGGGTCGGTTGGTACACTGACCGTCCGTCGGCGGAGCGACGGACCTACGGCAATATCAAAGCGGCGCCCGTTACCACCTTGGCCTGCAACAATGCACCTCGAAGACTGATCGGCACTGGACCGATCGTCCACGGTGCACAGGAACCCGGTCGGTAATAGCCGAGAGAGTATTGGCATTCATTCAGTGGATGGATTCCCATCTTGTATGGCAGCACAACTACGTCGCCGAAGAAATGAGCGGTGGATAGGATTGGCTGCACAACTGGGCCCCATTCATGTCCATATCGTTCCAGTTGAACGTCTTCGAAATACAAGGGCTTATGGCATGCGCCACTGGCCTTCCAAGTTACGGTGGTGTCGACAAAGTCGCGACTTGGGAAAGAGCGGTCGTCGATGGAACAGGTGACAGGCAAACCCCATTTTTCGCTTACGTAGACTTGGTCTGCGTCACTCAACTTGTGCAACAAATACGAGGTGCGAGTTCCGTCTGCTCTTTCGAGAATGACCGATCCCAGTTTCAAATCGACAAGCTTTCCTTCAGCCACGACTTGCCCTTCGTACGAAAGCCAAGGTCGAATGGGTGCGCTGGCAATGAAACTTTCTTTGGTGTTCGCAGCCGATCGGTCTTTGTTTTTGTAACCTTCGACAAAGCTGGGCGACGAGTCAATTCGGATTTTGGTGATATCGGATTCTTTGGCAAGCAGTCGAACGGAGTCGCAATCCACTACCGATCTGTCTAGTCGCCGGGGTGGCGATGGAGCAGCGTCCAGATCTTTTCTGGAATTCATCGACGGTGGTTCTTTGGAGTCCGACGGAGATGATTCATCGTCTGCTTGCTTTGGCGTCTTGGTGCCAGGAAATGGGTTCGAAGGTATTTGCTCTTGTTCTAGTAGCGATCGGCCAGGCTTGGTTGGCGGGATTTGGAGTTTGCTTGGACTGGGTTCTAGAACCTCGTTGAGGGAACGGGCTGAGTTGCGGTCGAACTGGTTATCTAGAATGCTCGGTGCGGCAGGTAATTTGTCCGTGGCTGGTGGAAGGAACGGGGCAGGAGCTTCTGATTGAGGCTCCTGAAATCTTGCTTTCTGTATTTTCGTCGTTCGCAGGCTGGCGTTGTCGTTCGCAGCACTTCGATCGTACCATACTCCGCTGGTTCGTCTTTCGTGAGAGGGAGCCTCAACGGAGGATTCATTGTAGGACGCCAATCGGACACGCGAAGTCGGTTGTGCGGGCTCCGTAACTTGAGTACGCGTTGCATTCGATTCGACCCCGTTGGAAAGCTCGAAACCGCTACGGGGCGAGGTCGGAGGTTGTGTGCCTTGTGGAGGCATCACAGGAGCGAAGCTTTGAACGGAATTGGTGGGTCGTGCCTCTTTGTTGGGGCTGCCCCAGCGAGCAACGTCCCCGTTGGGTTGTTTTTCGTTCGGACGCAAACTATTTGGAGGAATAACCTTCGGCTGCGTGCTTGATCCCTCAGTATTAGGTTTGGCGAATGGCTGCGGCGACCAAGCTGCGGGTTGCTGAGCGACACAAGGTGAAGCAATCACCAACCCGAAAAGTAACCCGTTTAACCAACCAGCGCCAGATGGAAGTGAATCACGAAGCGCATTCAACAGTCGGTGCCGCAATCTAGGATGTGGGCACGATATCCGACTAGTTGTCTGACAACGTAGTGAGTTCCGAACTGTAATTTGGAGCTTCTTGCGTAATAGCGATGTCATGGGGGTGATTCTCGCGGACCGTTGCGGCCGAAACCTGGATAAAACGTGCGTCCCTGCGAAGCTCCGCGATGGTTTGGGAACCGCAGTATCCCATTCCAGCTCGAAGCCCGCCAACCAGTTGATAAACATAATCTGCCAGTGGTCCCTTGAACGGCACACGCCCTTCGACCCCTTCGGGAACCAGTTTCGACAACTGGTCCTGTGAGCCTTGACGGTATCGTTCGCTTGACCCTTTGATCATTGCACCGAGAGAACCCATGCCTCGATAGGCTTTGAAGGTTCGACCTTGGTACAGGATCATCCGACCTGGACTTTCAGCAAGCCCTGCAAACAAGCTGCCGATCATTACGCAGTTAGCACCCGCTACGAGGGCTTTGGTAATGTCACCGCTATAACGGATTCCTCCGTCAGCGATGGTCGGTATGCCTGCTTGCTGGCATGCTTTGGTGGTTTGGTAAATTGCGGTGATTTGCGGGACACCGACTCCGGAAATAATACGGGTTGTACAGATGGAACCCGGACCAATTCCAACTTTGACCGCGTCTGCGCCAGCTTTGGCCAAATCTCTGCCCCCTTCAAACGTGGCTACGTTTCCGGCGATGACATCGATGGACCACTGTCGCTTAACCTGTTTGACCGTTTCGATGACGTTGGCCGAGTGACCGTGAGCGCTGTCGACAATGAGTACATCGACACCGCGTGCGATCAGTTGTTCTGCTCGTTCGAAATCGAACATCCCGATCGCGGCACCGACCCTCAGTCTCCCTAGCTCGTCTTTGCAAGCATTAGGAAAACTTCGGATCATGTCGATGTCTTTGATCGTGATCAAACCTGTTAGTTTGTATTCATCGTCAACCAGTAAAAGTTTCTCCACCTTTTTATCCGTTAAAATCCGCTCAGCTTCCGCAAGCGTTACATTCCCCTGCGCCGTTACCAAATTCTCTTTGGTCATAACCGAGGAAATAGGCAAGTCCGAGGACTCGAGGAAACGAAGATCCCGTCTGGTTAGAATGCCTGCTAATCGTCCATTGGGCTCAATAATCGGGACACCGGAGATATTTTGCTTCCGCATCATGTCTTGTGCGGTGGCAATGCTGTCGGTTGGAACTAGGGTGACTGGATCCGGGATGATCCCGTTGGCGGAACGTTTTACTTTGGTGACCTCTTCTGCCTGAGCCTCGATGCTCATGTTTTTGTGGATAACCCCTAATCCACCCACTTTTGCAAGCGCGATGGACATTTGACTTTCGGTCACGGTGTCCATAGGGGAAGAGAGCAGAGGGATCGACAGACGAATCCTCTCCGTTAGTTGGGTGCTGACATCAACTTGGGATGGAAGAACCTCACTGTATCGGGGCTCGAGAAGGACATCGTCAAACGTGATTCCTTGGTAAGCGAGCTTATCGTCCATTGTTTGTGTTTCCTCGATCGGAGCAGTTCAAGAGATTTCGAAAGATCTGGAAATCGTGAGATTATGGCTAAAACAGGCAAAATGAATAGGGCTATGGGAGAGCGAGGCTTCTGCCGAGCTGGCGCCACATTGGTTCCACCGGACTAAAAAGCGTGATTGCAACAAAGAGTAGCTCGGCACTCCGTGCCGAGAGAAACGGCACTGAGTGCCGTTCTACACTGTGGCCAGACAAACTCGCCGGGCCGACATAGTTGGAAAATGTCAAGGTTTACCGTCTTGGAGGTCTATTTTGACTATAGCACGTGTGCCGAAAGCTCCGATTACAACGATGAATGCGGGCCCGTGTCATTTCGACTGCCCGAGATCTGAAAAAGGGAATTGGCTTGTGACAACACGTAAAACTTCTCAACGCCTCAGCCGCCACATCCTCAGAATGGCGATCTTGGCCGCGTCACCATGCTTTGTTGGTGTGAACGTTTTTGCTCAATTGCCGCAACAACCAAACTCTGGACAGCCCACTTCGCCACGCAATGGTCTAAACGCAATTGCGATGCCACCGGGACAGTCGAATCTCCAAAATGCTGGCGTACAACCATTCGTATTGCCACCGCCTGTTCAAGGCCAGAATCAAGCGCCGGGCGTCAAAGCGCCAATTCCCGTCGTCGCAGACGCGAAATTGCAAGTCTATGACGTGCCTCTAGAGTACGTGGGTGAGGTTGGAGCGCGAATCCAAACACAGTTCGGTGCAGACAAACGCGTCCGCGTCACCAATGAACCGAACACAGGTCGGCTGATGGTGCTGGCGCCAGATGCAACGCAAAAGCAGATAGCACAACTCGTCGAGGCTTCGCGTCGCCAGGTTGGTAGCCTCAACATCGACCTGCGAGGCAATATTATCCCTAGCACGGTCCAACAGAACCAATACAAATTGCAACGCATCTCGTGGCGAGAACTTGAGGACGCCGTCGGGCGTTTGGCTGGATCGAGGCTTACCATTTCGACCAGCAACAACGGCGAACTCGCTCAGCTAAAGCTAGTTTCGAAGGACTCCGTCCAAGAAGTCATGCAAGTCGACCGTCGCAACAATGAAGTACGGTTGCAAGGCACTCCGACTAGCGTCATGGGATGGACTCAGGTCATCACTGCCATCGACATCGGACAGTCTGATCCAAACCGCCCGACTCAAATCATTCCGATTAACCCAGCGACCCCAGAACGCATCGAACGAGCGCTCAAATTGGTCAAGCTGGCATCTTATCAACAACCCGGTCAACTACCTGGCCAAGAAGATGAAGCGACCGGAACGGCACAAATCCGTCCACGGACTGGGGACGACGAACGAGCGACCATCATCGCATCTCCAGACGCAGTCAGCGCTGGCAGTGGTCTCATCGGTGACGTCGACATTTCCTTTGTTCCCGAAATGGGATTGGTGATCATCAAGGGGAGTAAGCGAGACGTACAACGTGTGCAAGAGGTGATCGAACAGATCAAAAAGCAAAGCACCGAAACGCAACCCGAAATCGAGATTGTTCCACTAACCCATGTGAACGGTCAAGCCCTCGAAGTCATCCTCAAGGATCTCAACACCAAGGTATTTACACCTCGTCAAGGTCAAATTGAAATCACTGCATTGGGACAGCCCAACGTATTGCTTTTGATCGGTCGCAAGGAAGCGATGTCGGGACTCAAGGATGTCATCAAGCAGCTCGATACGCCGCTAGATCCCAACAGCCAACTGCGCGTTTTCAAATTGGTCAATTCGTCTGCTGTCGACGCTGAAACGCTCATCAAAAACTTTTTCGGTGAACCCCCTGCGGCCACCGCGGCCGCACCAACAACGACATCCGGAGCTATGATTGTCCGCGTGAAAGTGGTTGCCGACTACCGCACCAACTCCTTGATTGTTCAAGCCTCCCCGCGAGACCAAGCGGAAGTAGCTCGCCTTGTGGCCGAGATCGACGCGGATTCCAGCCCGGCCGAGAGCGAAATCCGCATTTTCCCAGTCAAGTATGCCATCGCGTCGGACTTGCAAACCATTTTGAGCAACGCAATCAACGGCACTCAAGGAGCTGCAACGACCGGCGTAGGCCAACAACAACAACAACAGCAACAGCAGCAGGGTGGAGCCGCGTCCACGGCCAAGGTCCCTAGTAGCCAAATTACCCTCGTGCCTCGCAAAGGTATGGAACGCGTCGACTCAGGCCTATTGACCGGCGTAGTGGTCAACAATAGCCCAACCATCAACGCGTTGATCGTACGTGCTCCCACCAGAAGCATGCCCCTGATCAAAGCCCTCATCGATCAATTGGATATTCCGTCAAGCGTCGAAGCACGCATTAAGGTCTTCGAAGTCAAGAATGGCGATGCGACAACCTTGGCGACCGCTTTGCAACAGGCTTTTGGTTTGCCGACAACCCAGACGACCAATCAAGCCAATATTGGTCTTGGAGGATTGTTTGGCCTTAACCAAGCCGCGATTTCCGGTGGTGCCGAAAGCTCGCTCGTTCCACTAAGAATCGCGACCGAGACACGAACCAACTCCATTATCGTCTCGGGCTCCCAAGCGGATCTTGAAGTCATCGAGGTGCTGCTTTTGCGTCTGGACGAAGACAACGCGAAACAACGAACGCTCGAAGTGGTCTGGCTGAGAAACAGTTCCGCAACCGATGTGGCAACTGCAATCACGTCGTTGATAACAAATCAACGCACGTTCTTGCAGCAAATAACGGCACCCGTCGGGCAAGCAGGTCAGGCAGTCGGCTCAATTTATAGTGTTATCGAGCGAACGGATCGTGAAGTCTATGTGGTCCCGGAAGCGAACACGAACAGTCTGATCATCAGCGCGATGCCACGCTACATGCCCATGATTCGGCAAGTCATCGAACGTCTCGATCGTCAACAGCCGATGATCTCCGTCGAGATCTTGATTGCGGAAGTTACGCTCGATGACCAGTTTGATCTAGGAACCGAATTCGGTCTTCAAGATTCGTTGCTATTCGATCGAAACAGCGCCAGCGGTGGTACTTTGACCAGTCCTGGGTTCAACGTTAACCCTACCCCTCTCGGGATTACGACACCGGCGGCTCAACAACGACGAACGCAAAACGTTGCTGGCATGGGAACGTCAGGATTTGGACTCGGACGATCCAACGCAGCCCTAGGCTACGGCGGTTTGGTTTTGGCGGCGGGTAGCGAGTCGGTCAATATGCTTTTTAGAGCTTTGCAGGATGCCAATCGAGTTCAAATCCTGTCTCGACCTCATTTGATGACGATTGACAACAACATTGCCAACGTCCAGGTCGGTTCGCTTGTGCCACGAATTCAGGGATCTACGCTGGGGGTGACAGGAACGCAACAGAATATTGCGGACGCACCGGTCGGGCTGATTATGCAAATTCAACCTCGTACGAATCAGGACGGGCTGATCAACATGATCGTGGCCGTAACCCGTTCGAGCTTAGGCCCAACCGATAGCGGAATCCCCATCGGAGTCAGTGCGGCTGGTGATGTGATTCGTTCGCCTGTTATTAACACGACACAGGCTCAGACTCGAGTTACGGCCTACGACGGACAAACCGTCGTCCTGTCCGGGTTGATCACCAAGACCCGTAGCACTCGATCGCGAAGAATTCCATGGTTGTCGGACATTCCTTTGGCTGGAGCACTCTTCCGATTCGATAGCCAATCTGAAAGTCGTACAGAGTTGCTGGTGGTCATGACTCCGAGAGTCATCAACTTCAACAACGATGAAAAACTGGAGATGATCAAACAGGTTGAATCTTCGCGAATGAGTTATTGCATGGCGGACATTTTGAACATTCACGGCGACGTTGGTCTCTCGCCTGGCAATGGATTGTGGGGGCCTGCGGCGTCGCCTGTCATCTATCCAGATTTGCAACCGACTGTCGATTTCGAAAATGGAAGCGGACCTAGAAGGATGATGCCTAGCGAACCTGATCCAATGAACGGCTCTCCAGGTATTGAGATGCTCGAAGGCTACTCAACAAATACGCCTGTTCGGTCCGACGTTCGAGGGGCCAAGACATTGATTGAAGCTGGCAACGGTTCCGAGCAGCCAACCGTGAATTCAGTTTCGCCTATTCAAAATTCGTCCTACCAGCAGAACATGCGACAAGGCACCTATGGGGTTGCACCTGCCTCGTATCAACCTGTTCCACCGCCCGTAGCACGCGTTGCCAATGGCCGTTAAGGCGAGCGGAAGATTGAAATGCCCCCGAGTTTATCTCGGGGGATGGTTACCATCATTCTAGAAGTGATGGTCAGAACCCCCGGCATGAAGCCGGCGGCATGTAGAAAGGCAACCGATTGGCAATTCCTCAACTCAAGTAAATCGAAACAACTCCAGGTTGCAATACTAGTCCTTGCTCTCAATACTAGATCAAATGCCATCCGTAGAAATCATGAAAACCAACATTATGAATTTTGCAAGAAAGTACCTGTTCGCATGCACTGCGATCGCGATGGCCATTTCGATCGTTGGCTGCGAATCGTTGACTACGGATTCCTCGGCGAGCAAGAAGAAGAAAAAGGATTCGAGTTGGTTCTCATTCAAGAAAAAGGAATATCAGGTTCCTCAAAGCATGAATGTAACTTGGTCACACGACATACTCACTTTGCCAGGCAAACCTGCAACACGTGGCTTCGGTGGTCGATTCTATTTCTACAACGAAAAAACGCAGGCCATCCCGGTCGATGGGGACATGGTTGTATACGGATTCGACGACACCAACAAAACGCAGACAACCGAGGACTTGAGCCAAGCCACCAAACGATTCCGATTTACCGCCGAACAGTTTACGACCCATTTCTCCGAAGGGGAACTGGGAGCTTCCTACAGCGTTTGGATTCCGTGGGATGAAGCCTACGGCGCTCCAAAGAAAATCATGCTTATTCCAACTTTCCTAACTAAGGATGGACGAATGGTTCGCGGCTCCGCTGCCAATCTTAGCTTACCTGGCACGTCCAAGAGTGACCACAATGAAACGGCAATCCAACAAGCGTCTGCCACGTCTCCCGTACCATATCAAGGTCAAATGACGGACCCTGCCAGGTCCGAAGGACCAAAGGAAAGTGGATTGCGAACGACCACCATTCAAGTACCGTCGAGCTCGCTGATGCGCAATTCACTACCTAGGGAAGTGCCGCCCGCCATGACGGAGTTTCAGACGCAGCAGCTCGCTGCGGCATCCAGCATCATGGCAGCTCAGATGGGGGCAAATGGGAATGGGCCGACAAATACTACAATCGCCGCTCCAATGCCATCGACCTTGGAATCACAACCACAAACAGCGCCAGCTAACATGAGCCTGAGTCCACGTGCGTCCATGCCGGTCACGCAAACCAACATGACGACCAAAAACGTTAACGGTTGGGTGTTGCCTGAATACGCTCCAATGGACTATTCTGGACTATCACCTCGTTACGTACCGAATCAATTCCAGGCTCCAACTTCACCAGCCGTTCAACCAGCCTCTTATCCGACTCGGTAGCCACTTGTCCGCGAAGCACGACCATGCCTCCATCAACGGACGAAGTCACGCCTTGCAGTTTCTTGGGGAGAGGTATTCGACCCAAACGACTGTTAGCACTAATGGCATTACTCGCTGAGGTCGGGCGTTCGGTTTCGATATCGACCTTGACGATCGGACGAATCATTTTCTTTGCCTGAGCGGAGGTGTTACCTGCGCCACCGCCCCCTAGTCCACCCAGGCCACCGATTCCGCCAAGGCCTCCCAATCGCCCACCACCAAGTCCACCGCCGAGGCCTCCGCCAAGTCCCCCACCAAGACCGCCAGTCGCTCCCAATCCACCTGTAGTGGTCGAAGAAAATGCGTTTGTGCCGAATGGGGTAGCGCCGCTTCCTCCTTGCCCAATCCCACCCACACCGCCAGTTGCAGCACCAGATACCGATGTGCCGTTGGAAAATGCGGTCGATGGATTAAGCGACGTTAAGTCTTTTGGATAAATAGAAACTCCGGTCGTACCTGGCCCTCCAAAGGAACCTGGAAGTTTGGTATTGGTCGCTCCACCCGTCGCTCCACCCGTCGCTCCCCCGAAACCCGTTGTCGTTCCACCCGTTAAGCCGCCAAGCCCCTGCGCCTGACCCGTAAGGCCACCGAGTCCAGTAAGCTGAGCTTGTGCTGACTCCAACGAGAGAATTAAGGACAAAGCCATTCCAAAAGTTGCATTGCGTACGAGTGAGAATTTCATGTTAAGCCCAACTGACTAGTTAAACACTTTGGTCGGCAAAAACGGACTATTCGATTATCTACGAAGAGTGCGGTAACAATCAATGCAAGCATTCGCTTTTCTGTGTCGATTTTCTCGCATTCCCGGTTAATATCGAGTGGCCCACATGGGAGGCTGAACTCGGAGCCTTCGAATGATGCTTGCAATGCATGCATCGGTTGGTCGTGGAATCCGGAATATGCATGGTATTCGCGTTGTAGGATTCGTGGTCAATTCGCTCCGTGGGAACTCGCATTTCGCATGACACTTCGATTGTTGAACTGCCTATCAAACGCTACTTAGGCGAGCGACAGAGTGGAGTATCCCAACCCGAAGTGTAAGCGAGGGACAATTTCGCAGGTCCCTCACTTACGTATCGGGTTAGGATTGGTAGTTTTCACATCGCCGCTCGCCTTAGAGACGTCGGTTTGCAATATCTTCACGTTCACAAAGACCTGCGGATCTTGCTTCTCGACGATTGCCTAGGAATTAGGGACAATTTGAATCCAGAATTATCGAAACTTGAGCAACTCATCGAGCTCTCGCTTAAGGGAATATCCTTGTCCGAATCTGGACTGCCGAGATTGCGTGTTTCCCTCCCAAACTGTAGCATCAATCCAAGATCCCAAGGGCCTGCGAAAGACTAAGCAGCCTGTGTTTTCCTTCTGAAGTCAATCGATGCAAACGCCTTTGAAGCGAGCGTTCGTGTTCATGCAATAAAACACTCAGACAATTTCGACACCAACCCTCTCGTAAAGAAAGAACTTATGAACAACCTTCAGGTCTACGACAAACCCATGTGCTGCTCGACCGGAGTATGCGGTCCACAAATGGATCCTGTGTTGCCTCAGTTTGCAGCGGACCTTGACTGGCTCAAGTCTCAAGGAAATCAAGTGGAACGCTTTAACTTGGCTCAGCAGCCAATGGCGTTCATTGAAAACAAAGAGGTTCACCAACTTTTGGGTAGCGAAGGAACAGATTGCCTGCCACTGATACTAGTCAACGGCAAAATCGTTAGTCGCAAAGAATACCCATCGCGAGAAGTGATGGCGGGCTGGGTCGACGCGACTGCTTCGAAACAATTTCTACCCGTTGCTAAGTCCAGTGGATGCTGTGGATCAACAGGTTGTTGCTAAATCCACCATTTCTCCTGATTCCAAAATCAAGGCTATTTCATGAAATTCCTCGAACGGACGACACGCAACCTTTTCTTCACTGGCAAAGGTGGAGTCGGCAAAACGTCAGTCGCTTGTGCCGCAGCCGTTCGACTTGCAAATACTGGCAAGAAAGTTCTGCTTGTGTCGACCGACCCAGCGTCGAATCTCGATGAAGTTCTCGGCACTCCGCTTGGGCATCACCCAACTATGGTTCCTTCTGTTCCGGGACTCTCAGCGATGAACCTCGATCCAGAGAAGTCCGCTGCAGAATATCGCGAGCGAATGGTCGGGCCCTATCGTGACATGTTGCCTGCTGCGGCGGTCGCAAGCATGGAAGAACAATTTTCAGGTTCGTGTACTTTGGAGATTGCGGCGTTCGACGAGTTTTCAAGACTGTTGGGTGATGCATCCGCCACGAGTGAATTTGACCATGTGATATTTGATACGGCACCAACAGGTCATACATTGCGATTATTGACCTTGCCGTCAGCCTGGGCTGGATTCATGGAAAAGAACACGACAGGCACCTCGTGCCTCGGACCACTCGCGGGGTTGCAAGCACAACAAAAGCTCTATCAGGATACGGTCAAAGCGCTCGGGGATCCCAAGGTTACAACGCTGGTTCTCGTTGCTCGCGCCGAGGGAACGGCGTTGCGTGAAGCGGCTCGCACTAGCAACGAGTTAGCAGGTCTTGGCGTGGGGAATCAGCATCTCGTTGTAAATGGAGTCTTTCAAGCCACCGATCCAAGTGATCCCTATGCGTTGGCGATGCAGAAGCGTGGCGAAACCGCGATGGAATCAATACCGAAGGAGATCAAGCATTTACCAAGAACAATCATCCCCTTGACTGGCGGTGGAGTCCTCGGCATCGAAGCGCTTCGAAGCTTTGGCGTACCCGCCGAAACAGCACTTGGCAATCAGCCGCAGGGCGTTAGCACCCGGTTATTAGACCAACAAAAGGATGAACCGGACGGTAACCAACCGGACGGTAACGGTTACCCGTTGACTGAACTAATAGATGATTTGGCCGAAAAGAAACATGGTGTGATCCTTGCAATGGGCAAGGGAGGCGTTGGCAAAACCACGGTCGCCGCGGCAGTTGCCGTCGCCTTGGCAGAAAGAGGCTTCACCGTCCACCTCTCGACTACAGATCCAGCAGCCCACATCGCAGCTGCAGTCGCGGGTGAAACTTTTGCGAATCTGTCGGTTAGCCGAATCGATCCAGTTGCCGAGACTGCCAAGTACGCGGAGGACGTGATGAGCAACGCGGGTGGTGGACTTGATGAACAAGGCAAATCGCTGCTTGCGGAAGACTTGCGTTCGCCTTGTACTGAAGAGATCGCAGTCTTTCGCGCTTTTGCGGACGCGGTTGGTCAGGGCAGCGACGGTTTTGTGGTGCTCGATACGGCACCAACGGGCCACACGGTATTGCTCCTCGATTCCGCCTTGGCATATCACCGTGAAGTCAGCCGTCAATCGAATCAAATGCCTGAAGCCGTAGTGCAATTATTGCCAAGGCTCCGCGATCCGGATTTTACGCGAGTCTTAATCGTCACGCTTCCAGAAGCAACTCCCGTGCATGAAGCAGCGTCGTTGCAACGCGACCTGCGTCGAGCCGAAATCGAACCATACGCATGGATCATCAATCAATGTTTGTCGCCATTGACAATTCACGATCCACTTTTGCGAGAACGCCAACTGCATGAACAACCTTATATTCGCGAAGTCATGAAGAAGTGGTCGCATCGTACAGTGCTCATTCCGTGGCAAATTGAGCCGCCGGTTGGCAAAAGCGGACTCGAGCACCTTTTGAAAAACACCGACCTGTCGATCGCGAAAACATAGAGAAAAGAGTCGTTCGATGGCAGCAATTCAATCGTAGTGGGGTAAGCATCCTGCTTGCCGTGCAGTGGGGTAAGCATCCTGCTTGCCGTGCAGTGCTATACGCAAGCTGGAAGCTTACGCCACTGCTTGGGGTAAGCATCCTGCTTGCCGTGCAGTGCTAAACGCAAGCTGGAAGCTTACGCCACTGCTTGGG
>JANPNA010000299.1:0-2353 GCA_031427235.1 Pirellula sp.
CCTCCATGTGCGGCACAGCACTTAAAATCCCCCACCCCGCTCCGGCCTCGCCCGCCGTGGGCGGTCGAGGCCGGAGCGAGTACAACAGGTTGTGTGCAAAGTAGGACTCCAAAACAAAGTTGACGGGAGACAAGCTCCCACTCAACCTTAGGAATCGTTGGAAGTATTGAATCACAACGTTGCCCGTTGGGGTTCGGTCACATTTTTTCCGAAGCCACAGTTTCATTATCATTATAGGGTTTTTCTCATGAAACAACTTCGTTTCGCGTCGATGCTCGGACTTTGCAGTGTTGTCCTATCATGCGGGTTCATTGCCTCGGGGCAGGAGCCAAAGCCAACCGCAAGTCCGAATTCTCAATCCACCGAGTGGATAAAATCCTGGATCGATGCCAATCTGCCTGCTTTGGTTGACGACTACTGGTGGCTCCATGAGAATCCAGAACTTTCCTACCAGGAAGTGGAAACGGCCAAATACGTTGCCGCTGCCTGGAAGAAAGCCGGATTTGAAGTAACGACTGGCGTTGGTGGACACGGCGTAGTAGCCTTGCTGAAAAATGGGGCGGGATCAACCCTGATGCTTCGAACGGATCTCGATGCGTTGCCAGTGAGTGAAGTCACCGGTCTGCCGCGAGCTTCCACCAAAAAAACCACGCTCGCTTCCGGTGCAACGGCAGGCGTCATGCACGCCTGTGGGCACGATGTCCACATGACCAATTTGATCGCGGTGGGCCGATTGATGGCGGCAAACAAAGATCGTTGGCGCGGTACCTTGATGCTGATTGGACAACCGGCCGAAGAGCGCGGTGGCGGTGCTCAAAAGATGCTGGACGACGGATTGTTTACAAGGTTTCCAAAACCTAACTTCGCATTGGCGCTTCACTGCGAAGCATCCAAAGCGACCACGGTTGCTTTGCGCGAAGGTTACATGATGGCGAATGTCGACAGTGTCGACATTGTCGTGAAGGGGCGCGGTGGTCACGGAGCGGCTCCCAATACCACGATCGACCCGATCGTTCAGGCAGCAGAATTGGTGATGAGTTTGCAAACGATCGTGAGCCGTGAGGTCAAGCCGACGGAGCCTGCGGTCATCACCGTTGGTGCAATCCACGCTGGCACTAAGCACAATATCATCAGTGACCGATGCGATCTGCAGTTGACTGTTCGAAGCTACACTCCAGAAGTTAGAAAGTTGCTGATCGATTCTATCCATCGTAAAGCCAAAGCCATCGCAATGGCGTATGGTGCTGAGGAGCCGACCATCACTCTCTCCGACGGAACGCCAGCTCTTCACAATCACGTGGAGTTGACCAAACGACTCCGGAAAACGCTTGAAAACACGCTTGGAAAAGACCGAGTCGGCGAGGCCGATCAGGTGATGGGAGGCGAGGATTTTAGTCAATTCGGTATCGCAGGCGTCCCAAGCGTTATGTACCGGATTGGAACCATTGAGTCAGGGCGTTTCGATGCCATGCAACGTCGAGGCCAAACCCTCAGTTTGCATGCGCCAGACTACTATCCGGATATCGACAAAACATTGCCAACTGCGATTCTGACCATGGCCTCCGGTGCTGTGGATCTATTGGCTGAACTGAAGCACACCGAGGATTCGCTGCAGACAATTAAGGAGCGGATCGCTGACAAGAAGGCGGTCCTGGTGGATGTTCGCGAATTGGTGGAATGGAACGACGGGCATATCGAGGGGGCCATTCATTTGCCGTTTCGAGATCTACAAGACAAATTCGACGCGACTGCGTTGCGAGATAAGTTGCCGAAGGACACTATCATCTACACTCATTGCATGGTTGGATTTCGAGCGTTGAAGGCGGCGAAGATCTTAGAAAAACATGGATACGAAATAAGGCCATTGAAACCAGGTTACAAAGAGCTACTCGAAGCTGGTTTCAAAAACGAAAAATAGCAAGATGTGCAATGCCCCCGAGTTTACTCGGGGGATTCTTACCTCAGCTCTAGAACAGAGCGACTATACCTCCGTGCAACGACGTATCGCAGCACTCAAATCAAACGGGCCAAACTTAGAGGAATCGCAGACATCCGATCGATTCGAACGCGTTGATGATTTCCTGTCTCCAGTCTCGATCGATGAGCGGAAGGATCGGTTGGGGGCACATCTTAGCCGCAACGAGAAGCGTTGCAGCGACAAAGGATTCTTAGCCATGGCGGTTGGCCGTAGTGGATCTTGTTAAAGATCCGAATCGTGCCGGATCTTTAACAAGACCAACGCGGATCTACGTAAAAACCATACTGGCGCTGATGCGGGAATTCGACCTGCGCGGCATGGCGCACATAACCGGCGGTGGCATTACCGAGAACACGCCGCGCATGCTCCCAAAAG
>JANPNA010000300.1:0-10914 GCA_031427235.1 Pirellula sp.
TCACCCTCCCCTCGCTTCGCTCGACCCTCCCAGAGGGAGGGTGACTAAGCTGGACGACCAACCCTCCAACCCTCCAACACTCCACCACTCCACCACTCCACCACTCCATGAAACATCGCAGGTTTGCAGACACGGACGACATGGTCTCCGAAATTGGACTTGGAACTTGGCAACTGGGTGGTTCCGAATGGGGCGAAATCCCTGAGTCGGAAGCGTTGGCAACACTTCAAGCCGCAGCCGATTCCGGCGTTACCTTTATCGACACGGCAGATATCTACGGGCAAGGCAGGAGCGAATCCCTAATAGGAACTTTTTTAAGGTCCCAAGCCAATCCCACGCAATTCTTTGTCGCAACCAAATTAGGTCGCAGCTCCGATCCAGGCTGGCCTCAGAACTTTGACGCGAGCAGCGTTCGTCTCCACACGGAACGATCCCTACAACGGCTAGGCGTCGATGCAATCGATTTGACTCAAACGCACTGCATCCCTTTGGAAGTCATGCAGCGGGAGTCCTTCTGGGATTCTCTCCGGCAATTGAAGCGAGAGGGTAAGATCAAGGCCTTCGGAGCGTCCGTCGAATCGGTCGAGGAAGCTCTGCATTGCCTCACCGTGGAAGGCCTGACTTCGCTGCAAATCATCTTCAATGTTTTTCGACAGAAACCGAGCGGAGAACTATTTGAGCGGGCCAAAGCACGAGGAGTCTCGATCATTGTACGACTGCCATTAGCGAGTGGATTGCTCAGTGGAAAGATGTCCAAGGAATCTCGATTTGCAGCCGAAGATCACCGCAACTTCAATCGCGATGGTCAAGCGTTCAACGTCGGCGAGACCTTCGCAGGTTTGCCGTTCGAACGCGGATTGGAATTAGTCGATGAGCTCCGACAATTCATTCCGTCAGGCTGGTCCATGGCGGACTGGGCTTTGAGATGGTGCCTTGATTTTCCCGAAGTGACAACGGTCATCCCGGGGGCGTCGCGAAAAGAACAGGCCAGACTCAATGCGAGGGCAAGCGACTTGATGCCACTTTCGGAAAGCACACATCTAGCCCTCGCCGGCTTCTATCAAAACAAAGTCGAATCGCGAATTCGAGGCAAATACTAGCCCGATGGCAGCATCCGAAATGCTTCGATCGTCGTACGCCTAGAAACTAAAACGGCTTCTAGTCGAGCGGAAACGTGAAAACTACCAATGCTAACCCGATGCGTGAGCGAGGGACTTGCAGAATCGTCCCTCGCTCACGCATCGGGTTGGGATAATGCAATCTGCCAATCGCCATAGCCTTACTTCAAAAGGCTGCGAACATCGAGTCCTTGGTAGAACCTCAAAGTCCCATTCACCGATACGACTTGCCCAGGCTCGCAATCGGGGAAGATCGGATCGGAATGAATGCACGGCACTGGAGGATTTGTCCAGACCCGCTGGCATGGTGTCCATGAAGTGACAATCCAACGATCACTTTGCATTCCTCGCACGGCGATAAAAGGACTTTCAACAATGGCTTCTAATGGCTCTTGCACATGGAAGCCGACAGCAGCTTTGAGTATCGTGTGACCCAATGCGTCAGAGGAAACGCAACGTTGATATCTTCGGCGAGTACGACGTTGCGTAATTCTTCGATCGTGCGATGCACGTGCGTGTCACCAGAATACCATTTCCTGGCCGCAGGATCATTCCATCGTTTTAGGGGAACGACCAGTTCGATATCGTCGTCCGCCACAACGATATCTCGAACAAAACCGCGATAGGACTTTCCGCTTTCGATGGTAAGCAAATACTTGCCCGTTGGCACTTTTGCGAGGCACGAATGCGCGCTAACGGTTGTATGGTACTCGATCGATTGCTTGTTGATCCAATTCTGTTTGTCGTAGTTAACGGCCGAACCAAGGGAATGGTCCACGGAAAAGTAGTACGCCGACCCGACTTCGGAATTGAGATAGATTCGTGCAGGGATAGCAAGTTTAGTATCCTCATCGACGATCGAAAGTCGAATCATCCGTTCGCCTTCGGCGGATACCGCGAATGGGTGGAGCACAAACGACAACAACCAATAAGTATAGAGTTGAAGGAGTGAAACGCGGTACATAGATTGGTTTCCTAGTGCTTAGCTCCACCAGTGCGTGAAGTTACCTTGTGTAAATATTGGCTTCCGATGCAAAAGAACGCCGCCAGTAACGCAGAGGCTCGATTAAAATGGCAAACACTCAGCGGTTTTCTTCTGATATCATAGGGGTTGGTCGGTTAACTTACCACCGTGTCGGCTTACTCAGCACCTTGGTTCACCATGAAACAAATTGATGTACAATCGGCAGGGCTTACGGACACGGGGAAATTGCGGTCTGACAATCAGGATCAATTCTTGGTCGCTGACGTAACGCGAAGCGTGATCGTTCGTTCTGGATCCTTAGAACTCGAGCCAGGGGCAAGACTCTTCGGCCGATCGATGGGGCATTTGTTTTTGGTCGCAGACGGTATGGGAGGACATCGGGGTGGAAATGAAGCAAGCAAATTTGCAGTCCAGTTCTGCGCCAACGCCATTCTAAACAGCACCAGTTGGGTGGCAAGTGTTGGACCCTCCAATGAAGACATGTTTGTGGACGACCTTAAAAGCATGCTCGAGAAAGCCCACCAAGCCATCGAGGATCGGTCCAAAACGACCGACGGTTTCGAGGGAATGGGCACAACTTTGACGATGGCTTATGTTGACTGGCCTCGAATGTTCGTCGTCCATGCTGGCGACACGCGTTGCTATCTGTTCCGAAACAACGAACTACGATTGGTCACTCGGGATCACACCGTCGCCAACGAAATGATGAAAAACGGCCAACTTGATCCAGAGGAACTGGAACGGTCCCATTGGTCAAATGTGCTGGTAAATGCATTGGGAGCTGGGGCACGGAGCGTTTATCCGGATATCTACAAACTGGATTTGCAACCAAACGACTCGATCATTCTGTGTAGCGACGGCCTCAATAAACACGTTTCCGATCTTCAAATACAAAAGACCCTAACCGCGTTGGGTGCCCCTCAACGTATCTGCGAAGAGTTGGTTTCCTTAGCAAAGCAAGGTGGCGGATCCGACAATATCACCGTGGTCATGGCGAAGTTTTTCGAACAGGAATCGCCGAACAATCGCATGAAGATGTTCATCGCACAGCCTTCCCAAGAAAGCGTACTTCAGGATCTTCGAATCCCAGAATCGGAGTTGGATACCCACGACGAAGAACCTAGCCTACAAGCAACGGTTGAATTTGACTCAGATGGTCGCGAAGGGGACGCGAAAGACACCGTCGATTTCGACGAAAATGGCGAAGGGCCTTCGGGCGAGTTTCATGACGACAACAAATAGGGCAAGTGGGTGATTGATACTCTATTTCACAATGAGGATGATCGGTCGATGGTCTGAGTCGGGTGCCAACGGACCAACGCCCCGATAAAGTACAGAGGTGTTTTTGGAAACCAGCCCTTGGCAAATTGCGGTCAGGTGGATTTGTCATCAGCGGCCACCTTGGAAGCCCGGTCCAATCGCCTCCGAGATCGAACTCGAGTTCATGAACTCATGTTGGGCTTCCCGGTCCTCAAAATCGACGATTAGCCACTCCTTGCCCTTTTTCTCGATCGTAAGCCCGACCCAACGTGGAACCTTGCCAGACATGCCCGAACTCTCTGCTTCGACAAAAACATTCATGCGAACATAAGCGATGGGGTTTGCCCCCTGGTAATCGACTTTGACACTATGGATTTTGGTGATTCTTGCGACCGTGAACTTCACCAACTTCATTCGTTCTGCCGCATTCGCAACCCGATCGCTCTGGTTCGGCGAGAGCCTCTTCAACACTTTGTCGGCTTGATTGCTTTCCAATTCTGCGGCTACTTCGACAAGCCAAGATCGGACCTGTTCCGCGTCTGTGACGATCCAAAGATTCAGGATCATAAGCAAAATCGATCCTACAGCGAACCCTAGGCCAGTCTTGAAAGCGATCGCATTCCCAGTCTGGGTCCATCCGTAAAGGGTTACAACCGTCAAAATCGTTCCCACCGCGCCTACAATCCAGGGTTGCTCGAGTAGCACGGTGACCATAGTAAAAAATCCCAATTTTAGGTGTTGGACGAGCGTGGACCGGAAATCATGGCCTAGGGTTGCCGAGCGAACGTCTCAATTTCCCAAGCTTTGAGGATTGTACCCAAAGCGAGAACCGCGATGTCCTAAGTGTATGGTTTTGCCATGCTTGAAACAATTCGAAGATATTGGATCGGCCTACTCGTGATCGTCTTAGTCGGACTGCACGCAAGCATCGTCGGCGTGATCCGCCATCAAGCCTCGTTGGCAAAAATCGACGCATCTTGCGAAGTCGACCTGGGGCAGTACCTGGCATTTCAAACAGGCAAAAAAGCACCCCTTCAGATGCGGCTGCATGCGATTGTGCCACTCAATCATCGCATGAAAAGTCGTCAACTTATCGATCTTAACAAAGCCCAGATTCGCCAGTCGGTTGAAGAGTATTTGAGGCAACTGGATAGCAAGGTGTTGATCGATCCGTATTTGGCGGATCTCAAATCGCAACTAATGGAGGTTTTGGTCCAAACCATCGGTGACTCGTCCATCGATGATCTCGTGGTGACTGAAGTACGAGAATCCGGCGAAAACGCGAATTTGGAATTCGTCACGCATGGCAACTCGCAAATGCCGAGACGGTTGGTGGCGACCCTACGCGATCCAGCGACGGACGATCACTCCGAAGACTTAACCGCAGCCGACCACGTCCCAGAAAGCGGTCCGGAGGAGGCTGATGGACATGGCGAGCCCGCGTCAAAGCCCCACGCACCCGCCGTAGCATCAAAAGTCAAAACCGATGCACACGGAGCAACCCCAAAGAAAACGACTGGCCACGCTACTCCGGCCAAGAAGCCAGCAACAAGCGGTCATGGAGCCGCAGCTAACGCACATGGAGCCGCAACCACCAGTCATGGGGCCACTAAAAAACCGGCGAAGGACGCCAAAAAGACGGGCCATTAGGTCAACGACAGTTTTGCATTCACCGGGAGAGTGAGGCGCGTGGAATCGCGAACATGCCGCCTGAATCGACATCACTGATTCATGTACTGAACCAGCAACGTAATCCAAATCACCGATAGAATCGAAATACTACACCAAGCCGAATAGACCCAAAATCGAGTCGATGGATATTTGTAAACCAACTTGGTAGTTGGTTTCGTTTCGTTTTGAAGAAATTTTTCTCGATGATCGGAATCCTCAAACATGGCGGTTTGAGAGGCTTCGAGAAGTCCATACTGGATCGAAAAATCCAAAACGCCATACAAAACATGGCGACGACCTGCTTGGTCAATCCCGATCGCTTCAAAACACCAAATCTGTTTCCCAAACAGACAATCCGATTCGTCTACCAAATGAACGCAACGGAGGTTTTCAATGCGGGATTGGTCTGGGCAAAACTCTCGTCGAGTTAAACAACGATGAGCATGCTCCGATGCGGCCTGCCAAATCTGACGTGAAAACTGGATTTTGTCTGCTTCAGGAGTCATCGTTTCGATTCCTTCGTAACTAAAGGTGCGTCTTCCGCCTTTGACGCACTGCTAATTTTGAGTGACACTTCATTGTACGTAGCCTCGCCATTGCGGTCAGGGTCAGTTTGCTACTAAAAACCATTTTTCTTTAAAATCAAGGCTAAGTGTTTCCCCAACGAGTCCGTTTGCGATACGCTAAATACGGATTTTTGCCCTCCAAATCCACACTGTTGGGTGGTTTTGCGACCGTCGCTATGCTCGGCGGAGCGCGACAGGCGGGTCTCCGGTGTTGGTCCCAATCTCACTTTTCGTAACGCATGTTTGAACGAAAAAGCCTCAAGTGGCCAATATTACTCGCAATCGTAATGATTGTCTTGCTGGTTGGGCTCACCATTGGCTGGGTATTGCTCAATGTCTTTGGTGCAATTACCAGCCAAAAAAGCTCAAACGTTTATTGGGCGCTGTTGAGCGTTGGGTCGGTGATGTTCTTGTTTGTTCTGGCCGGGGTGGTTTTGTACCTCATCTGGAGTATCCAGCAAATCAATCTCAATCGGCGTCAAAGCAATTTTATCGATGCCGTTACGCATGAATTGAAGAGTCCTATTGCCTCCCTTAAACTCTTCCTGCAAACTCTGGGAAAGCGCAACATCAATGAAGGAAAAAAACAAGAGTTTTATAGCTCGATGCTAGACGATGTGGAACGGCTCGATCAGTTGATAACTCAATTGCTAAACGTCGCTCGCTTGCAACAAAAATTCAATTCGCCAGAACCCGAAACATGGGTTGCCATCGAATCGATCCTGCACGAGTGCATTTCGAAAATCGCAAATCAGCACCACGTACCCTGCGGGTCCTTCGTTGTCGATTCGCCAGCCTGCGATATCTGGTCCCGCCAAGTGGACATCGAGATACTGCTGCGCAACTTGATCGACAATGCGTTGAAATACGGAGGGAAGCCGCCTGCGGTCCAAATCGTGGTGGAGTTTGACCCGCAATCCAATTCCGCGAAGATCTCGATTGCCGACAATGGGCCGGGCATTCCCAAACACCTTCGGAAAAAGATCTTTAGACGCTTCTATCGAGCTGGCGACGAATTGGAGCGAACCAAACCTGGTACAGGACTCGGTTTGTTCCTCGTGCGTTCGGTTGTGCGTAGGCTCAAAGGCTCGATCCGGGTAGCTGACTTGCCAAAAAACAGCGGAACGCGATTTGATTTGGTACTTCCAAAAGCAAGACTACGCCCCTCGGACGTCCCCAAAATTGAAGGTGACTCCGCGATTTCAACTCTCTAACTCTCCAGCGAACTTCAATCCACATGCGAGCTCGGAAGCACATTCTCATCGTCGAGGACGAAAAGCATATTGCCACGATTGTTAAGTACAATCTTGAGGCAGAGGGCTACCGTGTAACGCTCGTCGACAATGGCCCCACTGCCATTCGTCTCGTTCAAGCAGATCATTTTGCCTTTGACTTAATGATCCTCGATTTGATGTTGCCCGGCATGAGTGGTTACGCAGTTTGCGAAACGATTCGCGACGAAAACATCATGATGCCAATTCTCATTCTGAGCGCGAGAAGCCTACCTGAAGACCGAGCCCGAGGATTTGATTGTGGAGCCAATCAATATTTGAACAAGCCGTTCGATCTGGATGAGCTGCTGGCGCGTGTCAAAAACCTGCTCAAACTCCATCCGCGACAAAATCAAACCGCCGCATTTGCGTCTCCGACCAAAGTGACTTCGATCTCTTTTGGCAAGGCTTCGATCAACTTTGAAACGTATGAAGTTCGAGTCGAAAATCGCGATATCAAAATGACACACAAAGAACTTCAACTGCTCCGCTATTTTGTGGAAAATCAGGGACGAGTGATCAGCCGTCAAGAGTTGCTTTCCGAAGTTTGGGACGTCAATGGAGAAATGCAAACTCGAAGTGTCGATCAGTTTATGCTGCGACTTCGAAAAATTTTCGAATCGGATCCGGCTAAACCAAAGCACTTCTTAACGCTTCGGGACGCTGGCTATCGTTTCCTGGCAGAGCCGACGGAGGGATCCGTGTCCGACGTAGAAACACCTGTACAACCTCCCAATGAAGTGAGCGGCGGATAGATGACGAACAAGCCTGACAAAGAGTACGCCGTTTTACGCGTTGCCGAATTGAGCCGAGAGATTCGAGAACATGATCACAACTATTATGTTCTAACAACACCCACCATCACGGACCTCGACTACGATCGGAAACTCCGGGAACTCACCGACCTTGAGAAAGAGTTTCCCGAACTTGCGACACCGGATAGCCCAACCAAACGTCTGGGGGATAAACCGTTGGAAGGGCTGGTCCAGGTCGCGCATCGTGTCCCCATGCTTTCCATCGAAAACACCTACTCGGAACAAGAGCTTCGTGATTTTTTTTATAAAACTCGAACGCTGCTTCCAGACGAATCTATCGAGTGGGTTGTCGAACTGAAGGTGGACGGTGTGGCTGCCTCAATTCGCTACGACGACGGATTGCTGGTCCAAGCGGTGACGCGAGGCAATGGCGAGGTCGGTGATGATATCACACACAATATTCGAACGCTGCGAGGACTTCCGCAACGCCTTCGCGGAAAAAACGTCCCAAAGTCCCTCGAGCTTCGCGGCGAAATCTACATGACCAATGCCGACTTGGTCACCCTCAACCAACAACGTGCTAAGGCTGGCGAGTCGGAATTCAAAAACACACGTAACCTTACTGCGGGTTCCATCAAACTGCTTGATTCCAAGCTTTGCGCCCAACGCAAACTTCGTTTCTTTTGTCACGGTATCGGCTTCTGCGACGGATTCCATGTCCGCAACCACATGGATTTTTTGAAACGAGTCAAAGAGTTAGGAATCCCCACAACCCCCGGCGTTCAATGCTTCTTTAGCGAAGAGCATGCCATCGCTCACTGCAACCGGCTTGTCGAAGAACTGCACGCCTTGGATTTCGAGGTCGACGGCCTAGTCGTAAAAGTCAATTCGTTCGAACAGCGGGAAACTCTCGGTACGACCTCCAAATGCCCTCGTTGGGTGATCGCCTACAAGATAGAAAAGTACGAAGCCGTAACGCAACTCCTCGATATTACGACGCAAATCGGCAAAACGGGGACCGTTACCCCTGTGGCTGAACTCAAGCCCGTCGAGTTGGCTGGCACTACCGTTAGCCGAGCTTCCTTGCACAACATCGAGGAGATTCAGCGCAAGGATGTCCGGATCGGGGATTGGGTGGTCGTTGAAAAAGCGGGCAAGATCATTCCGCATATTGTCCGAATCGAAAAACACCGCCGGGAGACCGAATTGCCCGTCTATGTCTTTCCAACGCATTGCCCCGAATGCAAATCCGAATTGGTCAAGGACCCACAGGGGGTCTATATCCGATGTGTAGCGAAGCAGTGCCCTGCCCAATGGCGACAAAGGCTGCGATACTTCGCAACGCGTGACTGCATGGATATCGAAGGCTTAGGAGACAAACTCGTCAACCAGTTGGTTGATAGCAATTTGGTCGGTTCCTTTGGCGATCTTTATTCGATTACGCTCGACAAGCTCATGTCGCTCGAACGCATGGGCAAGAAATCGGCCGAGAACCTGTTGCAGGGCATAGCTAACAGCAAGAGCCGCGGGTTGACGCGTGCTCTCAACGCCATCTCGATTCGCCACGTGGGGCAACGCGTTGCTCAAATCCTGGCACAGCGATTTGGAAGCATGGATAACTTAATGGCTGCTAGTTTAGAAACGATTGGTAACACCAATGAGATCGGTCCCATCATCGCCCAAAGCGTCTATGACTTTTTCCATAGCGACGACGGGCTGGAATTGATCCAGCAACTTCGAGCGGCTGGCGTACTTTTGGACGCGACTGCCGAAGACGCAGTTGATAATTCCGGGGTCTTTGCCGGGAAAACATTGGTCGTAACTGGCTCACTCAGCAAATACTCTCGCGACGAGATAGAACGACTGATCGAACAGCGAGGTGGTCGAGCGGCCAGCAGCGTCTCCAAGAAAACCGACTTTCTGATTGCGGGAGAAGCGGCTGGTAGCAAGCTCGATAAAGCCCAGAGTCTAGGTGTTCCTGTTCTGAGCGAGGCGGAGTTCGATAAATTGATTTCAACCTGAATCAAACCGGTTGTACTTGGGTTAGTGTACAATCGTTTAACCCTGAGCCATAGGCGACGGTACATGATCTCCATTTTCTCACTGCGAACCCTTCATGATTGAATTGAACGATTTTGGCAAGGACTACGGCGAATTCACGGCCGTCAAAAACGTCACCATGACAATTGAGAAAGGGGAGCTTTTCGGGTTTATCGGTCCCAATGGTGCGGGCAAAAGCACTTCCATTCGTTTTCTCGCCACGTTGCTCAAAGCCACGCGTGGTGACGGCAGCGTGAACGGCTTCAGCGTAAACAAGAGTCCAATGGACGTTCGGCGAAGCATCGGATACATGCCGGATGATTTCGGCGTCTATGACGGCATGAAGGTCTGGGAATTCCTCGATTTTTTTGCGGTCGCATACAAAATCGGGCGAACCCAGCGCAAGCAAGTCATCGGCGACGTTCTTGAGTTGCTCGATCTAACGCACAAACGGGACGACTTCGTCAATGGCCTGTCGCGCGGAATGAAGCAACGGTTGTGCCTAGCCAAGACCTTGGTGCATGACCCACCCGTGCTCATCTTGGACGAACCGACCAGCGGTTTGGACCCTCGCGCTCGCATCGAAGTCAAAGCCTTGTTAAAAGAGCTTCGCCGAATGGGCAAGACGATTTTGATCAGCAGCCACATCCTTTCGGAGCTAGCGGACTGCTGCACCTCCATTGGAATCATCGAACGGGGTGAGATGCTGATGCACGGACCAATCGACTCGGTGTATCGCAAGATTCGGCGCAATCGCATAGTCGAGATCCGTTTTATCGGCAATCAAGATGCAGGGATTTCCATTCTGCGAAGTGATCCGACTCTGAGGGGACTGGACATTGATGGCAATCAAGCAACCGCCGAATTGGAAACCGATGACGAGGGTCTTGCAGCTTTGATGGAGCATCTGATAGCGGGCGGCGTGAAGATGAAATCCTTCAGCGACAAAGACCCAAGCCTTGAGGATGTGTTCATGCTGATCACCAAAGGCTTAGTCGCCTAATTTTTGCAGTGCTGGGATTCCTCCCAGCTTTAAGATCACACGGCTACCTCGTGCTCAGCATGGCGGTGCTGGTGCTCGAATCCCTTCCAGTAAGTCGGGAACTGGGCGTCGATCTTAAGCTGGGCCGCGAAACACTTTCGCTAGCGTTCCATAGTAGCGGAATGCGTCAAGCATTTCGTTGGCGTCCAGCATTCACGAAAGCTTTGACAGCTTCCGCTACGATTTAAATCGGCCCGCCTTAAGAT
>JANPNA010000301.1:0-13523 GCA_031427235.1 Pirellula sp.
GACGATTGTCCCGATAGCAATCGAGGCGCGCATCAGTGGCTCGATCGTTACCTGCTGGACGTTTGCCAGCATTTGAATAACCACTTCGCCGGACCGCTGAATCATCCCAAAGACGGGAGGCTTCTCTTTCTCCAATGTGCCACGACCTCTTTCGCCTTTCCAACGCCTTCGACGCCCCTCCCTTCCTTTTTTTTGACTGCCTCGGGATTACCCTTATGTCCTGCCACAATATAGACTTCGTCGCATTCTACTTCACCCGAAAGCACGACCGCAGGCTCCTTAGCGAGAATTCCATTTCGAAGCTGAGTCGCCATGTCGTGCGCTGCAAACTTTCAGCCGAGATCGATACGACTCGTCCTTGCACTGTAACACCGGGCATTTGATCCAATCTTACGTTAACATTGGCTCCCACTTTGCACACACGGAATGGATACTTACCATAACTCTAGAGGAGATGGGCAGAACCCTCGGCATAAAGCACTACGTGCTTCGGTAGATGCACATAGACAGCCACTATCAGAAACGGAGTCTTTGATCATAATGGGGGCCTATCAAAGCCCTTTCCGGGCAACACGTGCGACCTTTCGCCTCGCGAAAGAATATTTCCAACATGATCAACACTCTGTTCCTCCCAGAACTTCGAGAAATGCTTGCGGACAAGCTTTCGGAGGAACTGCGCGAATTCTGTGTTGCGTTGCACCCAGCCCGAACGGCCGAGTTCATGGAAGGGCTCGAAAGCTCGCAAACCTGGGAGGTACTTCAACATGCCGACCCTGGCTTGCAAGCCGAGATTTTCCAGTACTTCGATTGGGACCGACAAGTCGAACTGCTAGCCACGCAAGACGACAAGCAAGTGGCCGTGCTCGTCACGCACTTGCCAGCCGACGATGCTGTCGATCTGCTGCGTGAAGTAGACACCGAGCGTGTCGATCAAATCTTAGCCTTGGTCCCCGCCACGGATCGGCGCGACATTCGCAGACTGCAGACCTTCGCCGAGGGAACGGCTGGGGCCATGATGACGACCGAGGCAGCCTGCCTGTCCGAAACGCTCACCCTGCGGCAAGCTCTAGACCAACTCAGTCGACAAGCCGAACGGCTGGAGATGATCTACTACATCTATGTCACCGATGACACCAACCATTTGCGCGGAGTTGTCAGTACGCGAGCACTGGTATCGGCCATCGGTCGACCTGAAACGAAACTCGTCGACTTGATGAAGACGGACTTGGTCACCGCCAACGTCCAGGACGACCAGGAACAAGTCGCACAGAAAGTAGCCTTCTACAATCTGCTGGCAATACCGGTCGTGGATGACCAGCGTCATATGCTGGGTATCATTACGCACGACGACGTGATCGACGTGGTGCGTGCCGAAGCCACCGAGGACGTTCAACGTATCGCGGCGGTGGAACCCTTAAAGGACTCGTATATGCGGACTCCGCTGACGACATTGTCGTGGAAGCGAGGCATCTGGCTGACGATCTTGTTCTTTGCAGCCCTCACAACAGCCTTTCTGTTAAAGAGCTATCAAGTTGAACTTGAGAAGTACGAGTGGTTGGTGCTGTTCATACCGTTGATAATCAGCAGCGGTGGCAACTCGGGTAGCCAATCCTCTACGTTGGTCATTACGGCATTAACGACCAAGGATGTGTTCGGCCGCGACTGGGCAACGGTCCTCCGACGCGAGGCTATCATGGGCTTGGTCCTCGGTAGCTTCATGGGGTTGATAGGGTTTTTCTGTGCGCTATTTCTCGCACCGACTGTTTACGCCGCGATGGTAATCCCGATTACGGTTTTGGGTGTGGTGATATGCGGCACGTGCATGGGAAGCATGTTGCCGTTGATCTTCCAACGACTTGGCTTAGACCCCGCCATGATGAGCAATCCATTCGTAGCTGGCCTGAGCGACATTATCGGCATTCTCATTTACGTCAACGTAGCCATGCTACTGCTGCCGTAACAAACGAGACGCTCCCGCTGAGTTCATCCCAGCGAAGCGATATTTGGCAGCTACAAACAAACCATGAAGGGCCCACCGCTGCCGCGCCCAAATCGAATGCGGATAGGAGATCCGTGCTGAATAGCTCTCTGAGCTCGAGCGACTCCATAAATAAACACCTGACAGGTCGCTGGCTTCGGTTGCGAGTCTTGGAACCAAGGTGCTCGGTGCGTTTTTTGGGTTGGCTGGCCGGCGCAGATTTCGAATCGGACGCTAGCAGCGTCCGACTATCGGCGAAGGAACAGGAAACAAACACGCAAAGCTAACGCGCAGTTGCGGGCTTGGCCTTGGCTGCAGATTTGTTGGCACCCGCTTTGAACTCTGCTTTAGTAACTTGCTCTTCGAGTCTGGCAGAGTAATCCATCACGCTGCCTGCTCCGGAAAAACCGACGACAACTTTGTCCCAACCGAGTTCCTTGGAAATCATTCGGCCTGCATCCACGTCGAACTTGATGGTCCCATTGCTCAACTGTTGAAGCACTTGAGCTTCTTCCTGTGGCTCCGTAATTGGAGTGAGCATCTCGCTGCGGACTGCGATGGTAGCCACCCCAGCGCTGACTTTATCCAGTCGAAACAACTCGCGAAATCGGACCGTTTTCACCGTACTATCGTCGCGACGAATTCGCAGTTCGCGAGGGACCTCCCACGTTGCACCAACCGCAATCGGCTTTTTAGGAACGGGCAATGTAATGTCACCCATTCCAAGATTGGGCGGATTGGTTTCATCGCTACGAGCCACAATCATTCCTTGTTCATCAATCGTGACGGTCGAAATCACTTTGCCTACCGAATCGGCAGCCGCTTGGAATTGACGCGCAGGTTCGTCTCCGCTTTTGGAGCTGTATCGAATTTCCATGTCGGCCCCTATGCGTTGGGACATGTCAATTTCTAAAATCTTATATTCGAAAGTCATTTCGCCATTCGCAACCCCGGTGACCTCCCACGTCTTTTGCGATACCGTTCGCGAATGCGAATTCTGTTCGCTTGAGTCGACTTTGGTATCTGTTTTGGCTAAGTGTGTGACTTCGCTGGAAATGACCATGCCCGGTTCGAGGTTGTATCGAAGCAAGAATTCTTCGCCGCCAAGAGAGGACGGAGACTCCGTCATTTCTTTGCGTTGGACTTTACGAAGCGTCGGTGGAGCGTCTTGGACCGTCTCGGTAGGTCGCTTGGCTGGTGTTGGAGACTGCGCCATCGCCAAGCCACCGCCAACAGCGAGAACTCCAAATGCGACTAAGATTCGGCATTTCCTCAGAAACATCTCAAAACCCCCACTCTAGAATCAGGACTGCTAGCGGCACCCAAACGACATTTGATGCCGTGAATGCCAAATTCACACGGGTATTTAGCAAAGATGAGGCAGTTGCGTCAAGTGCGGCTCGTGCGTTGTCAATTCTAAAAAGTGGGGTAGGCATCCTGCCTGCCAATCAGAACGTCACGCAAAATCCGCAAGCTGGAAGCTTTCGCCACTTTTGCCATGGTTCTGTTTCAGGAACGGTTGAACTATATTACGGTTGGCACATAAGCATTTGATAGGCGTCGGCATTCCGGAGTTTTGCAAGGTCATGGTACGAAATCCACTACATTGGCACATGCTAGCACTCATCCTGCTGGTCGGCTTTTTTCAATTCCATGCAGTCTCTGCGCAGGAGCAACCTTCGGATTCCCGTAGGTTCAATCAAGACATTCGCCCTATCCTTTCCGCCACTTGCTATCGCTGTCATGGATTTGATGCCAAAACGCGAGAAGCGGAACTGCGTTTGGACATAGCCGACGGAGCCTTTGCGAAACGCGCGTCGGGTGAGCAAGCCATTGTGCCTGGAAAACTTGACGAAAGTTTAATTTGGGCGCGTATCCAATCCACGGACCCGGATACGGTCATGCCTCCCCCGTCTTCCAATCGGCAACTTACCGAGACTGAAAAGCAAACGATTGCAAAATGGATCGAGCAAGGAGCGAATTACGAGAAACACTGGTCGTTCGAACCAGTGAGCCCGCCCAAAGACGAAACGTTGTCCATAGATCAATTTCTCGAGATCGAACGGAAACGCAAAGGGCTCGTCGCTCAAGGCCCAACGGATCCCATTACTCAAGTGCGAAGGCTTTCCTTTACGTTGACTGGACTTCCCCCTAGTTTGTCCGATGTTGAAACCTATTTGGCAAACCCAACGGAAACCAACTATAGAAAACAGGTCGAACAGTATTTAGCCTCTCCGCACTACGGCGAGGAGATGGCCAAGCACTGGCTCGATGTCGCTCGCTACGGTGACACGCACGGTATGCACTTAGATAACGAGCGACAAGCCTGGGCCTATCGCGACTGGGTCGTCGACGCATTCAATAGCAACATGCCTTTCTCGCAGTTCACGCTTGAGCAATTGGCAGGGGACTTGCTTCCGAATCCCTCGCTCGCGCAACAAGTCGCAACCGGTTACAACCGTTGCAATGTGACAACGGGTGAGGGGGGTGCCATCGATGACGAGTTTCTATTTCGTTACGCGGTCGATCGGACGAGCACTACCATTCAGACTTGGCTCGGTTTGACAGGCGGTTGTGCCGTTTGCCATGATCACAAGTACGATCCCATCAGCACACGCGAGTTTTACTCGATGTATGCATTCTTCTATAGTGCCGCCGACCCGGCGATGGATGGCAATGTCGAGTTCACTCGGCCATTTCTAGCCATGCCGACCGCTGAACAACACAAGCAACTCGAACTAGCAAAAGAACACGAGGCTCAGTCCTTGGCAAAGCTCCAACAGGACGCATCCGACAAAGAGCAGATCGCCTACGAAAGCCAGGCGAACCTTCAGCGAACCGGACCGGTAACGACCATATGGATGGACGACGAGTTTCCGATCGGGGCTTCCCTGAGAAACACTTCTCGCAATGACGCTCGTTGGTCCAGTGATCTCGGCGCACCCATGGGGCGTCGAGCGCTGCGGCAAGAGTTTGGACACCGATTCGAGCAGACCATTACGGGTGGCCTTACAGCCATGTGGATTCCAGATCAGGGAAAGCTCAGCGTTTGGGTACTCACGGACCACAATGAACCACCCAAAGCAATTTTCATCGATATCAAGACCGATTCCGGATCGAAGCGTTGGGCATGGAGCAATGATCCCAACGATGCAAAGCTAGTCAGCGTGGAGCCAGATCGCGTTCAAGGAAAACTTCCGCAACCAGGTCGATGGACGGAACTATCGGTTTCGCTCTCCGAATTGAAAGCCGGGGCAAGCGTCAAAGAAATCAAGCTGGGACTGTTCGGCGGCATTTGCCATTGGGACGGGCTGGCTTGCACAGGAAATCAGCGGGCTGAAGACCAACTTACGTCGGATGTGAAGACTTGGTGGACATCTGTCAACGGGACCAGTGTTCCCTTGGCCAGCGACGCGGTGGCCAAGGCCATCAAGGACGGGCCGGACAGCGATGCGGGCAAGGCACAGGCAACGCAAGTAGCCGAGTTCTATCGCATGCACATTTCGGAAACTGCGTCCCCAGCCGTCCTCGATGCAAGACGCAGTTGGCACACTGCCAGAGTCGATCGGGCTATGATCGAGAGCCGAATTCCGGCAACGATTATCTTCAATGATCGTCCGAAACCACGTGACGCCTTTGTCATGACGCGCGGCCAATATGATCAAAAGGGAGAGGCGGTTTCACCGGGGACGCTCGCAATATTGCCACCGATAACGAAGTCGTCAGAACAAGATCGCCTCAGTCGCTTGGATCTTGCAAGATGGCTGGTCTCGGATGAGAACCCGTTAACGGCGCGTGTGACAGCCAACCGATTTTGGCAGCAGGTTTTTGGTGTCGGCTTGGTCAAGACCAGCGACGACTTTGGTTCCCAAGGCTCGCCTCCGACCCATCCCGAGCTGCTCGAAGCGATCGCTTTTCGTTTTCGCAAAACGGGATGGGACGTGAAGCAACTGATGCGAGATTTGGTTACGTCGAGTGCCTTCCGACAGTCTGCCGTTGTCACACCGGAAGCACAGAATATCGACCCAGAAAACCGGTATCTTGCCCGAGGCCCTCGGATTCGACTCGATGCCGAGCAGATTAGGGACACCGTGCTAGCTGTCAGCGGATTGCTTAATCGGCGGCCTGGAGGCCAAGCCTTCAAAGGCTACCAACCGAAGAACATTTGGGAGCCAGTTGGCTACGGCGATTCCAATACGCGTTACTACATTCAAGATCATGGAGACTCCATCTATCGACGCAGTCTTTACAGTTTCATCAAGCGTACTGCGCCGCCTCCGTTCATGAGCAATTTCGATGCCCCCAACCGCGAGTTGTTTTGCACACGCAGAGAGCGCAGCAACACGCCGCTCCAAGCGCTTCAACTCATGAATGATGTGCAGTATGTCGAGGCAGCGCGCGTACTGGCCGAAAGGACCCTTCGCGATGGCAACGTAAAACCGCAAGAACGTCTCGAGTCCATTTTCAGGCAATGCCTCTCACGCAAACCGAATGAATCCGAGTTGAAGGCCATTGAGGGCGCCCTGGATAAATTCCGATTACGGTTCCAAGAAAATCCGAACGACGCCAAGCGGCTCATTGCAACGGGAGAGAAGCCCTACGATGCATCGTTGCCACCCGAGGAGCTGGCCGTTTATACTTTGGTCGCCAACTTAGTCCTGAATTTGGACGAGCTCGTCAATCGAAACTGAACTAGTGTTCGACGATGGCTTTTTTATTAAGTGGCGTAAGCTTCCAGCTTGCGATTCTCCACGGTCGTTTCGATGGCAAGCAAGATGCTTACCCCACTATTTAATCTGGACTACGCACTAGGCTTAAGCGAACCGGCCCAAGATTCGATCGGTGAGGCGTGGGAAGAGTCGGCCGGACCACACCAGGCATTTTCCACCGAGACTCAAGACCATCTCGCGTTTTGACCGAACTAGTGCCGAGATTGCAAGCTGGGCGACTCGTTCAGGCAACATACTCCCGACCGAGTTACTTTTTTCATCGGCTTTGGTGTCTACCAGCGCATCGAGAAACTCGCTACTGGTTGTGCTAGGGCTCAGCATGAGTACCTCGATCCTTTGAGTTGCCAGCTCCACTCGCAATGATTCCGCCCAACCTCGCATGGCGAATTTCGCAGCGCAATACTCGCTTTTGTTGGGAACCGCCCGATGGGACAACACGGAACCGATGTTTAGAATGGCAGGTCTACGGCCTCGCTTCAATAGCGGCAAGCACAACCGGGTCAATTCCACTGGGGCAAAGAAATCAATCTCCATCACCCGCCTCAAGCGATCGCTTGACGCGTCATCGAATCGACCGATGGCTCCTGCACCAGCGTTGTTGATCAAGACGTCCAACGCATTCCATTGCGAGGTCGCTTGCTGAATGATCGTTTGGCGATGCAGCGGGCTGGTCAAGTCCCCTTGTAGCGTCGTAAGTACGCCCGGCATAGACTTGCAAAGTTCCCTGAGTTCATTCAATCGTTCGACACGTCGTGCGGTGGCAAGTACGTGTGCGCCGCCCTGGCAAAGTTGGATGGCCAATGCGCGACCAATCCCGCTTGATGCGCCGGTCACAATGATCCGGGCATCGTTTAGATTCCGTCGAGCCATTGGCTATGCAACTTCGCTGATCGCGCCGGATGCAGTACCGCCAGTGAGCGAGTCGCTGGCCGCATGGATAGGTGCATCGTTTGGCAGTGGTGGCAGAAAGGTTGCATCATTGGGAATGTTCTTTTCTGCGGCAACCGGGATCTTGCCCGAAATGACTCGAACGTCTGCACCGTGCCCCGCCAATTTGCCTGCAGCACTGGTAGGCATTCGACAGTGAACCAGAGCGTGGTCATCGTTGTATTGCTTGGACATGATTTCAGCCACGCTTGCCAACCAAGCGATGGTCTTTCCATCTTCCAACGACAACCGAACTTCAAGTTCCACAAAATTCTTCGTAAGCGCATCGCTAACCGCAAGGGCGAGTCTTTGGACGCCGAATCCGCTATGAGCCGAGATCGGGATCGAGTTTGGGTAGCGATCTTGGATCGATTTAACTCGCTCACTGGCTCCTTCACAATCCACTTTGTTGAGGACCAATAGCGTTTCCTTTTCGTCGATTCCGATTTCGTGCAGCACTTTGTAGACCGACGAAATCTGTTGGAGCACAGCCGGATTGCTTGCATCCGCGATATGTAGCAAGAGGTCGGCATGGCGAGTCTCTTCGAGCGTCGCACGGAAACTAGCAATGAGCCGGTGAGGCAAGTCGCGAATAAAACCGACGGTATCGCTCAGCAAAACGGGGCCCCAACCTGGCAACATCCACTTGCGAGTTCGCGTGTCCAGAGTAGCAAAGAGTCGATCGACGGCTTCAACGTCCGCGTTGGTAAGCACATTCATCAAGGTGCTTTTTCCGGCGTTGGTGTAGCCAGCCAAGGAAACGCTAAATGTATCGCCGCGCGATGCTACCTCACGGGCCTTGCGTTTTTCGACTTTTTCCAATTCGGCTTTTAAGTCTTGAACGCGTTTTTCAGCAAGGCGGCGGTCCACCTCCAACTGCTTTTCGCCCGGTCCACGCATTCCGACCCCCATCGATTGACGGGAAAGGTGCGTCCACATGCGTTTCAGTCGCGGTAGCGAATATTCGAGCTGTGCAAGCTCGACTGCCAAGCGAGCTTCGTGCGTCTGTGCTTTCGATGCAAAGATATCAAGGATAAGTTCCGATCGGTCAATAACCTTGATATTCAGGGCTCTTTCGAGATTCCGAGTTTGAGACGGGTTGAGGTCGTTGTCGAAAAGCACGACATCTGCGTTCTGCATTTCGATGAGGCCTAGAAGTTCGGTTACTTTACCCTTGCCCAAATACGTCGTCTGGTCTGGGTGTTCTCGTCGTTGGATAACGCTGCCGACAACGTTGGTTCCGGCGGTCGTTGCTAATCCTTTCAGTTCGTCAAATGGGTCCTCAGCCGCGACGTCCCTTGGCAAAATCAAACGGGCCAAAATACTTCGTTCGCTTGCCAAACCTTCCGAGCGATCATGCGTATGCAAAGGGATGCTTACTCCTGCAAATGGGGTTGTAATGTTGATTGCCATCGTTTGTTTGGCACCTGAACCTAATTATAGCGACCGAGCGAGCCATCGGGCATTAAAAATCTGGCTCTTGGCCGAGTGGAGATGTGCGTTCGGAATCGAAAAAGATGAATAAAACAGAAATTCAGCCAAATTCTGGACTTTCCGTGTGTTTCGGGAGGCTAGTGAATGGGCAAGACAGGCTTTTCACGCTACCTGGACACTGTCTAGGTCGATTGGTTCGTCAACTTCGCCTTGCAAGCTCGGAAATATTGATTTCCAATTCAGACTGACCTTCCCAATTCATGTCGTCAACGGAGTTAGAGTATGCGTACATCCTTCTTGCTAGTCAGCCTAGCCCTCGCCAGTTTTGTTTTTTCGTCAGGCTGTGAAGTTAAAAAAACGGCCACCAAGGGTAGCACTGCCGGTCAAAAAAGCGGATCGGATGCTCATGCAGGACACGATCATAGTGCACCCGGCCCGAATGGCGGACACGTCGAAGCCTTCGATGCCAACGGCCCTCACTTTGAATGGGCTCACGATGAGGCGACACACAAACTCTCTATCTTTTTGGACGAGGCGGTCAGTGCAGGTGCCAAAGTCGAGTCGGTGAAAGTTGATATCATTTCCGGTACAGAAACGAAGTCGTTTTCGCTCGAAAAAGAGGAAAACGCCAAGATCGCCGGTTCGGTCTTCTCTATTGTTAGCGAGGAACTAATGACTCTGATGGAAGCCAGCGGCACCGACGCAAAGGGCGTTCAATCCAAGCTAGTCGCGTCCATCGATGGCAAAGAGCAGACGGCATTGCTTAAGCATGACGACGAACATGGACACAAACACTAAGCGGTCGTAATCTACGCGTGGCAAAATTGTCGCCTTTTGCTCCGCAAAAGTGCGTTAACGAGGCGCACTTTCGCGGAGCGAAAGGCGACAATCCTTTGTCTCAGTGGAACGGGTAATAATTCGCATGAAGATACTCCTTGCAAACGATGACGGTATTCACGCGCCAGGCTTGCTGGCGATGCGTAAGGCCCTGGCTCAATTGGGCGACGTCCTCGTGGTGGCTCCAGCCACGGAGCAAAGCGGCGTTGGGCATTCGATAACCTATTTATCTCCTCTAACCTGCAAAGAAATCTTCGACGGAGACGCATTTCGCGGTTGGGCTGTGGACGGCTCTCCTGCGGACTGCGTCAAGCTAGGCGTTGCGGAACTTGCGGGTGGTGAAGTCGACTTGATCGTCAGCGGGATCAATGGCGGCTTGAACGCAGGTATCAACGTGCTCTATTCCGGAACCGTTGCGGCTGCCATCGAGGGAGCTTTCTTTCGAATACCAAGCATCGCAGTCTCGCTGGAATTCGATCCCCACGCCGATTTCGAAGCGGCGGCGGAACTGGCCGTCGCCATCATTCGCCAAATCTTGAACCATTCAGGGAAGAGTAGCGAGCTGTACAACATCAATATTCCAACCGCAGCAACACAAGCGTTTCGCAGCGGCGTGACGCCTGAGGTCCATTGCGTGCCAATGGGTGTGGAGCGCTACGGTGACCACTACATCAAACGTCAGGACCCCAAGGGCAGGAATTACTATTGGTCCACCAATGACCCGCCACCTAAGCCCACCGACCACGAAACCGACTTGAACGCACTCTTCGCCGGCTTCATTACGGTTACGCCCCTGCAATTTGACATGACAAAACAAGGACTGCTCGGACGCATGACCGATTGGGGACTCACATCGCGAAGCCGTTCGCAGCCATGAGCGATTCCGCGTCGATTCTCCGAGGTAAGCGTATCGTCTTTGTCGGGAAGCTTGGTGCGTTGCCACGCAAAGAGGCTATGCAGCTCGCTCGCGATCATGGCGGCAACCCGCTTGAGCGACTCACCGGAGACGTGGATCTCGTCATCATCGGAGCGGAAGAGCTACCCGCAGAAGACCTGACCGCCTTGTTGAGTGAATCAATCCGGCGAGGGCTGCGCGAAGGGCGAACGACTCTCCTGCACGAACACGAACTGTGGCAGCAGTTGGGGGTCGTCGATGAATCGTCGAACATGCAACTTTATACGCCCGCGATGATGGCTGGCTTGCTCAAGACACCGGTTCGCAACATCCGGCGTTGGTATCGAATGGGCTTGCTCACCAGCACCAAAGTCGCCCATCGATTGCCTTATTTCAATTTCGTGCAAGTTCAAAATGCACGGCAATTGGCCAATTGGATTGCGCGCGGTGCCAAACCGAGCGACATCAAGCGACAGCTTATCGATTTCGCCCCGTGGGTTGAGAATCGTTCTTTGATGGAATTGGATTTGGTCATTGATGGACGCCGATTGCTTTTGCGGCATGGCGAACAACTCCTAGGTGCAAATGGTCAACTGCACTTGGACTTTGACCGAACCGAATTGGAACATACGGTGGAACCGGATTCGGACCGGACGCATCCTGCCGCCACACTCCCGTTTCAGTCCATGGCTCTATCGGGTGTTGGTTCGAGCGTGACCGATGGTGATTATCCTGATACCCATTCGAATGAAATAACGCATTGGACACGCGACGAAATGCTGCAGGCCGCAGAAGAGTTGGAAGATGCAGGCAGACTAGAACAGTCCATCGGTTGGTACCGCATTATTCTGGCTCGCTATGGGATGACGGCGGAAATATGTTTTCAGCTTGCCGAGTTGCTTTATCGCACAGGCGATCTCTCAGCGGCCCGTGAGCGATACTACAATGCGATCGAATTGGATGAGGACTTCCTTGAAGCGCGCGCCAATCTTGGCTGTGTGTTGGCAGAAACGGGCCAAACCATTCTTGCCATCGCCGCCTTTCAAGGTGCGCTTGCGCGAGATGACCGCTATCCCGATGTTCATTACCATTTGGCGAAATGTCTCGATGAGGTTGCGGATGGCGAGCAAGCCGTCCGGCACTGGATCCGGTTTCTGCAACTGTCTCCTCAAAGCCCTTGGGCTGATGAAGCCTTAGACCGACTCGGTCGCATGTAGACGCTATTGTCGCCTTTCGCTCCGCGAAAGTGCGTTGCTTATACGCACTTTTGCAGAGAAAAAGGCGACAATAATAAATTCACAGCCTAGGAGCAAAAGGGGACAATAGCTTCTACTTGGCAAACTTCGGCTTGACCCCAGAGGGGTTTGGCGAAAACGTCCACAAAGCAAGACCGATCAAACAAACAGGCGCAAGCAAGAGCCAAATCCCCATCCCCAGCTTCTGGCCGTTAGCTTTTGATTCTATGGCTTTTGATTCTATGGCTGTTGTCGCGGGCGTGGGGAAAGAAGGTTGGGTCAGCGAGGGTGGAGTCGATGGAGCGGCTGAAAAGTGTGCCGGTGCTGGAAAGGGTGATACTGGCAGACTGTTCGGACTCGGCAAGAACTCCCGTTGCGATGGAGCTTGGGTCCAAGTCGGGCTGTTTGGGCCGCCGCTGGGAGGGTTCTGGGCCATGACAGGAAACGAAGTAGGCAAATTTCCAGCAACTGCCGATTGAGGCACTGTCTGCTGGATTTTCGGGAACTGAACCACTCCAATCGCGGGCAAAATGAGGGCCAAACAGCTCGATGCGCAGATAAGGATCAAACCTGTAAATTTCATGAGGCTGCAGCCCTCGTTGGGGATGGTTGGTTGCAATGAGGACGTTTGAGTGGTGAGGAGCCTAACAGATTTTGCATTTCCGAATCGACGGTAACCGACGGGAAATTCGAACAAAAGGACACTTCTAGCGGATCACCACCACATTTTGCCTCGAACTCGCCACATCCACCAGAGGGGTTTGCATGAAGTCGCAAAAACCTGTTCCGTCATTCATAACCCCTTTTGCATTAACACTTTGCGTTACTTCGTTCGAAACTGTTCTTTTACGGGCGGACGTGTAGGCAGCGGGAGAAGTGGTTAGTGTACGTTCGCACCCGAATAGAACCTGCCAGCATCGCCCCAAACTTGCGAATCCAATCGCTGTTTTCTTGTGGGCCAATCGGGCATTACGCGTGACAGTAATCGATAGAAGGCCGGGCTGTGATCATGAATTTTGAGGTGGCAAAGTTCATGGACAATCACATAGTCAATGCAGTGGATCGGAGCCTTCACTAAGTCAACATTAAGAGTAATTCTTCCCTGTTTCGTACAACTTCCCCATCGTCGTTTCATCGGTCGGACGAACAACTTTGGAGGCGATGGCAGTTTCAAAGAAGAACCATTTGCAAGGCAAACTGACATTCGATTTTCGAAGATTGCCTTGGCGTGGTCACCGTACCAACCCTCCACAAGCGACCGAAGACCGATTCGATCCTTGCTGTCTAAATGCTCGACCTGCAGAAATCTCCCTTTGAGCTTTACGCTCGAATTCTGGCCCGTTCGGATTTTGAGACGGTACTGCCTCCCGAGATAAACGTATGTTTCGCCGCTGATGAAACGACGAGCAGGTTCGGCCGGCTGATACCGTTCGAAGTGCCGCCACTGCTGTGCGATCCATTTTGCCTTTCGATCGACGCGTTCAAGA
>JANPNA010000302.1:0-27356 GCA_031427235.1 Pirellula sp.
TCTAGCTTGCGTTGGTCAACAACGCTCGTGACAACCACCAGATTTCAAAATAGAGAAGCCCGGCTTAGTGCAAACTAAGTCGGGTTTTTTTTTGCGCCGTGCGTGTAGAACAGTGTAGAACAGTTTTCCAAACTGTTCCCAACCAGCGTATCAGCATCCACACCCGTTCTCGCTGCCCTTGCTAAGCTGACCTGCGGTCCGGCGCCTCGATCTTTAGCCGGGCCAGTTGTTTGAATGGTAGCATTTGAGTTGATGGTTTTGTAGTCGGGGCGGTATTTGCGCAGCGGTAGCGGGTCATCGACCGACTTTTTTGAATCGAATCCATGATTCTCTGCGTCCCGATCTTCTCCTGCTACAGTATCGTACGTCTCCTTCGGGGGCACGATGGAAGTTGCATGCGTTCAACCAACCTGGAAACAGTTCACCTGGCTTTTGTGGCTTTTGGCCAATGAACCTGCAGGCTGCTGTGCTGCCGTCTCTTTGCTTGGTGACGAAGTTGTGCAACACACCCAGTACACGAAGCGTTCTCTTGGTGATCTCTCTCAAGCCGTGATGACGCAACGACAGCTGCTCATTGGAGTCTTTACAACGTTCGGCTACCAATGCAAGATAGCAACCTGCAACGAGTTCATTCCACCATACCCTTACAACCTCAGATGAGAATTGTTTGCTCAGCTTTTGTGCGAGTCTAAAGTGTCGAAGTGTCCCGCTAGGCTTGATTCGACTTCAGAGGCTTTCCTAGGGGCACCGGTCGTTACGTCGAATGGGTGGTAGTCCAGCCCAATACCCAAGCGAGCGTCGCGAGCTCGGTGCTGAACATGAAACAGATCAGGCGAATGATGAACTTCGAGAAAGATTACTGCATGAGAAATCAAAACAGGCGTTAGGTCGGAACAGCACTGTATTACCGCGACCGAGAATGGCTTGAAGAAGAATCGCTAGTGGTAGACTGAGTGCTGTCCATGCTTGAAGCTCCTTTTGAATGAATTTTTAGGCTCACTCCATTGGAGCTTTAGGCTGGGCTTTTCGACAAACGAATTTCCAGAATATGCCAACAAGTGAGTAGCTAGCATTCAGACGTCGGCTCGGCTAAAGATCGAGGCCCGGGCCGGCAGCCCGAATCACGGTTCGGAGAACCGTGCCACACTATTTTCTCGCTATTCTTGCCAAATGTAAGCCCGCGACGATTTTACTGCACCGCGTCATTTTACGCGTCAATCGGTGGTCATTTTAGTTTCAAGCAGAGACAAAGGGGAAGCTATGATGGTGAAGCGACCTCACCATTCGGACGGCGAATCGTCGCCGTGTTTCCAGTCGATTCAAACGCTGCAAAGATACGTGCGTTCTGCTTTCTGTACGGACTCAAGTTGCAAGGAATAGCGAACCATGGTGAGGGTATCTTCGAAACAAGACAAGATTGCTGCGGCAGCAAAACCATCAACGAAAACAAAGCGAAACCCGCATCGTGTTACCAAACGACTGACCATTCGAGATAGGTTAGGCCAACTAACCATCCGGGCCGCAGAACGACTGTTGGGCGAACAAGGAGCCAAGCGGCTGCGTCAGGGTGGTAAAATCGAAATCGATGTATCAAAAGCGGTTCGGCTCACTGGCGATTCTTTGTTCGCAGCCATTCCGGACTCGGAACTTCCATCGAGGGTCGCGCAGGTCACCATCGTCGAAATGTCTAGCAAACCGAATGGTCTTCATCTCCACTGCGATGTTTGCAAAACCGATTGCCATCATATTGCTACTACGCTGCACATGGTCCTGGAATCGAAACTCATTCTTGGGCTATCCGAAGTTCCTGATCCACAGGAACCCATCGAAAATCTATCCCCCAAGGAGTTGATCGCCCGAGCCATATCCGAACGTCAACAGCGTTCTCAATCCGACCGGATGCTTCTGAAATCGACGGACGCTTCGACGCCCTGGGCGGACTACACAGTTACTAGTCAAGAAACCGGGAACACGTATCGCGTTTCGATGCGGGGCTTGGAGCCTGGACGCTCCCATTGCTCCTGCCCCGACTTCCGTACCAACCAACTGGGAACTTGCAAACACATCCTCTTTGTTGGGTTGGGGGAAAACCATCCAAGGAATCGGAACTGCCGAATTGCTCACCAAGTTTGCCGATATCAAGAATGTCTTGGTCGTCACCCCTGCAAGTTTGAAGAGCCAGTGGGCATCTGAGATCGCTAGGTTCTGCCATCGCTCTCATCGCATCATTTTGGGTTCGCCAAACGTGTAACACGGCACACTGTGCGCACTCTGTGCCGTCGCCGCCATACACAAAACGGCACGAAGTGCCGTGCTACACTGGGCTTCCAGCCCCAATTGGCATTGGTGTGTTGGTCGCGATAGAATGGAGGTGAATCCGTTGTCGCTACTGAGATGAACTATGAGCATTGCAAAAGCTACTAATTGGGAAGAACGATTGTCCGACCTTGGCAACATCCCGACGTCCCGCGTTCGAAGCGAACCCGCTCCTGGGTCCGCATCTGTTGAGGATGTGGTCAGGCTGCGTAACACCGAACGACGACTTTATGAATTGGTCGATGGCACTTTGGTGGAGAAAGCGATGGGATGGCAAGAATCTCTGTTGGCTGGCGTTCTTTTGCAATGGCTGAACAATTACTTAGACCAGCATCGAATCGGTGTTGCAACGGGTCCAGACGGCTTGACTCGCCTGTTTGGCGATACGGTTCGTGGACCTGATGTCGCGTTCGTTGCGTGGGACCGTATGCCCAATGGCCAAATCCCAAAGGAACCTGTCCCCGACCTAGTTCCGAATTTTGTGATCGAAGTACTCAGTGTCGGGAACACTTACGGGGAGATGTCCCGCAAAAGACGCGAGTACTTTCATGCGGGGGTGGAGTTGTTGTGGATGGTAGATCATCGATCCAGAACGATCACTGTATTCCGAACGCCTCAGGATGTCTCCGTCTACACCGAGGTACAAAAACTAGACGGTGGCAGTGTCCTACCTGGCTGGCTAGTCGACATAACCGACCTTTTCAGTCGACTCGATCGTAGCTCGCACAACAAGTAGATCTTGCGACGTGCCTACATACGCACGTCGAGCGAGCGCAATCGCTCAAAATCCGGTTCATTTAGGATTCTTCCACTAAGTATGGGTTTAAGAATTGACTGGTTCAGGGGAAAATACATGGACACCTCATTTGGTAGTAACACCGAAAAGAAAGCATTGACCAATCGCCGCAATCAGTTCTCGCTTTCGTCCTTAGTGTGGATCACAGCCGCCTTGGCCTTGCTTTTCAGTTACGCACGATGGTTAGGAGCGGACGCGCTACAGCAAGCCATGATCTTTGCCGCGTTTGGTTCGATCATTGGCGTGGGCATTGGTTGGATGATTGGAAATTGGCAAGATAGTCTCTTTTGGTCGCTGCTACTGACCCTGCTGGCATATTTGGCCGTAGCGGGTGGCCGACTGCCGAATGAGGCCGTCCTTTACGGTTGGGGGATTATCGGATCGGTTTGTGGAGCAATGAGTATGTTGACGATTCCGAAAAATCAAGTCCTGGCTGCGGTGTTAATGGGAGTCGTCAGTTGCCTTACAATGGTAGCGACGATCGGCTGCTTTCGTTTCCCATTCACATCGCTCGTATTGTTCGACATTGGCACAGCGGCGATCTTAGGGGCAATCCTTCGACCGTTTTTGAATCTACTTCAATGGTTCGAAAAGCAAAGCGGACAACCCCGAGTCCTTCTTGCCTCTTGGTTGACTATCAGTGTTCTGATCGGCAATTTTTTAGTTCCCGTTCTAGGCGGAGTAAATCGCTAAGAGATGCTCTAACAGCAGGCTGAGAAGTATCTCGAAGTCATTGACCTTGCGCTCGACGAAGCGATTCGGTTGACTGTGGGTAGGTAGGTAGATGCCTGGCACCTATTGCTTTCGATCGACGGAGTGACAGACGTTCGCTCGAGTAACTCTGTCGATATACTCGGAGCGCACTTCCTCCGAAGCATTCGCAAGCAAGAGACAATCTTCGTAATCGATGAATAAACGAGGAGAGCAATCCCGCTTTAAGGATTCCGAGTCCGAGTTGCACAAAACCTGCGACAATTACAGTGAATAAGTCGCGGGAAACCGATTTTGAATTGTAGGTTTGGGAGTGGGCACCGTGGTTTTTCAGAAACGATCCAATGAGGATTCCGTATGCTCTTGAAGTCAACATGATTGTGGTCAGTTTCAGGTAACTTCGCTGAGGTACCGCTGCTGTTTGGTCACCGAATCAGGACTTGACAACTTGGCGGTAGTTTGGTTAGGCTAGGAACATGCAATATTTGTGAAATGCCAGTCGAAATGTAAATATTTTCGCAGTTCGTAGAAGCACGGCATGGCACTTCGAAGTTATCCTGGCCCCGCACCAGCAAGATCGAATCAGCCTTCGAATTCACACCTTACCAATTTTTGTGAATGAGTCCATTCCAACTACATCAAAAACTTTACCGCGGCGCGCGCTTGGGTACTGTGTTGCTGTTGTCGATTGTGTTCGCAATTGGAAATACGAATTGGACGTTGCTGGAACCGGGGTATCAAGTCAAGGCGATCTTGCTTGGCTCGTCTGCCAATCATTCGAGTTCCCAGGAATCGGAACCGGTCGAAGAGATTCCGTCCGAATCTGAGAGTGAATCGACCACCGATCTTGGGTTTCCAGAGTGTTCCCAGGCAGGAACGAGAAATTCAAAAAAACGGATCCGTAATCGCCGACACTCTTCTTCTGCCACCGCAGCGATGAGAATGCATCGAAATAAGGATTGCCATCTGTCGGCGGGCAATCGCTGTGATCGGGAATTGCGATTTGAGCATGGGTACCGAAACGGTATTGGTGCACCTCTGCTAATTTAGCCGTATGGTTGCGGTGAAGAAACCGCAACCTTTCTTCTAATGGGCGAACGTTTCGATCTGTCTCCTCAAAACTTTGGTTCTCGTGTCTTGGAACCGTGCTCTAAATTCAAGCTGAGTCGCAACAGACTCATTTGAATTCCTGCCGTTCATCGAACTGCGGCATGTCGATCCGACAGAATCAAGTCCGATCTAGGTTTGCCGAGTTACGGCATTGAATATTCAAGCCTAAACACAATTCACTCAGATTGCCGATCTACAATCCATGAAGCCAACTCATAAGCCGTCCCACGAAATTTCACTTCAGTCCATCGCCAAAGATCTCTTGGCTGGCTTGATCGTTTTTCTTGTTGCCGTGCCACTTTGCCTTGGCATTGCGGTCGCCTCGGGCGCAGATCCGATCGCCGGATTGATTGCGGGAATAGTAGGTGGCATTGTTATCGGTGTGGTCAGTGGATCGCAGACCAGTGTTTCCGGCCCGGCTGCCGGATTGACTGCCATCGTTGCTGCCCAAATTGCCAACCTGGGTACCTTCGAGACTTTCTTGTTGGCGGTCGTGATGGGCGGACTGATTCAGATTGGATTTGGGCTTTGCAAGGCGGGCGCCCTGTCGGCATTCTTCCCCTCCAGTGTGATCAAGGGTTTGTTGGCGGCGATCGGTGTGATTCTCATCCTTAAGCAACTGCCGCATTTGTTCGGCCATGATAGTGATCCAGAGGGCGAAATGTCGTTTGAACAGCCCGACCATGAAAACACGTTCACGGAATTCTTTAAATCGATTCAAGAAATCTTGCAGAACGACATTCAAGCTGGCGCGTTGACCATCGGCATTTTCTCTCTTGCATTCCTGATTGCCTGGAATCAGATCAAGCCGCTGAAAAAATCACTGGTTCCCGCTCCTTTGATTGTCGTAATTCTCGGAGTCGTGTTTGGTCGGGTTTTTTCGCAATGGAGCGGAACGTGGGCCATCGCTCCCGGACACATGGTCAATGTTCCAATCGCTTCGGACTTGCAGGGAATAATTGGATTTCTGAGGTTTCCGGACTTCACGCAGCTTTTGAATCCAGCCGTCTACATCGGCGGTATTACCATTGCGGTGGTTGCATCGCTGGAAACGCTATTAAACCTGGATGCTGTCGACAAGCTAGACAAGAAACAACGAGTCTCACCACCCAATCGCGAACTCGTGGCCCAGGGGATCGGCAACGTGGTGGCTGGCATGATTGGTGGAATTCCTGTGACCAGTGTTGTGATTCGGGGTTCTGTCAATGTCCACGCTGGCGCGGAAACGAAACTGTCGACAATTTTCCACGGTGTGCTGCTGTTGGTTTGTGTCGTTTTGATGCCAACGTATCTCAACATGATCCCGCTGTCTTGTTTGGCCGCGATTCTGTTGTTGACGGGGTACAAATTAGCTCATCCCAAGTTGTTCCAAGAAATGTGGTCAGAAGGTCGTTACCAGTTCTTGCCCTTCCTTTTGACGCTAATCGCAATTGTCCTCACCGACCTCCTGATCGGCATTCTTATTGGATTGGCGATCGCATTGTTATTCATTTTGAACAGTAATCTTCGCCGCCCGATTCGTCGCATTCACGAAAAACATATTGATGGTGATGTTCTGCATATCGAGTTGGCCAATCAAGTCAGTTTTTTGAATCGCGCGTCCTTGGAAAACGCCTTACGCGAAGCGCCGCGTGGAAGTCGGATCTTGTTGGACGCACGACGCACTGACTACATCGATCCCGACGTATTGAGTTTGATTCGTGAATTCAAAAACGTAACAGCACCAGTCTATGATCTTCAGGTCAGACTGATTGGATTCCGCGATAAATACAAACTGATGGATTCCGTCGAAACCGTCGATTTTTCGGCGAAAGAAGCACGCGATCAATTGACTGCGCTCGAGGTGATGGAAATTCTTCGTGAGGGAAACCGACGCTTTGCCGAAGGGCATCCCCTGGACCGAATTCCGCGGCGTATTGCGGATCGAAACGGGGAGCCTAATAAATCAATTGTCGCAATATTTGCCGGTATCGATCCCCGAACCCCGGTCGAGATGATTTTTGATCTCTCTCTCGGCGATGCCTATGTGGTCCGAATGCCTGGCACCGTGGTTGGCCCACGAGCTATTGGCGGCTTGGAGTTTGCGACTTCCGTTGGCGGAGTCAGGTTGATTGTGGTGATGGGACATGCTGACAGTTCGCTGATGTCATTGGCCTTGGAAAACGCAATTTCTCCAGACAACAAAGCCCAATTGGCTGGCTGTGCCAATCTGGAATCGGTGTTGGAAGATATTACGCGTTCGCTCGATGACGGGGAAGCCAAGAAGTTCCCCGCTTTAACAGCCATCGAGCAGACCGCTTTCCTGTATCGAATGACGCGACGGCATGTACTACGCTCTGTGCAGCAAGTGCTTGAAAACAGCCAGTCCCTTCAGCAATCCGTATCCGAAGGTCGTGTTGCCATTGTCGGCGCTATCTTCAATCCAGAATCAGGAAGCGTTGAATTCCTGATGCCCGAACAAACGAATCGAAGCCAATAAAAGAACCCAATTGTCGTTTCCACTATCAATCACCTCCGAGAGAGCCATTCCATGCGAACGCACACGTCAGTTTCACAAGCGACGATTACACCGGAAATCGCCTTGCAGTTTCTAAAAGAAGGAAACGGTCGATTCGTGAACAATCTCAAGGCGAATCGTGATTTGTTGGCGCAGGCGAACGAAACACGGGAAGGCCAATGGCCCTTTGCCGCCATCCTCAGTTGCATCGACAGTCGGACATCGGCGGAATTGATTTTCGATCAAGGATTAGGGGACATTATTTCCATCAGGATAGCCGGGAACATTGTCAACACGGACATTATCGGCAGCCTGGAGTTTGCATGTCGCATCTTGGGTGCCAAGATGATTGTAGTCCTGGGACATACCCGATGCGGAGCGATCAAGGGCGCTTGTGATCATATCGAAATGGGAAACCTGACTGAGCTGTTGTCAAAAGTGCAACCGGCTGTTTATCAAGTATGCAAAATCCGTTCCCCCGAGGAATGCACCTCAGCGAACCCGAGCTTTGTCGAAAGTGTGAGCGATATCAATGTGAAACGCAGTGTGGAATCCATTGTTAACCGTAGCCACATTCTGGAAATGATGATCGGAGCCGGTGAGGTTGCCATCATTGGTGGAAAACACGATCTCGAGTCGGGGCAGGTGAGTTTCTTTGAAGACACCTTGATTTCGAATCAAGCGGAGTTTGTAGCCAAGATGAACGACGAGCCGCTAAATGAACTCTAACACCCGACTCCTGCAAGGAACCCTCGACCGCTGCGGAGCATCGTCCCGTTTCGATGAACAGGCTGTACTTCATAAAATAAAGCATTACTTGCCTTCCCAGTCGGCGCTCAAGGACTTCATACACCATAACACCCTGCATGCCTTTCAGCACCTGAAGTTTTACGACGCCATTTTCCTCGCGTCGGCCATTTTCGGATATCGAGTTACCCTACAGTTGTCCGAATTTCGCCAACTGCTTAGCCAGGGCCGAATTTCGGAAACCTCCCTTGATCGCGTTATTGAGTGGCGAATGGGTGGCACGAAACCATTGTGGAAAGATCGGATGATGTTTGGCAATTACGATGAAAGCCGGCGGCCCCGAATCGGAAGACTGCGCAGCCAGTGGAAGCAATTTTTGACTTTTGATCTGGACAACGAAGTCCAACCTCTGCTGTACCGAATATTATGCAGCTACCTGGACCAGGGAATTGCGACCTGGAAATTTCCCGTAATCGAGGCTGGCTTTCTTGAATCCTTGAGGGCGCTTGAGAGCAATGGACTGGTTTCCATTTTTCGAACCAAGATTGCCAGACAGTTACTGCTGAATCGGGATGTCAACGTTACCCAACTTCTGCAGAGAATTGTGGGGGACGAATCCTGTTTTGAACAGTACCTGTTCGACCAACAATTCTCGCATCCGGGATGGTCCGGGATTTGTTCCTCAGTAGAGGATCGAGCAGAAGGACTGCTGGATCGCCGCCGGATGACACTGCATGAACTGACTCAATTCGAGTTGATTCTGGAGATTGACGCGCTCGAAGAACAACTGGGGCCGGGGTGGCTGCCGCTTTGCGCACGCATGAAATTCCAGTCAACCGATCTTTTTGCCGAAGTTCCAGACAACGAACTACAACAAGTATTCTCGCTATGGCAAGATGCATTGGAATGGAGTTATTACGACGAAGTCTTGGCGGGATTTAGCAAGGCCAGGTCTCAGGAATTGAGACCAAAAGACGCGACCAGTTTCCAGGCAATTTTTTGTATCGACGAACGCGAGTGTTCACTCCGCCGACACCTGGAACAAGTGGATGAGTGCTGTGAGACTTTCGGTGCTCCCGGTTTCTTTGGCGTCGAGTTTTTTTATTTGCCCGAAAATGGTAAGTTCCTCGACAAACTCTGTCCAGCACCGATCACCCCCAAGTATTTGATCAAGGAGATTCCGTGCGGGCACCATCGCCGACATGACTTGCTGTACTCGCAGCAGACCCACTCGTTGATACCAGGCCTCGTTTCGTCACTCACCCTTGGATTCTGGGCTGGCGTACGCTTGATTTCGAATCTACTCCGGCCTCGCATGAGTCCGGCCATTTCCAACGCCTTCGTCCATATGAATGATGGGGCGCAACTGACGATTGAAAACCAGTCACTGCACGACCGAGAGCAAGAATTGCAAGTCGGTTTCACGGTCGATGAAATGGCGATGCGCGTGGAAGGCCAGTTGTTGAACATGGGTTTGGTTAATCATCATGCGTCATTGGTCTACGTCGTTGCTCATGGATCGAGTAGCGCCAACAACCCTCATCACGGAGCACATGATTGTGGTGCCTGCAGTGGCCGCCCAGGTTCGGTAAACGCCCGAGTGTTCGCGTTCATGGCGAATCATCCGGTGGTGCGTGAAAAACTGCGGGAGCGTGGCATTGACGTTGCCAATGAAACGCAATTTGTTGGAGCGTTGCACGATACGGCTGCCGATGAAATTCGATATTTCGATGAAGAGCGATTATCTCCGTCCAACCAGTTGAAACACGAACAGAACAAACCGGCTTTCGAACAGGCACTCGACTTGAATGCCAAAGAACGATCACGGCGATTCGCTTCGATCAATACGCGTCAGCCAATAAGGCAGATTCGCCGCGCGATCAAGGCTCGGTCCGTGTCCCTGTTTGAACCACGGCCTGAACTTGGACATGGGACCAACACGATCTGTGTGGTAGGGCGTCGGGAAATCACCCGCGAGTTGTTCCTGGATCGCCGCGCTTTTTTGAACTCTTATGATTATCGGATCGACCCGAACGGCGACCGACTGGCGGGCGTGATGCGGCCCCTGGGACCGGTGTGTGGTGGCATCAATCTTGAATACTATTTTTCTCGAATTGACAACGAATGCTTTGGTGCGGGAACGAAGTTGCCACATAATGTGATGGGTTTGTTCGGCGTGGCCAACGGCAGCGATGGCGATCTTCGTACCGGCTTGCCCTTGCAGATGATTGAGGTCCATGACCCGCTTCGATTGTTGATCCTTGTCGAGCATTTTCCCGAAATTGTGCTGAAGACGATTCAGTCGGAACCTTCGATGTACGAATGGTTCGTCAATGAATGGGTTCATTGTGTGGCGATCCATCCTGAAACTCGCGAGCCTTGGCGTTTTTGGCGAGGACAATTTATAGGCTATCGGCCCGCTGCCATCGCGATTGGATCGGTCAAGGACTTTAACGTTCTGTTCGAGAATTCGATCAAAATGAAAACAAATCAGACCGCCGACGCGACTCGGGAAAATCTCGCAGTGCAAACATTAAGGTGAATGAACCATGTCAGAATCGCTTCAGTATTTCGTTATCCTGCCTTTGATCGGGCTCCTGATATTGCTGGCGATACCCCGTTCCAGCGAACGGCTGTTGGTGGGTGTGACGCTGGCAGCCTGTAGCATCCATTTGGCCGGAGTTGTGCTGTTTGCGACGTTTTGGTTATGGAACGGCAGTCCGACGCTCGATATCCGACAACTGACCCTTTATGAGTCGGGAGACTTCGTGTTTTTTATCGATTTTTTGTTCGATAGGACAACTCTCGTTTTCGCGGTTGTTGGATCGTCACTGACACTATTGGTGTCCTTATTCAGCAAATACTACATGCATCGTGATGACGGGTTCAAACGCTTTTTCTGCGCACTTTCCCTGTTTTTCCTCGGCTACAACTTGTTGGTATTTGCGGGTAATCTGGAAACGCTTTTCATCGGCTGGGAGATCATCGGGGTTACTTCATTCCTGCTGATTGCCTTTTATCGAGAGCGCTACTTGCCGGTGAAAAACGCATTTAAGGTTCTTTCTTATTATCGAATCGGAGATATCTGCCTGATGTTGGCCATGTGGATGTGCCACCATCTGTTTCACAGGAATGTGGTTTTTTCTGAGTGGTCGAATGGTTCAACGATGCAAGTCCTTTTTCAGGATCATTGGGGGAAAGCAACGTTTGTGGCTTTTATGTTGATCACCGCTGCAGCCGTGAAATCAGGCCAATTGCCATTCTCGAATTGGCTCCCACGCGCGATGGAAGGCCCCACCAATTCGAGCGCAATCTTCTATGGGGCTTTGGCCTCGCATTTGGGGGTGTTCTTGTTGCTGCGAACTTTTGAGTTTTGGGAAAGCCAATGGGCTCTGCGGTTTCTGGTTATGGGTGTCGGATTGGTTACCTGCCTTGTGGCAACCGGTATTGCGAGGGTCCAGTCGACGGTGAAGACGCAGATCGCTTATTCATCCATTGCGCAGATGGGGTTGATGTTCGTCGAGATTGCCGCGGGTTGGCATTTGTTGGCGATGGTCCATTTTGCGGGGAATGCCCTGATGAGAACATATCAAATACTCGTTTCTCCCTCGGTGCTAAGCTACCAGGTTCACAATATGTTTTTCGAATTTGTGCCCCATCGCAAGCCACTGGTTGGCTCGTTTTATGGCCGGCTTTCCTCGGCTGCTTATCTGTGGTCCCTCAAGGAATCGAATCTTGAAGGAGCGTGGCAGCGTTATGCCTGGAGACCAACCAAAGCGCTAGGGCAGTTCCTTAATCGCGGTGGCCTGGGGACGATCTGGCTAATTCCGATTGCCCTGACTCTATTCGGAGCAGGCGTAGCCCTGCACCTGTTTGACAACAACGGAACTGCTGCGCTTCAGATCGGTTTGGCCGGATTGTCCCAAATCTTTCTGGTTCAAGTCTTCGCATTCCGTGGTGAGGCTCGGAATGCCTGGTTGATCTTGGCAGGTAGCCAAGGGCTGATGTTCGCTGCGGTCCAGTTTCTGGATGACTTCAGTCGGTTTGAATCCGCCATGTACCTCGGCGGTATGCTGTTGTTTTTCTTCATAGGTTATGCCTGTTTGTTGCGGCTCGTTTCCCGCGAGGGTTCCGTCAGCCTGGATTGTTATCACGGTCACGCCTTCGAACATCGACGCCTCGCACTCTTGTTCTTGGTTTGCTGCCTAGCTTTTGCGGGATTTCCGATCACCCCCACGTTTCTGGGAGTCGATCTGATATTCGCCCGAGTTGGTACCGATAAACTGCTGTTGATCGCTTTGGTGGCGATGAACTGGCTGATTCTGGAATTGGCCTTAATTCGGATTTATATCCGAGTCTTTCTCGGACCCTACCGAAAGCTGAATCATCCCGTTGCACTCCGATCCTCTTAGCCAGAGGGTGCCAAACGAAGCACGTCGACAGGTCCGATTCGGGTTTAAGGCACAAGCTTGAAGCATGTCAATTTTCATCCAACAAGGGTCCATCCATCCATCTTCTTGTTCCCGTGGTCGTTGGGCGTAGTCGGCATGGTAAAGCAATACCTATATGGATGGCCCCACTACGATCCACTACGATGGCCCCACTACCATCCCTAGGTCTTGTGACCAATTGCCGAGTTGACCACCAATCAGCGGAACCCGATTCATAATTTGGATCTTATTTGAATTGTTTGGTTGACAAGGTAGGTCAATTGTTCGGATAAACATGAAATCTGACCAAATACCGGTTCGGTTCCCTAGGCAAACTCCAACAATTTTGAACTGGTCGAACCCGTAGGAACGGCTAATGGGGTCTTCCTTCGATGCTCTGGTCTTTTGAAATTCGACCTTATAGTTCTTGATTATGCCAGCCTTCCTGTAAACTCCGTTTCGAGCATTCTTGCATTCGGCAAGGATTGGCTTTGTTCTGCCCTTGATGAATATTGAAAAGTCTGGGTGTCCGTCCGTATCATGTGACTTCCATTGAACGACAATGTCCTTATCCAATCGTTCAACGTGTTTTTGCATTTGATACTCGGCAACAGCTCCACCAACTGCAACCTTTAGGCGAAATCTAGCTTCGATTGCGTCCATCAGCTCTGTTGCTGTCAGCCCGTAGTATTCCTCAAGCGTATGCAGTCCCATGGTTTGCCTTCCGTGGCGTTCGGTGGTGGTTTAGTCTCATCACCTCAAGGCAGCATTACTATCTCATTTCCATAGCGTTTCACTTTGCGAAGTAGGGATTCAATATTATGACCGTACGCCCGGTCGGCTCCAAATTCGGAAACACCCGACTGGGACCTAGCATCCAGGGATGAAAAATGATGCCGCGATTTTGCAGAGTGGAAATTCATTTCCGCTTTAAGTTTGTGTACATGTGCAAGAAGGGCTTGCCAATCTTAGGGACACTGCTGCCAATTGTGGCAACCATCGGGACCAGCTCAGGATAAGCCTGAATGGAATCATTCTCGACGAAGTGATCTTAAAGCTGGGATGAATCCCAGCACTCCGAAGGCGCTAGTGCGGTATTCTCGCCCGGCTTGGAGTACAATAAAAGCTATGAAAAAGATTTTTCCGACCGGTTTTGAATGTGGTTTTTTGTTTGGGCAAGGGATTAGGCGAGTGAGCAGGTTTCTTAGATTGACGCGGTGTTTTGCAATCTTCCTCGTTGCTTGGCTGTCCCTCGATTGCTTGTCAGCGTTCTGTCAGGACGCGCAGCCCAACACAAAAGAAGCTCCCAACGTCGAGCAGTTGGAATTCTTTGAAAAAGAAATCCGTCCATTGCTGGCCGAACATTGCTACGAGTGCCACAGTGCCAAGGCGAGTCGATTGAAAGCCGGACTACTCCTGGACTCTCGCCCAGGAATGCTCAAAGGTGGGGATTCGGGGCCCGCATTGGCTGAATCCAACGTCGACGAAAGCCTAATCCTTCAAGCGGTTCGGTACGAAGTCTTTGAAATGCCACCGAAAGGCAAATTGCCCGCCAAGGATATCGAGAAGTTGACGAAATGGGTCGTCATGGGAGCACCTTGGCCTAAGGATGCTGAGTCCGCCAGTGGCCCACTGCGTGAAGTTTTTGATTTGCCGGAACGCAAAGCAAACCACTGGGCTTGGCAACCCATTCAGAACTCGCAACCACCTGCGGTTGTCGATCCATCTTGGCCAGCGAGTCCGATCGACTACTTTATTCTGTCGGGACTTGAAGGGGCCGGAATCAAGCCAACAGCCAATACGGACAAAGCGACTTTGGTCCGACGCCTTTGTTTCGATTTGATTGGATTGCCCCCTACTCTTGAGCAAGTGCAAACCTACGTGGGCAGTAATAGCGAACAAGCCACCGAGCAACTCGTCGACCGGTTGCTAGAGTCGCCTCAATTTGGAGAACGTTGGGGCAGACACTGGCTGGACTTGGTACGGTTCGCAGAATCGCGAGGGCACGAATTCGACAACGATGCCCCCTACGCCTATCAATATCGAGACTATGTTATCAGGGCACTCAATGCCGACATTCCTTACGACCAATTCGTCCGGGAACACATCGCAGGCGACCTTTTGCAATCGCCGCGTCTCAATCCAACCGAGCACTTCAATGAGTCGATCCTCGGTACAGGATTCTGGCACCTCGGTGAATGGGTACACTCCCCCGTGGATATTCGAAAAGACGAGTCGGACCGGTTTGACAACATGGTCGATGTCATGTCCAAAGCTTTTCTGGGTGTTACCGTTTCTTGCGCTCGTTGCCATGACCACAAGTTCGATGCGATCTCAACCGAAGATTACTACTCACTTGCCGGGTTTTTGCAAAGTAGTGACTATCGTGAGGTCCCATTCGATTCGCTTGAGCACAACCGAAGCATCGGCACGCAACTATCGAAGTTGGATGAAAAATACCGCAATCAAGTGTCCGAGGAGCTCGCAAGAGTGACTCCATCCTCCGTGCAGAAATTGCAGCAACTCGCTGACTCGCGAAAGGATTCGGGGCGTCCCGAAGCGATCTCCGATGGTTTGATCGTCGATTACGCAACGGTTCTGCCAACTGATTTTCAATCGGACGGGGAGTTGTTTGGAAAACGACCGCGGCGAGTCGGTGAAATCTATTTGTCTTTATTGGACGGGAAGGGCAAACTCGAATTCTCGCGATCCAACGCTGCAGTCAGCGACCAGTTCTGGAACGTGATGAAAAAGCAAGAAACCAGCTCCCCTAATCAGAAAAGCAGCATCGCTGGATTGCCTCGAAGCGGTCGATCGTTGCGATCACCTACCTTTACGCTTCGCGATGGCCAGGTGCAGTGCAGACTCCAAGGCAATGGCCACATCGTCGCGTGTGTTGATTCGCATCGCCTGATAGCCGGACCTCTGCATGGTGAAACGGTCCGCGGAATCCCTAAGGCGGACGGCTTTCATTGGGTCACTTTGAATTTGGGTCGATACATCGGACACCGATTGCATTTGGAGTTTACCCCCGATGTCGACTCGCTCCTGGAAGTCGAAGTCATTGTTCAAGGAGCAAGTCCTGAGCAACTCAAGGCGATCGAAGAATCGCATGCTCATCTTTCCAAGAAAGTCGCTGAATGTGCTCAAACAATCGAGACAGCCATTCAGGCGGATGCGACGGCCAAGGAATCGCTTGCCAAAATAGTAGAGACATGGACAACCCAGCGCATGGTACTTCAGCAACAAGTGCGGACCACTTCGCGCTTGGCGATGGCGATGGTGGACGGAACAGGAGAGGATGAACACATACTCATTCGTGGCAGTTCCTCCAATCCCGGACGCTTAGTTCCGCGTCGGTTTCTTTCGGCCGTGGATGGCCCTGAGGCGATGCCGATCGAAGTTGGTAGCGGTCGTCTGCAGTTGGCAGAACGGATCAATGCCGTCGACAACCCGCTAACGTCTCGTGTGATCGTAAATCGCATTTGGCATCATCTGATGGGGAGAGGAATTGTGCCCACGACCGACGACTTTGGAGTGCTTGGTCAAAGACCAACCCACCCGGAATTGCTGGACCATCTGGCAACCCGCTTCCTGGCCGAGGGAAGATCGATCAAGAAAATGATTCGAACGATTGTTCTGTCCAAGGCCTATCAAATGGATAGCCGAGCGAGTTCCATCGCAATGGAATTGGATCCCAAGAATCAGTTTTGGCACCATCATCCGCAGAAGCGTCTTGAGGGAGAGACGATCCGCGATGCACTTTTGAGCATCTCGGGACGACTGGATCCAAGCATGTATGGTCCCTCGATTCCGGTACATCTGACATCTTTTATGGACGGCCGAGGTCGCCCTGGCATGAGTGGTCCGCTGGATGGCTCAAACCGTCGATCGATTTACCTAGAAGTTCGGCGAAATTTCCTTTCGCCCATGTTTGTCGCATTCGATACGCCGACTCCGTTCAGTTCGATGGGACGCCGCAACGTTTCCAATGTGCCGGCTCAGGCCCTAATTCTCATGAATGACCCTCTTGTCGCGGAACTCGCAAAAGGGTGGGCTAAGCGGGCTTGCGACACGGTTCCTATGGGCGAAGCACCGTCTATAGACGCTCGCGTAAAGTGGATGATGATGACGGCCTTTGCCCGTGAGGCAAGTGCTCTTGAGCTCTCCGCGGCTCGAAGATTTTTAGAAAAGCATGCAGCCCAAAACGGACTTGCGATTGGCGATGAAGCGTTGTGGGAAGACTTTGCGCATACCCTGATTAATAAGAAAGAGTTTATTTTTCAAAGATAAATCCTATGAATCACTGCAATCGATTTCGACCAACACCGGTCAACCGCCGCGAACTTCTACAACGCTTCGGCAGCGGCTTTGGGTTGACAGCACTAGCCGCCTTGATGCACGACCCTGCTTATGGAAGCGAGCCAGTACAAACATCCATTTCCGATCCGAGAAAGGGCTTGCCAAACCACGGACTGCACCATCCCGCCAAAGCCAAATCCGTGATATTCCTGTACATGGATGGCGGACCTTCGCAAGTCGACACCTTCGATCCTAAGCCGATGCTCGACCGGTACAATGGCAAAGATCCGGGCGAGTTTTTCAAAGTGGAGGCGACGCAGTTTAACAACAATGGCAAAGTGCTTGCCAGCCCATGGAAATTTCAACAGTATGGTGAATGCGGTCTGCCGGTCAGCAGCCTTTTTCCAAAGGTTGCCACCTGTGCCGACGATCTGTGTTTAGTCCGGTCAATGGTCTCTGAGTTTCCCGAACACACCTTTGCAAATTACTTTTTGCACACCGGCAGTGGACTCCAAGGCAGACCGAGCATGGGGGCATGGATCACGTACGGTCTAGGCAGCGTAACTCAAAATCTGCCCGGTTTCGTGGTCGTCAATGGTGGCCTAATACCGCCCGGTGGACTCGACTGCTTTGGGAGCGGTTTCTTGCCAGCCAGCTATCAAGGCTCCGTATTCAAACCCAGTGGAACAGCCGTTGCCAATGTTCAGCCTCTTGAAAAAACCGTAGAGCGTCAGCGCAGCAAACTCGCCTTTGTAAATGAACTTGACCAATTAGCTAGCGATCAGTTTGGTACGCATGATGGTATTGAATCGGCCATTCGGAATTACGAATTGGCGTCTCAAATGCAAGCCGCCATTCCAGAATTGATGGCCATAACCGGTGAAACGCAAGCTACTCAATCGATGTACGGGCTGGATGCCGCTTATGAACCGACGCGTATTTTCGCGGCTGAGTGCTTAATGGCACGGCGACTTGTGGAACGAGGAGTGCGGTTCATTGAATTGACGTGTCCTAGCGTAAGCGGAGATCGTTGGGATCAACATGCCAACCTCAAAGAGGGGCATGAAAACAACGCGCGTGCCGTCGACCAACCGATCGCGGCCTTGCTCAAGGACCTCAAACAACGAGGCTTGCTCGATTCTACGTTGGTCGTCTGGGCGGGAGAGTTCGGGCGAACACCTTTTGCTCAAGGCGCAAACGGTCGCGATCACAATCCGTTCGGCTTTACATTATGGTTAGCAGGGGGAGGCTCCAAGGGTGGGACTGTCTATGGCCAAACCGATGAATGGGGCTACAAGGCTATCGAAGACCGCACGGAGATGCATGATCTTCACGCGACCATGTTACACTTGCTCGGCGTCGACCACACGCGATCAACGTTTCGTTTCGGGGGGCGAGACATGCGACTGACCGATGTCAAGGGACATGTTGTGCACAAGATAGTTGCATAACATTCACGCAGTCAAACGATAATCACTCAGAAACCTGTTCCACAGCAGGTTGTTGTTGGGTTGCGCAGTGAAACGCCCCCAAGCCCCATATGAATTCGGAAGCATCAATGCAGACGACGCGGCGTTCCGGCATAAGGTCTTGCAGGATTCCCGCAGCTAAATCATCGGTTTCACGAAATCCGAACGTCGGCATTATGACAATTTCATTTGCGATGTAAAAATTGCAGTAGCTTTCCGGCACTCGCTTGCCCTGGATGAGTCTCGGTGGCGGTGTCATTAAAGGGATAACGTCGAGCGGTCGTCCTGCTGCATCCGTCATTTCGATGAGATGTTCGCGCTGCAGGCTTAGCTTATCGGCATTGCCGTCGTTACTGGAATAGGAGACCGCAGCAACCACGAGGCCGGGTCGAATGAACCTTGCTAATTGATCGATGTGGCTGTCGGTATCGTCTCCTGCTAACGCACCGCCGTCGACCCACAGGACTTTACGGATTCCAAGCATCCGTTTCAGTTCGCCTTCAATCAATTCACGGGTCCAGTTGAAGTTGCGAGTGGATGCGAGCAGGCAATTGCTTGTGGTCATGAGCGTTCCTTGCCCGTCCGTTTCAAGACCACCCCCTTCGCCAACTAAATTCGAACCAAAAGACTTCATGGCGGGTTCTTCTTCGGTTCGCAACTTGCCTTGCTGGTTTAGCAAATTGCAAATGGCTGCCGATGCAACCGCATCCTTTTCGTGCGGATACTTGCCACCCCAGGCGTTGAATCGCCATCGCGTTGCCCCAAGTCTTTTGCGGTCCTCGCTCAATAAAAAAGTTGGACCGAAATCGCGAATCCAGCAATCATTGGTGGCAGTGTCATGGATCGTGATGTTTTCCGCGTCCCACAGGGCCTGCTTCGCTTGTGCTGTCGCCTCGGTTGTTCCGCCAAGTACATGCACATGCTCCACCTCTGCCAGGGTGCGAATCACTCGCTCTGTAACATTTGCAATGTTGCTGAATTTACCAGGCCATGTCTTCTCATTGTGAGGCCAAGCAATCCAGGTTGCTTCGTGTTTCTCCCATTCCGCAACCCAACGGTATCCAGCATCGACAGCCGAACCAGCCGTCGCTGCATCTTTATCCAACATAAGTCTATCGTTCGTTTTTGTAAGGGAGGTCCAATTTAATCCGAAACGTGCACTACTGCTCTGTCCAGATTAAATAGTGGGGTAGGCATCTTGCCTGTCATCGAATCGAACTTAGAAAAACGCAAGCTGGAAGCTTACGCCACTTTATAAACCAAAAATCGAATCTGGACGATGCGTTAGCCTAGTAGGGAAGGACAGTCTCTCCGCCATTTCTGGTGGCAAGGGCTCGCAAAGTCGCGGGCGGAGTATTGTTGGAAAAGAACTTCACCGAACCATCAGCGAGGGTACAGTTGGCTCCCCCGGTATGGCTGTGGCGATGGTCGCTTGAAAATGCGGACATGAACGCATCCATATCCCCATCGCGTGGTTCCATCCAATGGACACTCGTAGCGGGATCCGATTCGTAAACCATGACGGTATTGGACGTACCATCCGTAATTTGAGAGAACGTTGTTTGAGTCTCTCCGGGAAAGACACTTTGGGGATCTACGATCGCGAGATAAAGCGTATGGCCCTTTGGAAGACTGGAACTTGGGCACATATAAGTTGGAACTTGCAATTCCAATGCAAACGCGTTATCAGAATGGTCCCAAGACTTGCTAAAGTCGATTCTCGAATACACTGCGTTCTGCTCTAAAAACGGGAGAATCAGTGTTCTCCAGCTATGCAATTTGTTCCCCTCACTGTCGACCGTGTACGCAGGTGGTAAGGATTTGTATACGGATTCATAGTTATGAATCGCCAAGGCAATTTGTTTCATGTTATTGCTGCACTGCATGCGCCTGGCTGCCTCGCGTGCGGCTTGAACGGCTGGGAGCAACAAGGCGGCGAGAATGCCAGCACAAACGAGAAACCCTAGCGCACATGCAGCCAGGACTGCAATCACGATAGCCACAGTGCTTCCACTACCTTTTTTCTGAGAACCCTCTGCGTACGACATAGCCTAATTCCTTTGATTGAGAATGAGATTCAGCACGGTATTCTATAACAAGTAACAGCGGCAAATGTTACCACTGCAAATATTCTTCGAACGAATCACGGATCAAATCAATGGCTGGCATGACACCAGTCCAGAAGTAGAAATCGGCAGCCGCTTGGTGAGCCATCAAATCCACTAGTTCAATGTGAGTTACACTGTGGACTTTCACGGAATCTCTCCACCGACGCAGCAGTTTGTCGGACGTGTTGGCAAGAATCAAGGAACTTGCGGAACGACTCCAAGACAAGGCCGAAATTTGGCGTGATAGGATTGTATTCGGAACATTCGCCAGTACCAAACAGCCAACACGGAAACCAGATTGCGCAAATTCCTCAATCGAAGCCAATTCCCGTCCGTGTATGACATCCGTCTGTTTTCTTTCCACTTCGTCTTGCTTGGCATTGGCTTCCTGCCCTTCTGGAACAACCACAATGCGTTCGGCTAACTCAGGACTTGCAAGTCGCATCGCTTTGGCAATGCTAGGGTCACCGATGACTAAGACCGAAGTTAGCTGACCGCCCTCGGATTCCATGCATGTTTCGATGTAGGGTTCTATGCAATTGATAATTCCAGTGCCGAGTGTATTGTCTCCCAACCAGGAATTGCCATCGAGTCGAGCAACGTTGACTTTTCCCAGGCACATGGCCGATTCTGTTACGCTATCAAGCAATGGCAGAGCCTTGCTTTGAAAGGGGTCAAACAGTGCCATGCCGCTGAGCCCTAAGGCTTGTACGCCATGAAAGGCGGTCTCAAATTGGTCCACCTCTACCTGTGACGTAAAAAACCGCCAATCCACGCCGCATGCACGGGCAGCCCGGTACATCACAAATTGCGTTGGATTGCCGGCTACGGGATTGCCCAGGCAGCAAACGTACGGCTGGAGTACACGGGTTAAGTTCATAATCACCCTTCGACCGTTCTTCGATCGCCTTAAAAGGTTAGCGACAGCGAGCCGATACGTCGAAGTGTTTCCGTCATTAAAGCGTCTTCGGCCGATTCATCGTCGGCTTCGTAAGTGACGGAGAATCGCAAGAAACTTCCCGCGTCGTCCCATGGAACCGTCACCATCGAATGTTCGGTGATGAAGTATTGAGACGCTTCTTCTGCGTTTGCAAACTGCAATCCACCTTGGATTCCCTTGGGTGCCTTGGTGTAAAGAAAGTAACTTCCGCCAGGAACCTCGCAAGTGAATCCACAACTGCGTAGGCATGCCACCAACTTCTCGAGTCGACGACGGTATTTCTTATTGATGCTTTGGGGGATTTCCGGCGAATCGAGTCCAGTGATGGCGGCTCGCTGTACGGCCCCAAACTGGCCACTGTCGCAGTTGTCCTTTACATCGGAGAAAGCTTGAACGATTTTCGCGTTTCCACAGACCCAACCAATGCGCCAGCCGATCATGTCGAAACCCTTGCTCATCGAGTGAACTTCGACACCGACATCCATGGCGCCTGGCGTCTGCAGGAAACTCAGAGGCTTGCCCCGAAAAGTCAATAGAATGTGGGCCGCATCTTGAACGACGATGAACTTGTGTTTCTGGGCCAGCTCTACCATCTCCGAGTAAAAACGTTGCGTGGCAACTTGGCCCGTCGGACTATTCGGGTAATTGACAACCACCATTTTGGTCCGGCTCCAAGTCTCATCGGTGACTTGGCTAAAGTCGGGGAAAAACTCGTTCTCGGCCAAAAGTGGCAAGCGATACACGGTACCTCCGTAGTACTTGCTATGGGTACCAGCCACCGGATACCCGGGGACAGTCATCATCGTAATGTCGCCAGGATTGATGAAACAAGCGGGCAACATGGACAGAGCGGTTTTGCTGCCGATGCAGTGATTGATTTGTGTGGCGGGATCCAAGTCGACTTGAAACTCCCGTTTCATGAATTGACTGACGGCTTGCTTGAATTCGGCTGGGCCATTGTCCATGTAACCGCGGTTTTCTGGCCGATTGATTTCAAGGGACATTTGTTGCCGAACTTTGGCATCGGCCATCGAGTCGTTTTCGCCGATTCCAAAATCGAGCAATCCGCGATTGGGATAGTCAGCCAACGCCTTGCGTTTGGCCCGTTTGATCTTTTCGAATTTGTAGATTTCGTTGCCTTTTCCGTAACTAATTCCGCCGATTCGCTCGGCAAAAAGCTCCTGGAAATAGGGGTCTTGGGTGGCAACAGTTGGCTTCGCAACAGCAGAGGCGGTCGACATTGGCAATCAATGAATTAATAGGATTCGATTTAGGTGAGGTTCGCACAACCACCCTATGATACGCAAAAAACGAGCTTTGATCCATTGCACTGACAACGACAAACGTCTTACCCGTGAATTCAGCGTCCGCAGTGTTGGCAAAACAGGTGTTGGTGCCCGCTCCTCCCACATTTGCTTCAGCTTAGATGGCGGTTACTCCAGCCCCACTCGCCAGTCCCGCACCGACTTCGTCATGCGCTTTGCCAAAAAGTAAAATCGTCATCAATCCTCGTCGCTACTGTCATCCTCCTCCAAGGCCTTGGCCACGGAATGCGACAGTTCCATTTCGGAGTCCAAATCCCAGAACCCAAGCCCCTCTTCCAAGTCGGTTATCTGGGCTGTCGGTTTTCCATCCACAAGTGCAAAGATTCCGAAGTCCTCAAAAGGGCGTTCCGGCGATGTGTACAAGTTAATTCCATCTAGGATTCGACCCAGATCGCCAGCAAACCTTCGCTGCATGTAACGGGAGAAAATCGCCAAATCCTGTGGATCCGCACCTGTTGCTAGCAAGCGTTTGATGTGCTCGCCGATTTCGTGATCGCCATCTTCGGCGGCCTCCTCAACCCACGTTGCATCGTGAATTGGGTTGAACAAGTCCTCGGCAATTTCGTGAAAACAGATGGTCTCTACGATTGGCTCCCCCTCTTCGACGGCATCGTGGGCCATCTCGTCGGCATCTTGGAAACCGCGGGCGTTCAGGAACTTGGTGATTTCTTCAATGTCTTGTAGGGCCATGGCGTCTGTCTCCGGTACAGAAAGTTGCGATCGAATCTTGAGCGTTTTAAAGCGATTGAGCCAAGTTCTAACCAAAGGGCAGTAGTCTTGGCAACAGGCGACTTGAGATTTAACGTGGATCATCAACAACTCAGGTCGCCCGAAAGACGACTCCGGCGTAGCCACCACGCGGTTCGAATCGCCACCGTTGCTTGCGCTGTTATCGTAACTGACTTCCTCAGCCGTAAACGACTCGCCAAGATTGAGCAGCGTCTGCATAACAATCGCTGCCGGAACGAGCCCACACATACTGATGAAGTTGTCTTTGCAAACTTCAATCAATCGCTTCGGATCGCCAGTCAACATCGCGTCAATCGCCAACCGATCACGGCGTCGGTTCTCCGCTTCGGGTGCGTAGTGATTCATATCGCTCGAAATTACCAACAACGGTCGTTCCGGTAAATCGCGCAAAACATCCGCCAGTTGATCGGACGCCAACATAATCTCTTCCAACGAAGCGCTCTTTATCGCAATCGCTACCAGCTTGGGGCGATCTTCCTTCGTTGAAAGTGCCTCGAGAATAGGAAGCTGTATTTCGACACCATGTTCACGTGCATGAGCGGCAAAATCCAGCTCAAACCCTTCAACCCCCTCGGCCAGCTTGTGCATCAACTCCTTGTCTGCCTGCCATCGTTCTCCGCCAGGTAGTTCCCAAGCTTGCGACGGCGATACCGCCCAATCACAACCCAAGGCTGTATGCTTTGGGCCGATAATTAGCAGCGTTGAAGGCAATTGCACTCGGCTCCAAACATCCATCGCAACTTGACCGCTATAACGAAGACCCGCATGCGGGGACAGGATCGCCAGTGCGGGGGCGGCTGATACATTTGCAGGTAGGTGCGCTTTCAAATCAGCCACGAGCTTGTGTCGGGCATCGGGATTAATAGGATAAAAGCCCTCGGCAACCGCGGGCATTCGAACATCTTCGTCGCTATTTGCCATCGTCATATTGCTTGCCAAGAGTGAGCTGGCAGTCGACATGCATCCCATCGAGTAAATGCCGATTGGATTCCGACGCGTCTTAATTGAGCTCGCCGCTTCGTTCAACAACGCCTCGGGACTCTTTTCGGCATCGAAGGCAACCGCAGCGCGATCTCCGCAAACGGCGATGACCGCCCGCGACGCAGGCCTCAAACCATCCGTTTCGCAGTGACTCAACTTGGACTTCAAGTGGTTCCCATCCCAATCGTCGAATTGGATCGCGCCGTGATGAACGGTGTCGAAAAGAACGGTGATCACTAGCTCGATGTCCACTGCTTTCTGGAACCGGGCTTTGGAAAGCACTTCGGATGCTGCTTTGCAAAGATCGAATAGACTCGATTGAAGTGGCATGTCATTTCGCAAGGAAGTCTTGATCCAATGTGCTAGCGGTTTCTTGGTCTCCGTATCGACGATCGTCAAAACGAGACCGTTGACATTCCCGTCCATCGCATCAAGTGCGTAGTAGGTTGGTGTGGCGCCATGCGAAAACGCGATCAAGTTCTGTGTCGCGACCTGCTTCAGTTTCAATAGACTGGAAATGTCCCCTGGAGCACTTCGAATCGGCACTTCAGACGGCAAATTGGCGATCTCGATTTTACCTTCGATCACGACACCCTCAAAGGTTTCAAGGAGTGTGTCCGCGTCCATCCACGAAGCTTCTGGGATTCCAGCTTTGCGACATACCCCTTCCAGAAACTGCTCCACGCTCCAATTCTGCTCAACGGGAACACTGGGCAAGAGAAGTCCAGCTTGCTGACCGCGCGTGATTTTGAGGCCGTGCCTTCCAACTTGAACATGTTCCATCCTCTGTTCTGCTGGAACAGTAAGGACTATCGGCGATGCAAGTATGGAAACATCGAGATTCAGGTAAGCCAATTCAGTTGTCGAAATCGCAGGCATTCGCGAGTCCTCTTTGGCAGTTCGCTGAGCTGACGAAAGGATCGCATCTTGGAGTTTGGTAGGCCGACCAAGGAATCCGCAACAACCTCTCAACTGAGATCCACGGCTGATCGTCGTGAACATCCCCATCACATGCAAGTCAGCCATCGGTCCGAGAATATTGAGCCATTCACTCGTAAGTTTGCGGTTGCAGACAGTTGCAATGACCACAAATTGTGTCGCCTTTTGAATGGAATTTTTTTGCTCATCGCTCAGTTCATCCAGTTTAAGCATCGCGAGTTTCACTGGAGCGGACATGGATTGACTTGGCATGGCTTCCTCGATGGAAAAAAAGGACGAACGATTTGCAGGGGGCTCAGGCGAATCCAACGACGATTCTTGGTGGGCTTGCAATATCGGCAATGATACCCGATGAACTTCATTTTGTAGATTTGTTTGGCGGAAAGTATCCAAGTTCACAGGCTGCCGTTTGCGTCCCCAATCACCGGGCGAATTACCGAAACGCCCAGGCTGTTTCGCTCCACACACACCGCACAAATCACCCAGTAACCCATACTTACCCAATTGATACCAGTCGCGTTCAATCAACAAGGTAGAACAATGACTGCAATAGGACGAACTATGCTTGACATCGTGAATGTTTCCCACGAACGGAAAATGTAGCCCTGCGCGCTTTGCGATCGCATGCGCTTGAAGTAGTGTTTCGGGTGGAGTTGTAGGCCGATCGATCATGCGAAAATCAGGGTGGAAGGCAGAGAAATGAACCGGCACGTCGGGGCCAAGTTCCTTGAGTATCCAATCGCACATTCGAGTCAACTCATCCTCAGAGTCGTTCAAGTCTGGGATGATGAGGTTGGTAATCTCAAACCACACATCGGTTTCGTGTTTCAAGTAACGCAGCGTATCTAGGACAGGCTCTAGATGCGAGTAGGTGATCTTGCGATAGAAGTCTTCCGTAAAGGCTTTGAGGTCCACGTTGGCAGCATCCATGTGCACATAAAAGTCGCGTCGCGCTTCAGGCAAAATGTAGCCCGCAGTTACTGCCACGCTTTGGATGCCAATCGCTCGACAAGCTTTGGCGGTGTCAATGGCGTATTCAGCCCATATGACGGGATCGTTGTAAGTGAAGGCAACGCTTTTGCAGCCGAGTTCCCGGGCCGCTCGTGCGATCAGTTCTGGCTCTGCCACTGAACTCATTTTGGCTACTTCTCGCGATTTGGAGATGTCCCAGTTTTGGCAAAATTGACAGCCTAGATTGCAGCCGGCCGTTCCAAACGACAAGACGCTCGTGCCGGGGTAAAAATGATTGAGCGGCTTCTTTTCAATAGGGTCAATGCAAAAGCCTGTGCTGCGACCGTAGGTGTCGAGCACCATTTGATTGCCTTCGACTTTGCGAACGAAACAAAAGCCACGATCCCCTTCTTTCATCTTGCATCGGCGTGGACACAGATCGCAAACGATTCGATCGGAACCCTTGTCCCGATGCCACCATTTTCCTGGGTGAATTGCACTCATGTTTCAACGCAATCTTTTGTTTGGATGCCTAATCTTCCAGGTCTTCTACGAGCGGTTGAAGCCGCACTCTCCGTTCCGGTAAAAACGGTTCCAGCCAACCGAGGATGGGCATTCGGACTGAGATCGTAACTCGAATGCCTATTCGATCGTGTTGACATACGATCTCAGATTCATATGCACTACCATTTTCGAGCTTCCGCCCTGATTGTACCAAGCTAAGAACCTCAGAGCGATCTTATCATGTGGCCTGTTGGCCCCTTCGGCCGTGACTCCGCGATAACGATAAGCTGCTGAACACCGGTCGACCGGATGTGTTTCGGCATTTGCACGTGGTCGCCGTCAGCCACCGACAAAGCAGCCAGCTCAGTGTAGCACGGCATTCCATGCCGTGATTCGGGACATGCAGCGACTTCAGCCACCGACAAAGCAGCTAGCGGCAGCATTTTGGCCTCGAATGAACTTGCGATGGCGATTGGCTGC
>JANPNA010000303.1:0-7970 GCA_031427235.1 Pirellula sp.
GTAGAAATCCAACAGAAAGAGAACGGGCCAGAATGTCATTAGAATCCGATCGCGATGCGGTGCTTGAACTGACTCAGAAGCTTTTGGTCGCCATTACAGCCGGAGACTGGGATACGTACACCGAAATCTGCGACGAATCGCTCACCTGCTTCGAACCGGAAGCACTTGGCAATCTGGTTGATGGTTTGGATTTCCACCACTACTACTTCAACCTTCCATCATCGGGCACACCCACTCCCGTTCAGTCCACGATTGTCGCCCCACACATTCGCATCATGGGGGATGTCGCGGTCATCGCGTATGTTCGACTGACTCAGCGAATCAACGAGGGCAAACCTGTTTCTTCTGCCATGGAAGAGACACGAGTTTGGCATCGACAGCAAGGCAAGTGGAAGCACGTTCATTTTCATCGAAGCCCAGCCCGCTGATACTTCAATTATGCATCCACTAGGCTTTCTGCGAGTTACTGCCGCATCGACTCCGACTTGTGTCGGCAATCCCTCGGCCAATCGTCATGCGATCCAGTCGGCGATCGCTGCGTTCCCGGATTCCGATGTCATCGTCTTTGGCGAATTGTGCTTGAGCGGCTATACGTGCGGCGAATTGTTCACGCAAAGTCAATTGTTGGATGCGTGCAAAGCGGAGTTGATTGCTCTGTCTCGGTCCGTCCAATCCAAGCAATTGGTTGTTATCGGACTGCCGATGACTTTGGATGGAAAGCTGTTCAACATCGCCGCGGTGCTTGGCAACGGCCGAATTTTGGGGCTGGTTCCCAAACAGCATCTTCCAAATTACCAAGAGTTCTATGATGCGCGCTGGTTTCAATCTGGAGCGGGACAACACACCACACAAATCACGCTGCCCGTCGATGGCGAACCCATGGCGGTTCCGTTCGGAACCGATCTGCTTTTTACTTGCGGGGGCGCAACGGTCGGGATTGAGATTTGCGAAGATCTTTGGGTGCCCATTCCGCCTAGCGCTTGTCAAGCGATAGCCGGTGCCAATATTTTGCTCAACCTATCGGCCAGCAACGAAACCGTCGGAAAGGCTTTTTATCGCAGACGACTCGTGACCACGCAATCGGGGAAATGCATTGCAGCGTACGCATACGCCAGTGCTGGCCCCACCGAGTCCACCACGGACTTGGTCTTCGGAGGCCATTGCATGATCGCCGAAAACGGATCGCTGCTCGCCGAGTCGGAACGCATTGGAACCGGACTCCTATTAACGGATGGTTCTCGGCTCGACGGAGTTGTTAGTTTTGCGACCAGCCATGTCGATCTCGGTCGACTGGATCACGACCGGAGGATCTTTGGAACGATGCATCAGAGCATCAATCCAGAGTTCGTGAAGCAGTTTCGTCGTATCCCGTTCGAATTGGAATCGGAATCGGCGGATACTCCTTTGGTTCGATGCATTGATGCCCATCCGTTCGTTCCACAAGTGTCTTCCGACTTGGACGAACGCTGCGCGGAAATATTCGAAATCCAATGCGCTGCCTTGGCCAAACGGGTATCCAGACTCCCGAAGGAATTGCCGCTGGTGATTGGCGTTTCAGGCGGTCTCGATAGCACGCTGGCGCTCATCGTCGCCGCCAAAATGTTGGAAGTCATGAATTGGGAACGTACCCGATTGATTGGCATTACGATGCCTGGCTTTGGAACGACCGAACAAACGCAGGACAATGCAACGAAACTGATGGGCTTCCTTGGACTAACCATCGAGACAATCGATATCCGTGAAAGTTGTTTCCGCACGTTTCTGGACCTTAAGCATCAGCCATTCGGCATTCCTCTCGCCGGAAAGAATTGGCGGTCCCTGCAGGATGAAATGGAACGATTGCCCGACGACAAACGAAACGATCTCGTCTTTGAGAATGTCCAAGCGAGAATGCGAACGATGCTACTGATGAACAAAGGCTTCGTCATCGGCACGGGCGATTTGTCTGAGTCTGCGTTAGGCTGGAGCACCTACAACGCCGATCACATGTCGATGTACAACGTCAACTGCTCCGTCCCGAAAACGCTTGTCAAATTCCTGGTTCGTTACGTTGCCATGAATCGGTTCGATGGCGATGCTCGAAGGGTACTCCTGGACATTGCGGACACACCCATATCGCCCGAGCTGCTACCGTTGACAAAAAACAAAGCGATGCACCAAAGCACCGAGGGTACGATTGGACCGTATGAGCTTCATGATTTCTTTTTGTATCATTTCGTTCGCGGCGGTGCACCTCCGAGCAAGATCTTGCTTCTGGCAAAACAGGCAAAGTTTGATCGCGAGTATTCAACCGATGAAATCGTGCGAGTTCTCAAGACGTTTCTGCGACGTTTCTTTGCGGCTCAATTCAAGCGATCGTGCATGCCGGACGGTCCCAAGGTGGGGACCGTTTCCCTGTCGCCGCGCGGCGATTGGCGCATGCCAAGCGACGCCGACCCTGCAGCATGGCTCCCGTAGGTCAGTCGCTCCCGTAGGTCCGTCGCTCCGCGACGGACGGTCAGCGTACCTTCCAACCCAAGTGCGAGTTCCTGCTCAAGAATCTCCAACTAAAGAAGCGACAAGATTTTTCAACAATATGGAAGACTTGAGTTGACGAGGTAATTCGATTATCGCGGACTCGAGTCGCGGAGCGACTCGACTACGGTCACCCTAACGCCGCATCCACCACCGATTGCTGAATGTGTTCTTGTTCAATACGAAGATTGTTTTCGCGGCAATGCAAGAATGCTGCCGCTTCGTTTGCATTGAGTTCCGACGGTATCGCAGGTTGACGGAGAGTTCCGGCTGTTGCTAGGTGTTCAAACTCGCGTACAGTTTGCAAGTCCATTAAGATACTGTTCGTCTGGGGGTACCTGCGGCGAAGCATGGCCAGGATCTCAAATCCCTCGACATCCAAATCACCCCAATAGGTGATGGCCGATTTATGCAACCAAGCGATGTCAAATAGCTGCGTGATTCCCTTTCCCATCCCAAAGAAAGCGATGCCACGCTTGATGGGAGGGAGCGTTAACAACGTCACCTGGTTCTCGACCATCACCACCTTGGCGTCACCCATAGGAATGTTCGCGATTTCTTGCGGTGGCAAAGAGAGTTCGGCGGTAAATAGTCCGAGTTCCTTTTGCAGATCAGGATCGAGGATGCGAGTCAGGATGTGCGCTCGGAAATAGCGGAATCCGTAACGCTGTTCGAAGTTGCGAGGATCGCAACTGCAATCGATCGATTCGTCAGGCAGAAGAATGTCCAACCACTCTGTGAGCAGTGCTCGATTTTGTTGAATCAATTTAGTGGGAACAGCTAAAGGGAGCTCGCGCGCGAAACAGCCTGGCCTTGGATTGCGGATCAGAAATTCAGCCACGGCCATCAAGTCTTCCAATGTGTCCAAGTCGACGATTTTTTGCCAACCTCGTTTGAGCCATGCCTCCAGTTCTGGGAGTCGCTGCCGGATCTTGGTTGCACGGCACTCAAGACGTTCGAATTCGTTTAGTTTACTTGTCAGTTTGAGCAAATCGAAACGGGAGTCGATCGTGATCGCAATCGGAAAAAAGTCATTCTCACCAAACTTGCGTGAATTGCGTCTTTCCCATTCGACTGAGTACCCATATCCGACGCTTTCTTTGGCGGATTCACGCAGCAGATGCACCCCATGGATGTTTTTCGAATGGACGTCGGAAAGTTTCAGGTTGGCGGGAATTCGCCATGGAAACAGCTCATCATCCATTCCGTCCAGCCATGCCACGACCGCACGCGGGTAAATTCTGGTTGCTTTTTCTAAAATTTCCGCGGGAGTTATCATTGACCCATCTGCATTTTTGTTGACCATTGTAGCACGGCACTCCGTGCCGTGATTTTATTATTGTCGCCTTTCGCTCTGCGAAAGTGCGGCTCGTCAACGCACTTTTGCGGAGCAAAAGGCGACAATCTACACTTCCATCCCGCAATGATTCCAATGAATTGTATCACCTTCCTGAGCCTTTTGGCCTTACTGCTTTCCGAGTCCTTTGCAAGCTGGGATGGGGACGAATCGCCGCCTCCGAACCCCGAAATCCATGTCGTTAGGAATGTGGTTTATGGAAATGCGAACGAGCCGATGCATCGGGCAGATATCTACCGACTTAAGTCCAGCGACAAAACGGTGAACTCCCCAGGGGTCATTATGATACATGGCGGAGCATGGTTCGCTGGGGATAAGTTAAACGATGCATTGCATGCAAAACGGCTGGCACAAAAGGGGTTCGTGGTCATGGCCATCAACTATCGACTGGTACCCAAGCATCCATTCCCAGCTCAAATCGATGATTGTAATCTTGCGTTGGAATGGATGAACTCGCATGCCGTGGAGTTGGGAGTGAACACCGATGCGTTGGCTGCATGGGGCTATTCTGCCGGTGGCCATTTGGCAGCGTTGCTAGCCACGGATCCAAAAGCAGGATTACCTCGCCTCAAAGCGGTGGTCGTCGGGGCAGCACCCTGCGACTTGTCTCAGATACCCGAACATAGCCAAGCCTTGGTCGGGTTGCTCGGAGGGACGCGAGCCAAGTATCCGGAACGATATGCGAATGCGTCGCCATTGACCCATGTCAGTTCGGACGACCCACCTATTTTCTTGTTCCACGGGAGTAAGGATTGGCTGGTACCGCCCGTTGCTTCTCAACTCATGTGCAATGCGTTGAAAGAAAACGGTGTCTTGTTCGAGTACTTGGTAGTGGAAAAAAAAGCCCACTTAATGACTTTCATCGACTCCGATGCGACGGAAAAGTCGTTTTTATTCCTGAAAGAGCGCCTTTCGCCTCCTACACCTAATACGAGAAGCTCTGTCGATCCGCAAAAGTAGATAAATCGCGGGAGATCGTTGCCGTCGCAGGCTAGAATGATTGGTTGTTTCGTCCTTCGGCCCTTCTCTACACTCGAATACAATCTCCAAATGACGTTGTTTCAAAGATCGATTTTCCCCTTATTGTTTTTGGTAGCCTTCGCTACGAATGGGATCGGCTTGGCTGAATTCCATTGCGATGAAAAGTCTGGCGGACCATTTGAGGCGGACGTCGAATCTTGGATTCACGGACTGAATGATGCAAGCTATCGAATTCGTCGCGAATCGTTTTTGAAGTTGTGCGACCGCAACATTCCTCTGGACGCGTGGTTAGACACCGAATCCAAGAGCGGTGACCAACATCGCACAGCCATTGCAAATTGGTTAAAGCGATTGCGACGATCCAATGGTACACTCGCCGAGCGTGCTGAGATGATTCGCGACTACGAAGCGTTGAGAAACAATGAGGATTCCGCTCTGGAACGATTCTCCGTTCTGGAGCGGTATATCGACGATGGCCAATGGGAGCGGTTGCTCGAAATTGTTGCGTTGCTCGAACCACCTATTCGAATCCAGCTTCTGAGGGACGAGGGCAAGCTCCAGCACATCATCAACAAGGCTTGGAAATCCGAAAATGAGTCTTTTGTTCCGCGTCTGCTCGAACTGGTTTTAAGTCCGATGGAGCGAGCTCATGCAAATCGATTGTGGCGGTCACTGGGTATGCCTTCGGAATGGAAAGTCTCCCAAAACAGCAACTTACCCAGTGTCAAAGTGATCGAGCTCGAAGCGGAAGGCAAAATTGACGAGGCGGTGACTCTGGCGGAAAAGTTTGGTTTGCGGAATCTAGTTGAACCTATCCTCATGCGTTCGAATCGATGGGACAAATGGTTGTCAATGGACTTGCGACGAACTCCAATCATGAGCCTTGAGAACATCGGCCATCAAAAAGCTGGCATGCTGCTTTTGTTGGGGCGATTCGAGGAAGCCAATGCTCAGTTGGACAAAATTCGGACCGGCCCCGAAGCCTCGGAGCTTTCAAAAGGGAGCGCCGTACTGGCGCTCGCCATGGGACGCACAGCCGAGTTTGAGGCGTTCGTTGACCAGCAATCCGAAAATTCCGCGTTTTTTTTGTTGAGAAGTCTTGGAGACGTCCACGCTGCCTTCCAGCAAGTTGGTTTAGACGATTTATCCTTGGACTCAGTGCAGAAGTGGTTGGATACCAAAGGCTATCTAAAACGACACTTGGCGGAAGAGTTGAATCCGCGACGCAAACCAAGGGAGTTTCCACTTGCAGATTATGCGGACTTGTTTTTTCAGATCGGCTTGAAGGAACAAGGAGAGCTCGTCGAATCCTATCTTATTGCCGAAATGAAGCGGCGAGAGGCAGATGAAGGTGATAGCGTTTGGACGCCACTTTTCTTTCAATGGATCGTTACCAACGAACGCGTCAAAGCGATCTACTACTGGAAGAAATTCTTAATTCGTAACCAAGGACGTCAGACCAAACCCAAGCAACTCGGAATGGCATACCAGTCCGTCGACGAGCAAGAACGACCGTTTGAAGTGATGTACCCAGATCTTCCACATTCTGCTTCCCTGGTATTCGAACACCTCTTCGCGCTTGCCAGCACTCCGGAAAAAGGAGTTGAAATCAACGATGCTGACCAGAGAAGAAAAGCGATCGAGTTGGCGGTCGACCAATTAGAAGATCTCCACGCCGGGCGATGGCCCCGTGATTGGCATGGACGACAACCACTTTTGGACCTTCGAAAATCGGTCCACTTGAAATCGATTGAGGCGAAGAATTCCAGCGATGTCTTGATCGAATTGGCTTCGTTGTTTGACAGCTTGCAACAAACTCAGTTGGCGATCGAAACCGTAGACATGTGTTTAGGCGATTCGACAGCCAACGAAGCCAAAGTGGAGTTTCTGAAGCGGCTTGGCCAATTGGACGCAGCGTGCGACCTATTGATTGAAGAGTTTCAGAACGAAGCCTCCAACGTAGGACTACTGGTCGAATGCACAGAAACACTGGAACACATCGGACGCTTTGGAGAAATGGACCGTTACAGAATCCAGGGGCTATCATCGGTCTTGAATGATTGGGAGTCTAAGTCGAATCGACCTGTCCTTGCACTACCACCCTCAAAATTGGTGCAAGTGCTGATGGAACAACATTGGTATCGCGACCGAATCGACAGCCTAACCGGGATGAATGCAGCAGTCTGCCTCAGTCGACAGTATGGCGCGTTAGCAAAGAACGATCTGTCGCAAGCAAAGCAAGCCGCAAATTACGCACGCATCGAAGCCTTGATAAGAATGAAGAATGATTGGCCCAACGAAGGAAAGGAAATCGGACGGTTGCTTTCCAACTTCGGCGATACAATCCAATCGTTAATCTTAGAGGCAATATCGAATCGAGATCGCGAGTTGGCAGACAAACTCTTTCGAGTCGCTTTCCGTTGCAAGCCACTCGACATCGATATGCCGATCTTGGTCGTGCCTGTTGCCGAAGGCATCTTTGGAAAGGAGCTAGCGGACCAGTGGTTTGATCTTTTCTATCAGCCATTGCTGAAACATCTAGATGAGTTTCCAAACGATTCGCTCATCGGCAACAACACTGCTTGGATGGCCGCTTTGTGCAATCGACATCTGGAAAAAGCTCGGGATCTTGCAAGCAAGGTGACGGTCAGCAATCCAGACCCTACCTACCTGGACACCCTTGCAGAAATCGAATACCGATTAGGCAACGTCGCACGTGCCATCGAACTTTCTGAGCGATGTCTTCAGATCGAACCCAAAGACAAACAACATCGCGAACAACTGAAGCGGTTTCGAGCCGGTAAGCCGTAGAGTTGGAGAGTTGGAGAGTTGGAGAGTTGGAGAGTTGGTTGAGGGTTGGAGAGTTGGTTGAGAGTTGGTTGAGAGTTGGTTGAGAGTTGGTTGAGAGTTGGTTGAGGGTTGGTTGAGGGTTGGTTGAGGGTTGAGGTCGTACTGCTTTCGCCCCGAACGGGGCAGCAACAATAAAGCCCAGGGTCGCCGCACAAGCGGCGCACCCTGGGTCCGCAACGAACGCATCACCCCAACCCCAACGGGGTTGAACACTTGGAGGACCGCGTTGACCGGGATGTTTCCCACGACACGCGGGACATGGGCCGCG
>JANPNA010000304.1:0-9839 GCA_031427235.1 Pirellula sp.
TAAGGCGGGCCGATTTAAATCGTAGCGGAAGCTGTCAAAGCTTTCGTGAATGCTGGACGCCAACGAAATGCTTGACGCATTCCGCTACTAGGGAACGCTAGCGAAAGTGTTTCGCGGCCCAGCTTAAGATCGACGCCACCATTGCTACTTCACAAGTACTACTTCACAAGTGCTACGACACGCTCTGATAACTCCCCTGGAATGTACGTCCAGGGCTAACCGATGGCGCGGCAGTACTTCGTTTCGATTCGCCGCGTTCCGGCTTATCAGACGAGCAATCAAACTGTGCGACCAAGTCCTTGAGGGTTGACGCCATGCGGCTCAATTCCGTAGCCGCTTGCTGCGTATTGCTCGCACCTTGTGTCGTACTGAGTGCCGCCGTCGCCACGGACGTAATGTTCATGGCAATTTCATTGGATCCCTTGGAGGCTTCCTCTACGTTGCGGCCCATTTCATTGGCAGTCGCGGTCTGCTCCTCGACTGCACTTGCGATCGTATTCGAAATGTCGTTGATTTGATTGATCACATCGCTTATCTGTCGAATAGCATCGATCGCCCCGCGAGTATCGGACTGGATCGCATCGATCTTGTGGCTGATATCCTCCGTTGCCTTAGCCGTCTCTTTGGCGAGCTCCTTGACTTCGTTGGCAACCACCGCGAACCCCTTGCCCGCTTCTCCGGCTCGAGCGGCTTCAATGGTGGCGTTGAGTGCCAACAGGTTGGTTTGTTCCGCGATGGAGGTAATCACCTTCACCACTTTGCCAATCTCGAGGGAACTCTCGCCGAGTTTTGCGATGGTTTGGTTGGTATGGTTGGCTACAGAAACCGCTTGTTGGGAAACGCGGGCCGACTCGGTTGCATTCTTGGCGATCTCTCGAATCGCGGAATTCATCTCTTCGACACCCGTTGCCACCGTTTGTACGTTGGCGCTCACTTGTTCGGAAGCTGCAGAAACGACGTTGGCTTGCGCAGACGTTTCATCTGCGTTGTGACTCATTTGGGTACTGACTGCCGAAAGTTCCTCGGAAGCACTAGCCAATTCGTTCACTACGTCCAGCATCGAAATAACGTTCCTCATCGTGCATTCACGAGTCTGTACCTGGTCCGTCGTTTCCGTTGCATATCCCACGACTTTGAATGGCTTCCCATTCAAATCAAAAATCGGATTGTAGTTGGCTTGCAACCAGACTTCCTTGCCACCCTTTCCAATTCGCTTGTATTCAGCCGCCTGGAATTCCCCGCGATTCAGCGTTGCCCAGAATTCTCTGTACTCTGAGGATTGGCGGTAGCTATCTTCGACAAACATACTGTGTTGACGGCCCTTGACCTCATCCGCTGAGTATCCCATGGTCGACAAGAATTTGTCGTTGGCCATAAGGATCGTTCCGTCCATCTTGAATTCGATTACTGCCTGCGCTTTGCTGACCGCTGCTATTTGCCCTTCGAAATCGGCGGACTGCAATCGACTGGCCGTGATATCTGTGGCGATTTTCATGACTTTGAAGACGCGGCCCATTTCGTCTTTGATGGGTGCATAGACAGCTTGAATCCAAATATCCCGGCCATCCTTGGTGACACGTTTGAATACGCCTGCCTGGCTTTTTCCAGCGTTCAATTCGGCCCAAAACTCAGCATAAGCCGGTGAGTTTGAATCAGCCTTGTGGACAAACATACGATGGTGTTTCGCAGCTATTTCATCCATCTGATACCCCAATGCATCAAGAAAATGCGAATTGGCTTTCAATACATTCCCCTTGGTATCAAACTCGATGTAAGCGTAGGCCGAATCGATACCGGCCAAGATGCCAGCCATATTCTGCCGCTCTATTTCCGCGGCCGTGATCTCATAGCGTACGCCGATGTACTTTCTTGGCTTTCCGTTCTCGCCCATCACTGGAGCAATGACTGCGTCCACGTAGTACGGTGACCCGTCTTTCTTTCGGTTCTTGATTATGCCGCGGAACGTTTTCCCCTTGCCAATGGTCGACCAGACCTCCTTGAAGGTTTCCTTCGGCATGTCGGGATGTCGAGTCGTGTTGTGTGGCTTTCCGATCAACTCCTCTCGGCTATACTGAGAAACCTCAACGAATTTGTCGTTGCAGCTAACAATATCACCCTTCAAATCCGACTCCGAAATGATGCTAGTCAGATTGCTGATTTCAATCCGCACCCGCAGTTCCGCCCAATCGACCTGCTCCTGCTGAAGAGCCGACTTCATTTCCTCGACGGTTTTGTTTAGCGCTCTTGACAATTGCCCGATCTCGTCCTTTCCGGAAACGTCGACTTTTTGAGACAGGTCACCTTGTGCAACCTGATTAAGGGCGGAGACTACGCGATGGATTGGACGGCTTATACTAGTAGCCAATCCAAAGCCAGCCCCAGCCACGAGCAACATCGCAACGGAACCGATCAACACAAACATGTTTCGCATGGAGACGGCAACCGAGTTTGCGTCGCTTTCATTCTGACGGGCCAACACGCCCCAACCGTAACCAGGGAAACCTAAAGCTCCGTCGGAAGTCGCGTATGCATTCACTTGAGGAACCTTGGTCCGAAGATTCTTCTCAACGACGAAGCCGTTCTTGCCTTCCACGACTGCTTGGGCACAACGCAACCCTTTTTCCGCAAGATTGAGTTTGAATACAACAGCCGGATCGGCATCATCAAGCACAAGTCCGGTCTTGCTGATCATTTGAAATTCGACATTGCTCGCATGCTTGCCTGCACTCGAGCGGGATTCCTCTAGGACCTGTCCTGCAGTGCGTTGAAACGAGGCACGGTTTGACCAAACGCGTACCGGTTTTCCGTCTTCGCCATAAATAGGTGTAGAAAAATTCAAAGAAAGCCCAGCAACTTTGGTAATTTCAGCAACGAGGCTGTCCTTCTCAGCATCACTAAAGAAGGCTTCCCCCCGTTTGATCGTTCCATCCATGCACTCCTCAAACCATTTTTCGCCCTTGACACTTCGACCGATGATTGACTTGGTCTCGATCGCAACACCCGTATGGTCGATGGTGTTCGATGCAATTATTTTTCCATCGGCATCGCATACGATCATCAGGTCATAGCACCCATAAGTTTGTGTGTAGAAATTGATCGCACTTTTGAGTTCGGACAGGTCCCCTTTGGCTTGCGGATTGAAAGCAAACGCTTGAACATCACCGTATCGCTCGAACAGATTGCGGTTGATCTTATCCAGCACTTGACTGGATTTTTCTTGAAGCGCTTCGGAGACAGCCGCGATGGCCGATTGGCTTGTGGCGTTATATGCACTCACACCGACTACCAAAAGCGGTATGAAAGCGACCAGTAGAAAACAAGTGATGAGTTTCAGCTTGATGGACGTGAACTGTAGCTTGTGGAGTAGTTTTTTCATTGTGCCTTGCTTGCCGAAAAAAGAAAACAAATCGAGAGTAAGAGTTATAGTTGAATGGAAACGATCGCTACGCGGCTACGACCTGAACGGCGACGTCGCAATCCAGAAGTAGCAGGAGGTGTCCGTCCAGTTTGTAGGCTCCCTTTACCAACTTGCGAGATGGCCCTTGCAATGTGTCCGGAGGAGTCTCAAAGTTTTCTGCCTCCACTTCGATAACGTCTCCGATTTGATCAACGAGCAAGCTTACTGCACCTTCATCATTGTGTACAACAACGTTCATTGGAAGTGTGTCCGCGGCGCGAGGCTTGATGCCCAATCTAGTTCTGAGATCGATAGCGGTAACGATGCGTCCCCGCAAATTGATCAAGCCGCTCACGGCTGATGGCGCCTTGGGCACTCGCGTCATTACTTGATAACGAATGACTTCTTGAACAGACTGAGCGTCGACGCCAAACAATTGGCCGTCTAAGTAAAAAGTGCAGAGTTGCCTGGTTGCGCGTATCACTTGATGGCTTTCTTATACGGGGACTTGGTCTTGAAAGAACGAAGGATCGACCATACGTATGACGGCTGGTAAGTCAAGTAAGTCGGTAACATGGCCTTGAATAACAGCCGATTGGATCAAACCAGCTCGTTGCGCTGGTCGCGTATTGACCAGTTCGGTTTCGACGATGTCGACGATCTGATCCACGACCAGTCCGACACTTCGACCTGCTTCGGTGTAGACGACGACATCCATCAGGGCCGGTTGTTCAATGTGACTCTCAACTCCAAGGGTATCGGACAGTCGAATGAGCGGCAGGATCTCGCCACGATACTGGACAACCTCCTGATGGTCCGCCCGCTCGACGGTATCGAAGGCGATCTTCTCCAACCGGGTCACTTGACCGATGGGCAAGGCAAACCGACGATCAGTCCCTACCCCCAAAACCAGCAAGGTTTGGATTTGTGACTCCTTATTGTTGCTTCGATCGCTCGAATCGTGCACCGTACGATCTCGCACCCCAGAAATGACGTGCGCAGAATGAGCGAGTCCCATCACGTCCAGTATCAATGCGACACGCCCGTCTCCCATAATGGTCGTTCCAGAGTAAACGGGCACATTCTTCAACTGCATACTGAGGGGTTTGACGACGATTTCTTCGCAGTCGTTGATACGATCGACAACCAAACCGAAATGCCGATCTTCGGCGCGAAGCACGACAATATTTGTCACTTCATCACCTGAAAGTGCGGTTTCTAGGGCGATACCAAGTTCATGTCGCAGTTTGACCAGTGGCAAGAGACGGCCACGAAGTCGGTAAACCGGCGATCCCTGAATCCATTCGATGCTATTGCGAGTTTTTTCAGCATCGAGACGCACCAGTTCTAACAGATTGACTTGGGGAATGGCGTAGCGATCGCCATCGCACGTGACAATCAAGGCGGGGATGATGGCGAGTGTCAACGGGATTTTGATTTTGATGGTGGTGCCAAACCCGACTTTGCTTTGCAAGTCGACAGTCCCTCCGATTTTTTCGATGTTCGTCTTGACGACGTCCATGCCGACTCCCCGACCCGATACATTGGAAACCTTTTCTGCGGTGGAGAAACCAGGCAGGAAGATCAAGTTTCCCACATCTTGATCGGCCATCCGCGCGGCGTGTTCTTGTGTCATGAGACCCCGTTCAACGGCCTTGGCTTTGATACGATCTAAATTGAGGCCAGCTCCGTCATCGCAGATTTCGATATTCACTTGACCCCCTTCGTGGTAAGCTCGCAGAGTCAAACAGCCTTCGGTCGACTTACCTTTTTCATGCCGAACTTCGGGGCGTTCGATGCCGTGATCCACCGTGTTTCTAACTAGATGGGTTAACGGATCTTTGATGGCTTCGATAATGGTTTTGTCGAGTTCCGTTTCTTTGCCCTCCATTTCGATGCGAACTTCCTTTTCGCAAATCGCAGCCAAATCTCGAACCAGTCTTGGGAATTTGCTCCACACAGTTCCTATAGGCTGCATTCGGGTCTTCATGACCCCTTCTTGCAGTTCGGTGGTTATCAAATTAAGTCGTTGCGTCGCGCTATAGAGTGCATTGTCGTTGATGGTGGAATTGAACTGCAGGATCTGATTGCGAGCCAAAACCAACTCGCCGACCCGTGTCATCAATTTGTCAAGCAGGGCGACATCCACTCGAATGGTGCTGTCGGCCACTAAACTATCCGCCGCAGCCGTGGCTCCAACCCCTGTTTCGTTCGCAACGCTGGCCTTTTCAGGGGCACTGGATACTGCGGGCGCAACTTTGGCGGTCGCGGCTGGAAGTACCGTTGGCTTGAGAACAATCGCTGCGGGAGAACTGGCAATCGGGACCGGTATTTGCAATACAGCGGGAATAGCAGCCGGTTTTTTGGACAGTGCAGGGGGCGATTTGACGTCGATCAATTTCGTAATGTGCAACGCTTCAATGTCGGAAATAAGCGAAGTGAACGGATCGATTCCGTCGTTCCCATCTGTTTCGATCGATTTTAGAATCTTTCGAATAGCATCGATCGACTTGAACATGCACTCGCTAACTGCGGCGTCCATTGGGATGGCGCCGCTTCGGACACTTCCCAATACATTTTCGGTGGTGTGTGCAACGCGTTCGAGTGTGGCGTACGCAAGAAAACCGGCTGTGCCCTTGATCGTGTGAATGTTTCTAAAGACGCTATTCAACACGGATTCTGCTTTCGGATCGCGCTCGAGCGTTAGTAGATCGCGTTCGAGTTGCTCAAGGTTGTCGTAGCACTCGACCAAGAATTCGCGAAGTGCTTCTTCGCAAAGAATTTGAGGTTCTGGAACATACGGCGCAACAATTGACTCGACATGGGGCGGATAGGTAGTTGCAGCAGTCACATCGCTTTCACCTGAAAGGATTCGTTCGAGTGCAGCGAGATGGTCGCTGACATCGACAGCGTTCGAGGTCTCAATTTGATCGATGAGATCCTTGAGTCGGTCGGCGGCGTTCAACAACGTGTTGATGACAACCGAGGTAGGTCTTAGCTCTTTGCTTCTCAATTTGTTTAGAACTTCTTCAGCGCGATGGGCCAGTCCGCCAAGGGTATCCAAGCCCATAAAACCAGCTGCCCCCTTGATCGAATGGATGGCTCGAAAGACAGTATTGACAAGGGCAACATCCATATTGTCGCCCTGGGATTCCAGCGTGAGCAACTGATTTTCGATGTCCGAAAGATGCTCTTGCGATTCGACTGCGAATTCCCGTAACAACTCAGCGTCTTCGATACTCATGCAATCATTCCACACGCGAATAACTAGAAAACTTAGGCTGGTATCAAGCGGAATGGATCGTGGGCGGATCGACTCGATGGAATCGGAACAATCCGATTCAATGCTAAGGCCGACGCACACGGGCGAGCTTGTGTAAACCACGCATTTTTCCTGATGCGGAACTATTACCGATAAACGACAACCGTCAAACGATATCTTCTGATAAAACGATTTATGCGGTTATTATCGAAAAGGATTAATTTGGAGTGCTGGGATTCATCCCAGCTTTTGGACCGCACAGCTAATTGCGCGATCTGTATCTTTGCGGTCGGGTGGAGGTGGAGATGGCCAACCTGCAACAGGTCGTCGGTGAGCAGGATGCTCGAAAAGCTCCGATGAATCGGAGCACTCCAAATTCATCGCAGACCTGTTCAAGCTCCACGCACGGCGACGAAAAATTCTTCGAAATCGTCAATCTCGATTTGACTGTCTCAATCTGTAGTGAACATTTGTCCGTCCAGAATTTCTGTCGTTTTGGTTCAAGTTCCGTTAAGGCAGATCCGTAAGGCACCAAGCCAATCATAATAACGACCAAGGAAATACCATGAAAGTACTCGTAGCCGACGATTCCGGGATCATGCGCAAGATCATTATCCGCTCATTGAATTCCGTTGGCGTGACTGATGTAGTCGAAGCAGCCAATGGCCAAGAAGCGATCGACAAGTTCAAAGAGACTCCGGTTGATCTTATTTTGACCGATTGGAACATGCCGGAAAAAAGCGGATTGGATGTCGTCGTCGAAATACGGGCAACGGGTTCCAAAGTGCCGATCATCATGGTGACGACCGAAGCCCAAAAAGGACAAGTCATCGCCGCCATCCAAGCTGGCGTCAACGATTACTTGACCAAGCCATTTGAAGCGGATGATTTACGAGCCAAACTCGATAAGTTTGTCGCGGTTTAGATCCATTCAACCCAACGTTTTTCCGAAGTCCTTTTCCCGAGCGTTTTTCAATATGGCGACTCAAACACTGCTTTCCAGCCTGAGCATTTCCGAGAAGCGAGCGAGGTTGATTCAGCCCTTTGCGAACTGCACGAAAGATGTCTTTTCGATGATGCTCAATTGGGAAACTGAGCTGATTGGGATTTCTACTAATGAGGCGTTTCTAAGTCGATTCGATTGCAGCGGATTCATCGGCGTGTCGGGTGCGCTTCAAGGGTCCATTGTTGTAAGCGTCGCCCAAGAAGTCGCTTTCGCTGCCGCCGAAGCTTTTCTTGGAACACGTCCTACATCGATCGATGCAGAAGTAATCGATATGGTTGGTGAGTTAACCAACATGATAGCAGGCGCAAGCAAAGATCGAATGGGAATTGCCGGTATTACGCTCGGGTTGCCAACGGTGATCACCGGCAAGGGGCACACGGTTTCATTTGCAAACAGTGCTCACGTTGAAATCCTTCAGTTCTCGTCGCCACACGGACAGCTTACCGTCGAAATCGGTGTGAGGGGGCTGTAGGCTCTTCCGTCCAACTAAGTCATGAGACTTCTGAGGGTTCGCTAAATGCGTTCACGGCACGGAGTGACGTGCTACACTGATTGCGTTCATGGCTAAGGGCTAAACGAGCCAAGAGAATCTGGTAATCTGTCTTCTATGACTGTCTCTGCCCCTCAACCATACGGTATCTTCGGTTTGTTGCCGCTCCCACTGGGACTTGGGCTACTTCGGATACGCACTATTCATTGTGTCCAATCAAATCGGCGTTTCATCAGGGAAACTGAGCCAAGCCGATGCCGAGGGAGCCTTCCAGCGAACAGTTGATTTACTCGGTCTGCCCATTGCCGAGGTGATCTATTGCCCGCATCCAGCGTTCTCAATGGGTTGTTTCTGCCGAAAGCCGCTACCTGGACTTGGTGCCTATCTGATACGCAAACACAAATTGGATTTGCAGCATTTGGTGATGGTTGGGGACATGGATAGCGATGCTGGCTTTGCTCGCAGCATCGGTGCTAAGTATTTCGACGCAAACGACCTTTTCACATAGGATTAAAGCGAGTGTCTCGCCGCGTGCAAGCGAACGCAGTCGAGAAACCACTCGAAGAATGACGTTTTGCAAAGATAAGAGACGTGTACAATTTAGCGGATAGCAGCCTACCAAGCCCCCCGTTAGATACTTTTACTAGAACTGAATGCCATGATGGGCGAGTTCCGAGCCAATGACGCCGAACAAACGATCGATGAATTGCGCCGGCAGTACAATGAACTGGCCGAGCTGGCTGGCTCTTTGGCGCACGAAATCAAGAACCCGCTTTCGGTTATTCACATGAATGCGGACTTACTCTGTGAGGAGCTTGAGGAAAGCCAATGGCCTGGTCAGCGGCGCGCGATTTCCAAGGTCGACATGATTCGGCAACAGTGCAACCGGCTCGATAATTTGCTACGAGACTTTCTTCGGTTTGCCAGAATGCGAGATCTGGAAATGACACCTGGGTCTCTCAACGATCAAATTGAATCGGTGTTGCTTTTGTATCAAGCTCAGGCGGATCGATCGCTCATTCGGTTGCAGAAGTACCTTGATCCGAATCTTCCCCTCATCAAGCTGCATAGCGATTCGTTGCAAGCCGCTTTGCTCAATCTGGTCAAGAATGCGATGGAGGCTATGCCGGATGGTGGTGAGTTGCTTGTCCGGACTTATATCGTGCCGGGTGGGGTTGCTATGGACATGATCGATACAGGGTGTGGCATGGACGAGATCACAGCTATGCGAATGTTTGAGCCGTTTTATTCGACCAAACATGGAGGTTCCGGGCTTGGACTGCCAACTGCTCGAAAAATCATCCAAGCGCACGGTGGTCGTATTGCTGTTCAAAGCGAAGTAGGCCGCGGGACGAAATTCGTGTTGGAATTCCCAACGCCGATCCGATTGGGTATTTGAACGGATTTACGTAGGCCCGTTCGCTACGCGACGGGCGGTCAGCGCAGTCGGACTACACTTACTATTTCTTTCAAATTCTCCGCGAACATGAGAATCGCCGCAGATAGACATGCCCGAACTATTTTCCTCAAACATGCAGCGACTTCAGCCACCGACAAAGCAGCCAGCTCAGTGTAGCACGGCATTCCATGCCGTGATTCGGGACATGCAGCGACTTCAGCCACCGACAAAGCAGCTAGCGGCAGCATTTTGGCCTCGAATGAACTTGCGATGGCGATTGGCTGC
>JANPNA010000305.1:0-19077 GCA_031427235.1 Pirellula sp.
GATTGAAAGGTGGCGTTGCTATTGTTGTTGTTGGAATCGATCGTTGCGGCAAAAGTACCTCCCGAGAGATTGACGCTCCCGAGAATGATGTTGCGAGCGGCGGTGATCGTCAATGCTCCCAACTGTCCTATGGCAACTGCAGAGGTGTCAACATCACGACCAGCAACCAGCGATACTTGCAGATTGGAGTTTCCAGTCAGCCCGCTCAGGAACTTGATATCGCGAGTTGCGTTCAGAGTTAGTGTTCTCGATACCGGAGCCAGCGTCAGAGCATCGACAATCGTGATGTCGCCATCGCCCGCACCACCCGTGTTTGTAATGATGGAAACGTTTCCGGTTGCAAGCCCCGATTCGATGGTGGAGATAAGGACATAACTGGTGAGCGGCGTCGCACCGGCGACCGTGACAATTTCGATATTGTTTGGATCAAGCAACCAGGTACCAGATTTTCCATTGAAGGCAAAGGCATTCGCGGAACCGTCCACCTTCAGAAATTTTTTGCCTGAGGTTTCAATGAAACCGCCGTCCCCAGCAGTCGATCCGCCTCGAGCGAAAATATTGCCAGAACCATCAATGATCGCTGTATCATCGGACCACACGATCACCGTCCCGCCGTTGCCATTAATGCGGGCATCCGCGTTGAGTGAAGCGGTAGCGGCAACGTAAGTGTGATGCGAATTGCGTAGGCTCGAGTCTTTGCCTTGATACCCACCTCCGACTCGAATTTGTCCACCACCCGTTCCGCCAGAAACATCGATTCGAGTCCCCTCCTGCAAACTTACCCTGTCGCCCGTGAGAACGACACTACCGCCGCGGTGCAGATCATCTCCGCGACTGCTGATAACTCCGTTCACGCTTAGAATGCCCGGACCAGCATCCAATCGCACCTCGCCTTCGGGGCCAGTTGCGATGGAACCGTCGATATCGATCGTCCCAGCCTCAATTGTCAGAGATCGCCCAATTGTTAAATGACCTTTCTGTCGCACGATGTCGGAGTCACTTCCGGCGATTTTTAGCTGATCCAGTCCCTCGAGGTTTACTGTGTCGATCATGATCGAATTTCGGTTAGCAGTCGCAGCCAGCGTGTCGATCGTCAAGCGGTTCGAAGGAACGGTGAATTCAAGTCGATTCTTCTGATTCGAGAATTGAAGCGCTGGTCGTTCGCTCATCGGCTGCTCATTCTGCAACACATAGGAGTTATTTGGGGAACCGATCGCAATCGTCCGATCTGTTGCAAGACTCAAGTCCCTGATCGTTTCTACGTTTTGCACTTGGACCAGAGAATTCAAATGCTGAGATGGGGAAGCGAAGCGGACTTGGGTGAGTTGGTCCGACGTTTGGTAGATGATTTCATCGAATCGGAGATGGGACGTGGTTGCAAAAACTACGAGATCGCTTGAACCTAGAGATTGCGGACCTGTCGAGACTCCCGTTCCATTGACGTAGATGCCGTCGTGAAACTGGATCGTTGGATCGATAAAGAACTGGTCCGCGTCGTTTGAGCCGTCAAAACGGACAGAATGCAACTCCGTCGACCTTCCTTGCCAAACACGCTGATCATTGATCGTGACAGCGATCTGATTTGCCCCATTCGAAGATTCCAGTCGCACCAACTCAAATTTGTCCGTGCTAAAGTCGTTTGCCGACTGCCCAGCATCAAACCGCAATGCAAGCAGATCGACTGCAGATACGACGGCACCTGCGTTGAGCACACGCCGATCCTCGAGCCGAGAATCGTAGACTCTCGGGAAAAGGTTTGGTTCCCGATGAGTCGATTTCTCTTCTTGGCGGACAAGCCTTTCGGCGATTTTTTTGAACCACTCTAGAGTGCTAGCCATCGTAGCGTTCATTCCTGAATTTGGATCCGTGCGTTCACCGCGCTCTGATTAAGCCAACGATGACGAGCGGCTCATTGGTCAGTATCTGAAAAGGGCGGTTTTTTTGATTTTGCGATGCATGCTGAATTTTTCTTCGCTTATCCCTGCTCGTCAGAACAAGACAATTCGTCAACTCAGTCTCCCGGACAAACCTTATGTTCGACACTCTATAGCCTAAAGGTAAGATCTTATCGTTTCAAAGTCTGCTTGTTAGGGATTTGCGACGTGGGGTTCTTCCAATTGTTCGGTTCGAACCGATTACTCCTATGATAGCATACCGTCGCATTAAAATGAGCCAGTTGGTTTCCCAGGTTCGAAACCTAACTTGGGCACAGCTACGGATAGCTTTTGCTAGAAATCTCAGGATTTCCTAGTTATTAGGATGTATCGTGACATGGATGTTGCACACATTCGGGAGAAAATCTCCCCGGTTTCTTCGCGCAGGTTGCGGCGAGTCTTACTCGGCATTTTTTGTCCCTTGTCGCTGGGTGTTGTCGAATTGGATTCCGCCAAAATCCTCTTTGCCCAAAGCAACTTACATCCACCCTCCGTTCAACTAGCTTTGGAACCGCAAATTTCTGGTTCGCAGTCATGCTCTACGCCAACTCCTTCGTTAGACAGCAAAACCGTGGGAACACTTTTTCTAGCAAAGCCCACGACTGACGAACCGGAGCGTATTCCGAAGGTCAGAAATGGAGAGGATGCTACGAAAGGCAGTGATGCTACGAAAGGCAGTGACGCGAGGAAGCGGGCAACTAGCTTCCTTCCTGTACAACGACCCATCGGACAAGTTAGCATCGACGTGCGACCGAAGTCCAAAGGAACGAGCAACGCCGTTCCTGAAAACCTCGCTCATCAGGCATTGGGAGACGTACCGGTTGTTCTGGCTGCACGATCGGATGAAATGCTTGGAGACGCTTGGAACGAGAAACGAATCAATAGTGACCAAGTCTTTCCGTATCAGCCACTTTACTTCGAAGAAGTCAATTTGGAACGTTACGGTCGAAGCTGCGGCGTATTGCAGCCGGCTGTTTCCGGCATTCGTTTCTTTGCGACGATTCCTTCTTTGCCGTATGCCATGACGATCCAACAACCGAATCAAACGTACACCTTCCGATGGCCATACGAAGCGGGTTGGGGCGCCCCTAAGGTCCGAGAATTGCAACCACTCCAATGGAAGCCTGGAGTCGTTCAGGCAAGCGCAATTACTGGTTTGCTTTTCGTTGTACCGTAGGATCGAAAGCAAACGTGCTATAGACAAATCTGGCAAGTCGAGTTCCGATGGATTGCGGATTTACTTGAATACTGACTGCGCCGATCGCGTGATGCATGGGTACCGCCCCATCCTTTGCAAACGAGTCGCGCATGATCTCAACACGAGCGACATAAATTGGCTCATTGGACTCCGGACGCCCTTGCGGGTTAGTCCTATTGGGAACGAGGCCAGATCTAGCAATCTCTAGTGGAATCTCTGGATGGCCGGTGGTGCCAATTTCGACCATCGTCCCTCGAAACGAAACGTTAGGTAACGCTTTCGATTTGATAGTCACTGCTTGTCCTGGACGAACTAGCTCGACCTGAGCTTGGGAAAGGTAGACTGTCCCTTGGACTTGGTCCGCTTGTCCAATTTGACACAGAATGGTTCCACGACGTAGAAAGCAACCTGTGTTCTCGACATCCAAGGGAGTGCCAACCCAAAATGGAACGTCGTTCGGAATGGGCTCGTCCGTTCTGAGCGGTGCAATCAGGATTCCATCGATCGGTGCTCGCAATGTCAATTGATCCAGCTCCGAAGCCAACCGCTGCACTTCAAGCTCCAAACCAGCGATCGTTTCTTGAACCGTCGGAATCCGCGAAGCGATGAGAACGTCATCGCTCCGACGCGACTCCAGGCCGACCAAGCGGGCACGTTGTCGTGCAAGTTCTCCGCGTCGAGCAACCAGGTTGAGCTGAAGATCATGCGAACCAAGTTGAGCAATCACATCGCCCGACCGGACCCGTGCCCCCTCGGGTTGACATCGCAGCAGTCTTCCATCGACCATGACGACAACCGACTTAGCATCCTTTACTTCCAGAAATACGGGAGCATGCAATCGAGCCGGCAGCGGTATCCAAACAACGGCCGCGAGTAGCGCAACTGCAATAAATACAGACAGGGAAACACGTCCTTTTCGTAAATTGCGAATTCGTCCGGGAACTCCTACAAAAGTCACCAGCCTGTTGAAAACGCTCGCCAGTAAACTGATGCATGTAAAGACGATGAGGGACAGACCCAACAGCTCAAGACGGAAAACTTGAAAGAACTTGTAAACAATCATTAGAATCACCAAGAACAGAATCCAGCGATAGACCCCGGAAAGCAAACCGTAAAACCACAAGAACCCGTTGCTTCGGCCGCTGTAATCCACGGCGGAGCTTGAAACATTGCGCACATAGAATCGCATGAACCCATTCGAGACGACTCTCCGTGCGCTTTGCCAAAGATTGGGGCGATCCAACAAGTCCGAAACCACAAAGTATCCATCATATTTCAGCAATGGATTGCCGTTGAAGGCGATCGTTCCAATACTCCCAACGAGCATCGTGTGAAAGCACACACTATGGATGATGCCGGGATTGCTAAACCACCAACTCCACATGCAAATCGACGCTGTGATCAACTCAAACCAGATTCCGGCCAACGCGATCATGGCGCGCTTCCATTTGCTTTCGATCATCCATGAGTCTGTAACGTCGCAATACAGGCATGGCGTAAAGAGTAGGAGCATTATCCCCATCTCATTGCATTCACCACCGTAGTGCTTGCAAGCGATTCCGTGTCCAAGTTCATGAATGACCTTGAGCGCTAGGAATGTGACCAAGAGCCAACCAACCGTATTGGTTGTAAGATACTCGTTCATGTTGAGCAGGCTCGAAGCAACCGTAACGCCCTGCAAAACAAAGAAAGAAAGCGTGAACACGATAAAACCACCGATCACCACCAAGGCTGGAGCTTCGAAGCACCAACCCATTCGCCTATCTAGGTATTCGAGAACCGAGTCAGGATTGATGCCCCGAAATCGAATGGACATCCATTGACGAACACGCCCCCATCGGGCTTGTGATCGCGATCGCTCATGCCTGCGATGCATCTCTCCCGATTGGCCGATGCCATCCGATAGGACAAGTCCGTTGCGGTGAAACTGCCCATGCAACATCTGAAGAAGCTTAAGATCGAGTCGGGAGTTCTTAAATCGTTTTCCAAAGGCATCCTTCATCGACGAGAAACTTGTTTTACCATCGAGCATTTGCAACAGGGAGTACTCTTCCTCCCAAAGTCGGTGATGGGCTAAGGTTATCGGGTCCTTGAGGATGAAATAGATTCGCCCTCGGCTTCTTCGCTCGCGTACCACTAGGTCGGGCCTCATGCGCAGCCCGACGGGACGGTCGTTGGAAGCAAGATATTGCGATGACAATAGTTGAGGCATGATTGCGAAGATAGTTCTTGAGAAATCGTCAACGGGAATGAATCAGCATCTTCGCCCGTAGCCCAGGCCCCAATAGCCCTTTGGAGTTATCTACTTCGGCAACAATCCTCTGCGTGCGGTCATTGGAGTCGACCACTGGACTAATGAAAACGATCTTTCCCACGTGCCGCTCTCTCTCTCCTTCACTCCCTTCGACAATGACCGTGACTGCTCGTTCCAAGAGTCCTGGGTAGATAGCGTCCCGTTTCAGAAACCCTTCCACTTTCAAGCGATCGATTCGCATGACACGAACCAAGGGCTCGCCGGGCCGAACCCATTCGCCTCTTCTAGCGATAATCTCAATAACCGCACCTTGAATAGGAGCTTTGACTTGATGACGATCCACTTCCAAGGAAGCGAGAGCGAGATTTTTACTGGAAAGCTCTTTCGCAAGCTCAGCCAACTGAAACTCTTGATTTGCTTGTTCCAGATGCTGTTTCGCCTGCGCAACTCGCAGCTCGATCTCATCGACCTCTGCCTGTGAGGGAGTGTCGGGAAACCGTTTTCGAGACTCCAACGCCCGTTGCAAACTAGAATTGGTCACGCGTACTTCCGTTTCAGCAAACAACAAACCCGATCGATTGTTCGATTTTTTGGTTGCGATCCTTTGCTCCAATTCCGCTTGTTGCTGCTTCAAACGTGCACGTTGATCATCGAGCTGCATGAGTGGTTGTCCGATTTGAACCACTTGCCCTTCCGTTACGTGAATTGCCATAATAGGCCCTTCTTGAATGGCCGGAACCTCGACCTCTTCGATGACTTTGATCAATACCGGATTCACTGTCAATTCAACTCCATCCGTCATCGTGCCATACACCATGGTCGAGCTGAGCAATCCGCTTAAGGCCGTGATACGCAGGCCCAAGCTCCAGCCTCGTGCAACCAAGCTAGTGTTGGCCAGGCCAAGGATGGATGGTATGGAAAAGAATAAGCCCATGGACTGCCTCGACCAAGTGTAAGTGATGACCGTTAGAGCAAACGGAAAAGCAAAAAGTCCCAAAATCGCCTCGTCCAAACGTACCCGATACTGGATCTACCGCAATGAATCTTAGCGTTCACCGTTGCGCCGGGCCGTACATTCCGCATGTCGGCAGCAGCCACGACTGCGTCAATGCGCAACGTCGCACCTTCCTCTGTCACGGTTTCGATCATCGTGCCAATTCGATGGACAACAGCAGTATGTCGAATACCGGGATCGCTTGCGATGGAGAAGGTCACACGAATCGATTCCTGTTCTCTCTTGCTGGCATTGACCTTGCTGGCATTGATAACGTGCCGCGTGTCTTCGTCCAGGACTCGCAATTGCAAGCGCCCATCGCCATCGAGTTCCGCAACACTGAGTAGTTTCTGTCCTTGTTGAACCGGGCGACGATCCAAGGTTTCGGCCGGATCCCAACTGATCACGTGGCCACTCACAGGGCTTTTCAGTTGAAGCGAAGCCAGCATTTCACCGAGAATCGACAATTGCGCATCCTGACTTGCCATAACTTCTCTTAATTCGCGTTCGCTTGCAGAAAGCTCCCCCATGCTCGCGGACTCCGCATTGGTCTGCTTTCGATCTCGCAATCTCGCAACCTCGATCCCACGCAGCTTTTCTTGTGTTGTAGCCCGTTGCGTTAACAGCTCTTCCTTGCGCAATTCCATTTCTCGACTCCGGATCTCCACCAGTAAATCGCCGGTTTGTACCTGGCTGTGATGCGAAGCATGGATCTGGACGACCTCTCCGTTTGCCGGTGCGTAGACATGATGCATCGCTAGAGGCTGTATCGTTCCATTGGCATGCATGTTGAGATCGGCTGGAATGACCACCGCAAGCGCTAAGCATAACAATCCCACAACGAGTCCGATCAGACCCTTAACCCGATAGGATTGATAGGTTATGGGCAATCGACTCAAAGCCTGACTCAATCGCTTCAACGGCAGTCGATCGAATGCCAAGGCATTTTGGATGGCGATCCCTCCGTGTTGCAGCAATAGTTCGGATCGGAGAGCTAGCTCCGGAGCCTCCTTGATGTCGAAAGTCTCAATGACCAGCGCGCCAATGCACAGTTCGCTCTCTGATTGCGATGAGTCCGTCGTAGACGGTTCGCGAAACATCAATGATATCCAAATCCGTTCATCATGCGATTCATCAAGATAGCGTTGAAGCCCTTCGGCTAGTTGCGGTGCTTCGACTTCCGTTGAAGGATAGCGAAGCGAGCTTCCACTTCGAGCTACCAATGCGACCAGCGACTCCAGTTCACGCACTTGTTTTGCTCGTCGCTCGATGGTTGCTACGCCGCTTACTGCGACGATTGTTGCTTTGTTCTTGTCGAAAATGGCAACGCTCAATCGATCGCATCGAAGAAACTTCCTGCCTTCGTTCGCGATGCATTGGGCGGACTCCTCAAGGTGGATGCTCGAATGCAACTGTGGAAGTATCGATTTGAAATCGTTCCAAATAACATCCTCACTTTGGAGTCGCTGAAGCGTCTGAGCATTTCGATAGTCCCGTGCGATTTCGCTTAAGGCTGCCATAATACGTCCAACCAATCCTGGATCGGCAGGGACAATTGCGTTTTCCTCGTGCACTAGTTCGATGACTAGGTAGGCTAGGTTGCGATCGCGACAACCAAAAAAGCGATACCGGTTGCCATCGTGGCTTCGCTCGGTCAACTCCGTTTCGGAACGAGTGGGAATTGCTGCGATGGGCCCTGTGCTTTCACATTCCAATGCATCTTCATGGAGCTTCTGAAGTTGGGAATCGGTGCCGATTCCCAACCGCACCAATCCGACTTCTTGCTCGAGTCGGTAATTGACACCCACGACGCTCCAGATCGCACCGGCGTGGGCGTTGGTCGTTTTCAAAGCAACGTCGAGAATTGCGAGAAAGAACGGTCCCGACATTGGGGCGGTCGACGCCAGATCGGTTAATTCGTCAAGTAACGCATCCAGTGTCTCACCATCGCGAATCTGAGTTGTCATGCATTTGCTCTCGACTTAAACCACCCAAGCCCCCCAGTTAGCCTTTTGGGACACAGCCGGGAGGTGGAATTGGCGATATTTCCGCCCTGTAACGATTATATCGTTTATTCCGCTGCAACCACTAGTCCGATAAGCCCTAGGCGAAGTGATCCATTGGATCGAATCTACGAGGCTCCATGACGTCTGAACCAAGATCAAAAAGGACCGTTGGATAGTTCCATGATGCAGATGCTACAGAAGACACTTTTGGTCTCTTTAGTTACCGTTGGCGTTAGCGGCTGCGCAGCACGAACCACAAAAAACCTATTTCGAGGCGAAACGGTAGGACTTTTTAGCCCGTTCCAAGACGTTACAACTCCTGTGGACCAGCAGCAAGCAATCGAACTTTCCGAAGAGCAAGCCTTTGAACCACTCTCGCTGCAAACTCCCGAGAAAAAAGCTTGGTTGATCTCCCCTACCGAAGCGGTGCAAATCGCCGTAGAACGCTCCAAGGTCCTGCAGGACTTAGGAGGCAGCTCACTGCGCAACGTGAATGGTGTTGCCACCATCCACGAGCCATCGATCCAATCCACCGATCCGAGACTTGGAATCGAAGCGGCGCTGGCAGCCTTTGATGCACAATTGAATTCAAAGACGTTTGTCAACAAAAACGACTTCCCGGTCAACAATCGACTGCTCGGAGGGGGGACCAATCTTCTCCAGCAAGATCTCATCACATTCCAAAACGAGATCACCAAGGCAACTGCCTACGGCACCGAATTATTTGCTCGAAGGAATACAACCTACGACGCGAACAATGCACCCAGCAACCTCTTTCTGAGCTCATGGCAAACCAATTTGGAGGCTGGATTTCGCCATCATCTTGGGCGAGGAGGTGGGCTCGACTACAATCGAATTGCGGGCCCCGGAGCGCTACCGGGCGTCTATAATGGAGTGCTTATCGCGAGAGTGAACGCAGATTCCAGTATTTTGGATTTCGAGATGGGGCTTCGAGATTTGGTAAGCGACGTCGAAAACGCTTATTGGGATCTCTATTTTGCATATCGCAATCTGGAAGCCAAGATTGCGGCCCGCGACGCTGCCTTAAACACTTGGCGCGTCGAACGCCTCTATCGCGAACAACAGTCTGGATCAGGGGAAAAGGAGGCCCGTGCACGTGAACAGTACTACCGTTTTGAAGCGCAGGTACTAGAAGCGCTGACTGGGCGAGAAGTGGATGGGACGCGAACCAACAACGGCAGCAGTGGAGGCACGTTTCGCGCTGCCGAGGGCGTGCATACCGCAGAACGTCGATTAAGACTCTTGATGAATTTACCCATCAATGATGATCGCATGCTGAGACCCGTGCATGATCCAATCTTGGTGAAAATCATCTTCGATTGGCAGCAAGTGGTTGGCGAGTCGCTGCAGCTCAGGCCTGAACTTAGAAAGCAAGATCTACAGTTGAAACGCGGCCATTTGGAACTGATAGCCAGCAAAAATGCACTTCTTCCGCAAATCGATGTGCTATCCCAGTACAGGCTTCGCGGCTTTGGGCATGATCTTTGGGGGTCGAATACAGAACAGTTCAACAATGCAATTGCCAGTATGTCGTCGGGCCAGTTTCAAGAATGGCAATTCGGTTTAGAAATGAACTTGCCCGTTGGATTTCGTCGTGCTTACAACAACGTTCGCAATGCACAACTGAAACTGGCACGCGATCAAGACCTGCTCGACCAAAAGCAACGTCGCGTGATTCACGATGTGAGCAATGCGTACGCATCGGTTATCCGCGCTTTTGAAATCGCCAACGTATCGATGAATCAAAGATTAGCTGCCCACGAGCAGCTCGCAGTTCTTCGCAATCTGGAGGAGAATAGCGCCCGCGTCAATACCAATGAAATGTTAGACGCTCAAAGTCGAGTATCGCAGGCAGATGCGGCCTACTATGACGCGATCGTGCGATACATGATCGCACTCAAAAACATTCACTTCGAAAAGGGAACGTTGCTTGAGTACAATAACATTGCGTTTGTCGACCGTGTACGTCCAGTGCGATCCATCGTTCGGACAACCGCCGTTGCAGAAACGACGCTTAACGATTATTCCCTGCCAGAACGCCCGCTCCAGCCAACGAACCAAGCAGGGCTCGCCCCAACACCATCCAGCGATGAGTTCATAAAAGCCCAATCGCAAGGTGAAGCCCTCCCTTCCAACGAGCTGACGAACAAGTAGAATGCGGTTGGACTGTTTGTCGAATTAGTTCTAGCAAGGTTTTCGTCACATGGAATATAAAATTCAGTTTGGGTCGCTTAACGCCAAGGCAAATCTTTCAAAACCAGGTAAAACCTTTCGGATCGCAGTGCTTGGAGACTTTTCTGGCAAAGGCAATTCGGGCAGAGTTGAAATCGGCGATGCGCTGGCTGCTCGCAAACCACTCCGAGTCAATCCTGAGAATCTCGACTCGCTCCTGGCGCGCCTGGACGTGCGTCTCAATTTGCCCGCCGGTTCGAGTGGGGCGATCATCGAGGTACCTATCAAATGCATGGATGATTTCCATCCAGATCAACTTTACAGTAACGTTCCGCTGTTCGAAAAACTAGTAAGCCTTCGGCAAAGGTTGCAGGACCCAGCAACATTTCCAAAAGCGGCAGCCGCCGTTCACGCGTTGGCCGATACGTCGGCTGGTCCCAGTGTTCCCTCCGCTCCTCGCTCCTCCTCGAGCAATGCAATTCCACGTGGTCGAATCGAAAGCTTTGCGGATTTAATTCAACTGGAAACGCGCGTGCATGAAGCGCCCGAATTAAAGACACTGCTCCGAGATGTTGTACGTGAACATGTCGTATCCGAGATGCACGGCCAAGCCGAGTTGATTGCTGCCGTCGACGAGTCGCTATCGGAATTGATGCGAAGACTATTGCACCATCCGGACTTTCAAGCGATGGAAGCCCTGTGGCGTTCTCTCGATCTGCTTATTCATCGACTTGAAATTGACCAGGAATTAGATGTCGTGCTTTATGATATCAATGCCGCTGAACTCGCAGCGGACCTGGCCTCTTCCAGTTCATTGGAGGAAACAGGACTTTATCGTTGGCTTGTCGAAGCACCAGCGCTGGATGCATCTCAAGGGCCGCTGTCGATGTTCGTTTGCAACTTTGTATTCGAACACATACCACCTCACGCGGAGCTACTCGCCCGAGCCGCTAAGATCGCAGCGTCCGCGGGAGCACCGCTGATCGCGTCCGTTGATTGCTCTTTTTTGAAGAAGCTCAGTCCGGAAGAAGTGCATCCTTTAACCAAGGAATCCTGGCAGGCGCTTCGCGATTTGCCCGAATCCGTTTACTTAGGATTGACCACCCCGCGTTTCATGCTTCGCTGGCCCTATGGTAAGAAAACGGAGCCGATCGAGTCGTTCAAGCTTGAGGAATTCACGCAAAAAAGCGGTCTGTCAGGAATGCTGTGGGGAAACTCTGCGTTCGTCGCCGGTTTGCTGATTGGACAGAATTTCAGAGACCATGGACTGTCGGGCATGAAACTAGGTTCGGTCCTGACGGTCGACGACATCCCTTTCTATTATTACAACGATGCCCATGGAGACCAAGTTGCATTGCCGTGCACAGAACGACTCGTCAACGTTCGAACGTCGCAGCATGTCTCGTCGCAAGGAATCATCCCCGTCCTGTCGATCCAAGGACGTTCCGAAGTTCGACTAGGAGGCATGAATTCCGTCGCCGGTGCTCTGCTTGCTGGCCCTTGGGCACCCGTCTCTATTCAAGGAGGTAGTCAACTTCCACCGATGGAAAACCCCACGCCGCCATCCGCCGCGATTCCCAGTCTTGCAACTGCCACGGAGGAGCCTGCGCCGAGCATCGAAGCTGCAAGCGAATCCGATGAACTTGACTCGCTGCTCGCATCCCTTGAGGCTCCAGAGAGTGAACCGAGCGACAGCAGTTCCGAAATGGACGCGGAGCTGGCCGCACTACTTGCAGATCTCTAGTTTCAGTCGGGACCAGCCAGGCGCAAGACTCCCTAGCTAGTGCTTTGTGACAGCTTGATTTTAAGGTAGTGGATCTTGTTAAAGATCCGGCAGGATTTGGATCTTTAAAAAGATCCACTACGGCCAACCTAAATTCTTAAGTCGTATCAAAGCACTAGTGGTCCGTCAAACTCTAGTTTTAGGATCAGCCGCAGTGCGCTAGCACGCGGTTTGGTCAGTGAAAATCGGAGGCTAGCGCGTTCCGGCTGATTTGCTTCACCAACGGGCGGGGTGAACGGTGAACGAACAATAAGTGTTTGAGGGAAAAACGTTTACGGCAGTGTGTTGTTGATTAAATCACCATTCTTTTCCATTGGGTTTCAACGGTTTTGCGCAAAAAGCCACCTTTTGACGCACTATTTAAACGAATTTCTCCTTGGTTTTCGACCTTCGATGATTTCTGACCTAGTTTTTACTTAACTGTCGGCGAAGGCCGAACGCTTATTCACGATTCATGCGCCACCCTCGATCCACAACCTAGAAATACTTACCAAAGCAAATCGGTGATACTATGTTCTCGCTGCTCAGTCGTCGCGTCGACCCATTCAATCAAAGAAAGAAGAAGCAGGAGGTATGGAAGTGCCTGCGACGAATTTTGGATCGGAACTCCGCCGAACAGTTGCTACATGGCAAAGACGATCGGAAGGAGCAACGCATCCCATTTTCAATGCCCGTTTTGTTGCAAACAGGTTCTTCCGACGAGGGTGCATGGAGCAAGCCAGTTTTTGCTGTGTCCAAGGATATATCCGATGATGGAATTGCAATCATCGCCCATCAATCCATCGAGCCATCGCAGGTAATTTGTGTGATTTGGGAAGATGGTCCTATCTTTCTTTCCGGTGAAATTCGTCAATGCCAACCGCTTGGTGGCGGCTTCTGGAAAATAGGAATGGAACTTTCTGAGATTGTTTCCGGCTTGGACTTTCCAAATCTTCGCACATTGTCCGAAGGATTGAGTCCAGAGGCCGAGTGGGTTTAACATGGGATCCACAAAAGTCCGAATTGCGCGTATTTGCGAGCATCGTCTTTTCGAGCCTCGACTAGGTGCGGCAGTGGTCGAGTTTGCCCTCGTATTGCCACTGTTGTTGATCCTCTTTGTAGCTGCAGTCGATTTTGCCAGGGTGTTTTACAATGCCCAAGTCCTTACCGACTGTGCGCGGACGGCAGCGCTGTTTGCGGCGAACCCGGATCTGGCCGATAGGACCTCGTACGAATCCGTAGTCGAGTTGGCGCAAGCGTGTGTGGCGGACTTAGATCCACAACCAACTTTTTCCTTTACCAGCGGTATGGACAGTCAATCGCACGCCTACGTGGAGGCAACTGTTTCACAGTCCTTCACCTTGGTTTGCCCCTTTGTCTTTCAATCGAAGTATCAAATAACGCGCACCGCGCGAGCTTATCTTTATCCATCTGCTTTGGCGAAATCCGATGAGTAATCACAAACACTTCAAATGGAAGTTTTCGCGCCATCAACGAAGTGGTGCCGTAATGGTCGAGATGGCGATCGTATTGCAGATGCTCATTTTGCTTTTGATCGGCCTTTGCGTGGGTGAATTAGGTGCTTTTCGATACCACCAGGTAGCTGCCCTGGCACACGAAGGTGCTAGGTGGGCGTCTGTGCACGGCAAGGAATACGCAAAACAAAACAGCAAACCGATCGCAAGCAAGGAGGACATTTTTGAAAACGTCATCAAACCAAGGGCAATCGGTATCGATCTCAAAAAACTTTCCCATGAAGTAAAGTGGAACGCGGAAGGAAGCTTGGTGACCGTGACCGTTCAGTACACCTGGACACCGGAGTACTTTTTTACGCCTCGGAAATTCTCGTGTGTCGCCGTGGCACTAGCAACCTATTAGAGAGTATTGGATTAAACCATGACCAAAAAATCGAATTCCGCATCGCGACGACGTGGCGCTATCATTCCATTTGTGGCTGTAATGCTGGTAGTCGTCTTGGGCTTGGCGGCATTGTCGGTCGATGGTGGGAACTTGTACTTAGAGCGACGCAACACGCAAGTCGCCGCCGATGCGTCGGCCGATGCAGCAGCTATTGAACTCCTTGCAAACTACGCGTCGAACGGTGGAGTTGATAGTGACGGCAAGGCACGCGACGCCGCATTGTTCCTGGCGGCAGAACACGGCTACAAAGCCTCCAGCGTCATTGTCAATATTCCCCCGAAATCGGGTTCCTTTGTTGGCAAGAACGGGTACGTCGAAGTGCTCATTAAGACAAATCCACCAAGGTTCTTCAGCAAAATCTTCAGCCACAAGGAACAAGTCGTGAATAGTCGATCAGTGGCGGGAGGCACGTTGATCGCAACCAAAGCCAGTGTCCTGGTCCTGGACCCAAAGTCGAAGAACTCCTTAAAACTAAAGGGAAAGAGTTCGTCCCTCGAGGTGGGTGGCGATATCATAGTGAATTCAAAAAACAAGAAGGCCGTTGAGGTAAGCAAAAAGGCGCAAGTGAAAGCAGAGCATGTGCTTGTTACCGGAGGCTTATCCAAGAACTCGAAACGCAACATTGACGGCGAAGTCTCAACTGGCGTAACCCCAACACAGGATCCATTTGCGTCGCTACCGATTCCAACCAAAGGAATCACATTGAAGGCAGATGACTTCAAGACCGTCGTCGGTAAGAGCAGTACATTTAACCTGGAGCCTGGTACTTACAAAGAATTGAAGTTCGATAAAGACGACACCGTAATCATGGCCCGAGGCATTTATTATGTCGACGGGGGAGGTTTCGAGTTCAAAGGGGATTCGACACTTAATGCCGCTGGGGTCACGATCTACAACACAGGAAAACGCGGATTTAAGATATCGACCAAAGGCAATGTTTCCGTCTCGCCTCCAACGTCGGGACCTTATCAAGGAATTAGTCTTTTTCAGGACTCGGCAAAGAAAACAAAAGTCGAGTTTAGCAAGCAATTCCACCTTGATATTTCTGGGATCATCTACGCGCCCAATTCCGAGGTGAAGTTCAAGAATTCGACGATCGACATCGATAGCGGCGACGAAGACGCAGACTGGGATAGCGAGGAGGATGAGCCGACGGAAGATGATTCTGGATACGGTGACGACACCTCGATTGGCGCGGCGATCATATCAGCCAAACTGACCATCGACAAAAAAGCACGTCTGACGATCCAGGGGACTGACATCGCCGCACTTCGCCCATTCATAGGAGTCGTCGAGTAACTCACGTTTTCGTCGAACTCGTACTCAGCATCGGAATGCCCCCGAGTTCAACTCGGGGGATCGTTACCATCTCTCTAGAAACGGTGGTCAGCCCCCCCAGCATGCAGCATTCAGAATTCAGAATGCGACTGTCCGTCGACTTCGGTGCAATCCTTGGTTCTGTCTAGTTGGAATGGTTATATCACCCCATGTGATTCGAAATCGCTATCGGACCAGTATAAACCATCCTAGTTCAATAGGCGACTAATGTGGTAGGAATTATTGTTTTCGCCTGCGACTACAAATCAATGACTCCTGGCACCTTTGTTTTTGCCCCCGATAACTTTTCTTCGCGAGAATAGTTCTCGATGATTTTGAAAATGGCTTCTCCGTAGCGTTTTAATTTTCCCTTGCCGATCCCTTTGATACGCAGAAAGTGCTGATTGTCCATAGGTAGAAATGTCACCAATTCTTGCATCGAGGTGTTGGTGAGGACTTCCCAGGGGCGAACGCTTTGTTCCTCGGCTATCTCCTCTCGCCACTCTAACAATCGTTTGTAGAGTATGGGATGAGGCACATCCTTCGGGACTCGATTTTGCCGACTCGCTCGTTCGTCGCCCGACGTGCGAGTAAAATCCAACTCGGCTTTGACTTTTGCTCGAGTGTAGGTCCGTGTCGAAAAACCCGATGCACAAGCCACGAAGCAGGCGTTCTTCACGAACAGTTCTTTTCGCAGGGCTTCCAATCTCGAAACAACGACCTGGCGAACGGCCTGATTGTCGGTCGCCGTGGGTAACTCCTGGACGGCTGGCAATAGTCCTTGACCGATCTTCTCCGTGAAATAGGTGCCCGCTTTCGTCATTCGCGATTGAAGTTCCTTATTGGCTTCCGGTTCAATTTCCTGATTGCAATAGCTCGCGAGCTGCGGTTCGAATTTTATGGCGACGACCATGAGTTCCGTCTCGGCTCGTTCGGACAAAGCGCGGACTTGCGACGTGGCGGACTCCGTCAGCGTATTCTCGTGCTCTCGGTAAACACGTTCGAGTTGATCGAAACAGCACCGAGTCGACTCGAAGGAAAAGAGTTCTTCCAGCAACCGCCGTTGGTAGTTTCGCTTCGCTTGATAAAGTTCGGCCTGGTCTGGAGCCTTGCTTTCGGCTTCCTCGGTATAATTCTTCACGACGCTGTCGGTCTTGACGCTCGAAGCAGTGATTCGAGATCGCAGTACGATCCCTTCAAAACTCTTGCATCGACTGAGGGCAACGTAGACTTGTCCATGTGCGAAAGCGGCTTGAGCGTCGATGATTGCTCGTTCGAACGTCAACCCCTGACTCTTGTGAATCGTGATCGCCCACGCCAATTTGAGGGGATACTGGGTAAACGTTCCGAGTATCTCCTCTTTTATTTCTTTGGTGGTCTCGTCCAAGCTGTATTTGACGTTTTGCCAATCGACTTTCTCGACGGCGATCTCGGAGTGTTCATCTGGGCAACGAACGTAGATGACGTCATCATCATCGAATCGAGTAATTTGACCAATCTTGCCGTTGAAGAATCTTTTTTCCGTCTCCATGTCGTTCTTGACGAACATGACTTGAGCCCCCTCCTTGCACTCGAACCTGTCCTCGGTCGGAAAAGCCGACGGCGGAAAGTCGCCGCCGATGATCGCATCAAATACTTTGGAAGCTCGCGGTAGCCTAGCTAAGCTTTCGATGTTGATTTGTTGCGCGACGGCGTTAGTCGCTGTCAGCGTGATATAAGCTTCTTTGGCGGACGGTCGGAAGTTCGGAACGTAACGGCTGTTGAGCCGATTGAGAACGTCTTCGTCGAGCTTATTGTCGCGGACTCGATTAAGCAGATCGATAAAGCTCTGATCCGACTGCCGATAGATATGTTTGAGTTCAATCGTGACGTACTCGGTTTTTTGCAATGCTTGGCTCGAAAAGAAATAAGGAGTGGCGTAGTATTCTTGCAACATCGCCCAATCTTCGTGTTTGACGACCGGCGGAAGTTGGTGCAGGTCGCCGATCATCAGCAATTGAACGCCACCGAAAGGCAAGCTTGTTTCCCGGTAGGTTCGCAAGACTTGATCGATGGCATCGAGCATGTCGGCTCGAACCATACTGATTTCGTCGATGACCAATAGATCAAGGGAACGGATGAGCCTTATTTTCTGACCCGCAAGGCGCTGCGAGCGGCTCTGGTCGCTGCGACCGGCGCCCGGGATGTGCAATCCAAATGGGAGTTGGAAAAACGAGTGGATCGTCATGCCACCCGCATTGATTGCGGCAACTCCCGTCGGCGCGACCACCACCAATTGTTTCATCCCCTCGGATTTGATGGCGTGTAAGAATGTCGTCTTGCCGCTGCCAGCCTTCCCTGTCAAGAAAAGACTTCGGTTCGTATTGCGAACAAAGTCGAAAGCTAATTCTAATTCCGAGTTCGTGGATTGCCCCATGTCTCTTTCCAGGTTGAGCGATCGCATCGCAACGATGATCGCATCGCAACGATGATCGTATCGCAATGAGTTTTAGCGAGCAGCGTTGCTGGTGTAGGCTCATTAATATCATGACGAGTCTCGACGATTCGGAATATGGGACCTCCGATTTTTCGCTTCGTCCCGCCGTCCAACTCGCCTAACAGCGATTGGACTTGCTCAAAAAGGGAAACAGATTCCAGAAGCGAAGCAACCCTATGCTTCGCGTTAGAAAATCCACTCGTCCCCGCTAGACTGATTTACCGAACGTCCACACTTTCGGCGAATAGTTACCTTTTTATGTCCGTAAACCCTTTAGCTGCAACACGTTATGGGAGTTATAGCGATTCAGCAACACCTATATCACTTAGAATTGAGCAGCGATGATGTTCGATTTATCGAGGACATCCGTCGACGGAGCGACGTATCTACGACGGAGCGACGGATCTACGAAAACCGTTTTGGGGTTGTGGATTTGTAGGCTCTTTAGCATACTATTGCCTCGAATTATTCAGAAATTGGGTTGAGCCACACCTTGCTGTGTAGCGAGTTGAAACGGCCGCGGGATACCGAAGGCCGTTTATTTTTTGATGCGGGACTTCTCACGTCAATCGGACTCAACCAAGCGACATGCGTACTTCGGCACGCAATGATTCGCAAACACCTTTTGCTTCGAGCGATTGCTCGGAAATGAGAACGACATATGGGACGTTATACAGGCCCCAAGGCCAGAGTGAATCGACGCTTCGGAGCATTGCTTTACGAAAGCGCGGGTGCCGTTCGGGCTTACGAAAAGCGAAGCGAACAACCGCCAGGGATGCACCCAAAGGGGCGCCGAACGAGCAATTACGGCACCGCGTTGTCCGAGAAGCAAAAGATCAAATACTACTACGGGTTAGGCGAACGCCAACTTCGTCGCTACTTTGATGACGCGGTACGCAAGAAGGGGAACACCGGCGAAACTCTTTTGCTGATGTGCGAAAGACGATTGGACAATATCGTTCGACGCATCGGACTTGCTAAGACGCGACCACAAGCCAGACAAGGGGTCGCGCACGGTCACTT
>JANPNA010000306.1:0-8458 GCA_031427235.1 Pirellula sp.
AACCAAAAATTTAGTTACGGACAACTTTTGCTTCTTTATAAATAATATTTTGGGTCGGTTTTTTTGTATCTTTTAAAATACCCTAATCCTGCTGTAAATAAAAAAACACCCACTACCCTAAAATCAAGCTGTCACAAAGCAGAAGAATTCAGCTCCAGTAGCATATCTACTAACCGTAGCCCCATCGAAAGCACCCCGAAAACTTGCGCATGGAACGTGCCTACTCTTGCTTTATCGCCAGCAATCTAAGTTAGAATTCGGGAAGCGGATTGGAACGACGCCCATGATGGCACCTTTGGTGACATCCATGACGGCTACGTAACAAAGTCTCGGGAACCGTAGCCATGGATATTGACCCTAGCCTACCGACGTTATTGTTATTCGTTCTTGTGGTGACTAGCGTGGTCTTTTTTGCCTTGGCGTTGGTAGGGGCCGTCGCCTTAACGCAGATTTTTCTTGGCCGAAAGCAACGTACTTCCCAGAACACGTCCAGACTGCTGTTCGCAGAGGATGCGCTTCGAGCGAGTGAAGAGCGCTTTGCGTTGGCGGAACATGCGCGAGAGAGTTCTCAGCTACTCTATCTTTCCCTGGTCGAGAACCTGCCCGTCTTCCTGATGCGCAAAGACACGGCTGGACGATTTACCTTCGCCAACCAGGCTTTTTGCAAACTGCTAAACAAGTCGCTGGACGAGATTCGAGGCACAACGGACTTCGATTACTATCCAAGGGCACTCGCTGAGAAGTATCGAGCCGATGATCTTAATGTTATCCAGACGGGCGAGCTCTTCGAGGACGTGGAGGAGAATATCGATAGCACTGGACAACATTATTTTGAGGTCTTGAAGACGCAGGTTGTGGATGCCCTCGGCGAAGTCATTGGCACCCAGGCCATCTTTTGGGACGTAACCGATCGCAAGATGGCCGAGATCGCATTGCGCGAGGCAAAAATTGCTGCCGAACAAGCCAACGTCGCCAAAAGCGAGTTTTTGGCCAACATGAGCCACGAGATACGTACGCCCATGAACGCCATCATCGGCATGACCGAATTGGTCCTTGAAACACGACTTTCTCCAGACCAGCGAGAGTACCTTGCCAATGTAATGGAAGCCGGGGAATCGCTGCTGACGATCATCAATGAAATTTTGGATTTTTCGAAAATCGAAGCCGGGCGAATGCAGTTGGAACTTGATTCCTTTGAACTGCGCGAGATGCTGGGGACCGCGCTGAAATCGCTCGGCGTGCGAGCTTATCGCAAAGGGATCGAATTGATCTGGCAATGCCAAGACGAGGTGCCCACTTGGATTATTGGTGATGCAACCCGCCTCAGGCAAATCCTCTTCAATCTTGTCGGCAATGCGATCAAATTCACCAACGAAGGGGAGGTCCTGCTTAGCGTCCGCAAGGTTGCGAGCAACGCAACATCGTTGAAACTTGAGTTTTCTGTTATCGATAGTGGAATTGGAATTGCGGATGTGCATCATGAGAAAATCTTTGATGCTTTTGAACAAGCGGATACTTCGACGACGCGACGCTACGGTGGCACAGGCTTGGGACTCGCCATTTCACGTCGGCTAGTTCAGTTGATGGGCGGCGACATCGAAGTCGAGAGTGAACTCGGAAAAGGAAGCACCTTTCGATTTCAGGCCACCTTCGGTGAAGACTTGAGTCATGCGGAAGGAACCGTCTTGGATACGGCACAATTCCAAACGACCTCCATTTTAGTGGTCGATGACAATGCCACCAATCGAAGAATTTTGGTCGAGGTCCTCGGCGCATGGGGACTGGCTGTCCATGCAGTCGACTCCGGCCAGGCAGCCCTCGATTATTTGCATTTGTTGCTACACTCGTCCCCGCCACAACCCATGCCCGTGTTGGTGACCGACTACAATATGCCCGAAATGGACGGCGGTATGTTGTGTTCCCAAGTCCGGAGCGATTCAAGGCTAGCTGGGACGAAGATCATTGTGCTCAGCTCGAGCGTTGGGGTATCTCAAAACGAATTTGGAAACCTGGACATTGCCGCTTTTCTTTACAAGCCGATCAAGCAGTCCGAGTTGTTCAATACGCTTGCCAACACGGTCGCTGCCAAGATCACCTTGCCTCATTCGCCGCTTCCCGAGGCGGAATCGATGCCGGCACTCAACGTTCTGTTGGCCGAAGATGGGATTGCAAATCAAAAGTTAGCATTAGGCCTGCTGAAACGCTGGGGGCACACGGTGACCGTGGTGGAGAACGGGTCCGAGGCGGTCAACACATGGGCAAAGGGCGGTTTTGACGTTATTCTCATGGACGTTCAAATGCCTGTCATGGATGGACTGGAAGCGACGCAAACCATTCGTTCAAAGGAAGCAGGTACCAATCACCATGTACCCATCATTGCAGTCACAGCCCATGCGATGACGGGCGATCGAGACAAGTGCGTGGCGGCGGGCATGGATGGATACGTTACCAAACCTTTCAAGAAACAAGCTCTTTACGAAGCTCTCCGCCCCTTGGTCCAAAAATAAAAAATGGAATGAAGAATAATGCAGCCTCTAGATCTTTCGCTGGCATTGAAGGCCACAGACGGCGACCTCGATTTATTGCACGATGTTGTAGAAGCATTTCTGGAAGAGTATCCGACCCTTTTGGCTGAGTTGGAACCTGCTTTGAAAGCGGGCGACTGTGCGGTCGTTCAGCGAGCAAGTCACACCATCAAAGGAACACTCAGGCTTTTCGGAAACGTTCCTTCCCGAGAGTTAGCCGAACGTCTCGAAGAAATGGGCGCGTCCGACTCACTCGTAGACGCACCAAAAACGTTTGAATCGCTCAAGAAGTCCTTGGAATCACTTCGTCGATCACTAGTAGTTGCAATGAAGAACCTAGAGGAGGGTTGATCAAAACGGATCGGAAGGGGGATCGATGCCTACCGCTCCTAGGGCAATCGGTTCGTAATCAATCGTGTATTCGAACTTGCCGATGGAAAGTTGAGATCCAGGTCGAAGCAGATGCTCGCGAAAAGAAACATGATTGATTCGAATTCCATTGGTGCTCTTTAGGTCTCGAACATACCACCATCCCTCGAATGTATAAAGTAGACAGTGGTGCAACGAGATCGACGAGGATCGGATCACGATGTCGCAACTAGGATCGCGACCAGCAGTCATCTTGGGTTTCGTCAGCTCAATCGCAGCGCTACCGTCGCGTGGCCGCAGTGTTCCAAGCACTGCAGGTAGTTTCGGTTTCTTGACCTCCACCTTGGCGATGTCGACCTTTTCGACTACTTCCAGCGGAACTCTGCGTTTGACCATGACGACGGTATTCCCAGTCGGATCATAGGAAACACTGTCCATAAAAGCCCACATTAGAAAAAGACCACGACCTCCTTCACCTAACAAAGCGGTTTTTCGTCCGGTCGCAGTCAGCTCTTGAAATTCGAACCCGGGTCCTTCATCTCGAACCATGAATCGGGCTTCCTCCCGCGTGACACGAATCTCAATATGAACGCGCCGGTCCTTGTACGGGGATTGCGCGAGTCGCTGGTCCATCAACGCCCGATCACCATTGAGCGGCCCTCCGATTTCCAAATTTCCGTGATAGATGGCATTCCGTACCGCATGTTCTAAAGCAACGCCAACTTGGACCGCAGCAGGCTCGTCGCAAATACCCAAGCCAATCGTCATGCGTTGAGCAAGCTCGATCAAAGGGGCGATCAGCGCAAAGTCGTTCTCAAAAGCAAATTCAAATTGGGTGAGCGTTGCACATTCAATAATCCGCTCAAAACTCGATTCCGTCCGAGTGAGTTCGATGACATGGTTGAGTGTGTCGTGCAACAACTCTTCGCAACGCGACTTCGGGACGTAACCCGCAGCACCCCGCTGCAGTGCTTGTGACGCAAGTTCTTCGCTTCCGGCAGCGGTGATTAGAACGACTGGTATGAGAGGGTAAAGTCTTCGCACCTTCTCAACCAATTGCATACCATCCATGTTGGGCATTTGCATGTCCGTTACGATCAAATCAGGTGCCTTTCCTTTGATTTTTTCCAAAGCGATCAATCCATCGGACGCAGTATCCACTTCAAAATGCAAACACTTTTTGAGAAGCCCTTCGATCAATTTCCGATCGGTGGCAGAGTCATCTACGAGCAGAATATTGAACATGGGTAATTCCAAGAAAAACGGCTGGAAAATGCGGTGGAAGGAAGGGCAGCCAATCTATGCAACTTCTTCAGTATAGCTTTCGCCGCATATCTCTGCACGACTACGCCCTACTCCAGCCCACCTCAGCCCACCTTGCTTACTCGGCTAAACTTTGGCCATCGCGGCGGTTTGTTCGCAACCGTTCTTCCTGAAAGCGCTAATTCTAATCTTGACAACAGAAACAGATTGTTCCAAACTAGATTAGTTCGACGGGCGAACTATTTAGGTTTTGAGGTGATTATGAGTCAACTGGACACAAGGGCGAACGATTTTGGACTAATTGTTCGAGACATCCTCAAGCAATTCACGCAATTGCATGAGGCCGCAGCCTGCGGTCCGCAGGCCAATCTGGGGCACCAAGACCTTCGTGTTGTCGAGCATCTCGGAGAATCTGGACCTCAAATGATGCGTTGTCTCGCTGAGCACTTGGGGGTTGCGGTCAATTCGATGACGAATCTAGTTGACAATCTGGAACAAAAAGGCCTTGCGCATCGCACACGTTCCGAGATCGATCGCCGAGTGATTCATGTTGACCTCACGGAGGAAGGCAAAAAGGCCTTCACCGCAGCTTCGAACGCAAAATTCCTTTTCCACCGGGCGCTCCTATCTGCCCTCACTGAGGACGAACAGCAAATCCTGTTGGTGCTCTTTCGAAAGATCGCCCGCGAAGGCTGGAAGCAAGTGGAGATGTTCTCTTCCAGTCCAAGTAACCATGCTCGAGCTTCTTCCTAGACCTTTGAAAGTAAACATGTCTACCCATCTTTTGGAACCCGAAATCCAGGCCGATTCAATGGACCAAGCGAGCGTTGCCCGGCCAACGGGGACTCACGGTACGAGTCCATTGAATGAATTGACTCCCCAATTCGTACGTCGTTCGACTTTCGTTGGCTGGATTGCAGGAGTTGTCATTCTGACGCTTGCCTTTGGTTTGGGATGGTGGATGGCAAATAGACGAGCTCATCAACTAGAACGACTTACTTTGCCACCGTCATCCAACAATGCCAGCCACGATGCAATTGTGGTTACGGTGTCGCCTATCGAACGTCGTGTGGTTCAGCGCTATGTAGAAGCGGTTGGCACACTGCATGGCTTCGAAGAGGTAACGCTTAGTTCTAAGCAGGAAGGCCGTGTACTCAAAATTTTCCACGATCTTTCGAGTGTTGTTCAGCCTGGAGAGCGACTGCTTGAATTGGATCCCACCGATGCCAAACTTGCATACGATCAAGCGGAGCGGAATGTTCAAACCGAACTAGCGAAAGGAGGCTTCTCCAAAGTTCCAGCCGAATCCGATGACCACAGCAAACTGCCAAGTGTTGTTTCGGCCCGTTTGCGATATGAGTTGGCGCAATCGCGATTGCAACGCATAATGCAGCTCAAGTCGTCCAACTCTATCTCTGCTGAGGACTTTGAACAGGCGAAATCGGATGCGCTGGTACTGGAATCCGATTGGCAAAATCAGCTTCTGATGGCCAATTCCGCAGCAGCAACAGCTAGGCTTCGCAATGCGGAGCTAGCCATCGCAAATCAACGATTGCGAGACATCGTGATCTGTGCTCCGACACCAACCATGGCGACGGCAACTGCAAATCAATACTATTCGATCACGGAACGGATGGTCTCGGAAGGAACTCTAGTTCGGCCTGGAACCGAAGTTTTTAAAATAGTACTCGGCCGCACTCTCAAGTTAAAGCTCGCTGTCCCGGAGGCCTATAGTGGTGATGTTATCGTTGGTCAGTCGGTCGAAGTGTTAACAGGTTCAATTCTCAAGCCAACTATCGGAACCATCGCTCGGATCAGTCCCGCTATCGACCGATCGACACGAACATTGATCGTGGAAGTGGATGTTCCCAATCAAGATGGGCTACTGAAACCAGGCGGTTTCGCGAAGGGAAGGATTTTGATCGGCATAGACGAGAACGCCACAACGATTCCGCTGACTGGCCTATACTCGTTCGCTGGCATCCACAAAGTCTTTGTTGTTCAAGACGGCATCGCTCGCGAATTCAAAGTCACTCTCGGCGAGCAAACGGGCGTTTGGGTGGAGATCGCTACGCCACAGCTTCCCAACGATTCGATTGTTGTTACGAGCGGGCAACGACTTCTCTCGGATGGTATTTCGATTTCCGTGCGGGATACAACACCATGAGCCTGTCAGACCTTTGCATTCGTCGCCCCGTCTTCACATGGGTGCTCGTGGCTATTCCAGTAGTGCTCGGCATCGTCTCGTATTTCGAAATGGGAGTGGATCTATTTCCGAAAGTCGACTTTCCGGTGATTTCGATTTCTGCCGCATTGCCGGGTGCAAGTGCAGAAGAAATCGAGTCCTCCGTTACGAAGCCGCTCGAGGAAACGCTCAACACCATTTCCGGTATCGATGAGATGCGATCGACCACACGCGAGGGAAGCTCAACCATCGTAATTCGATTCCTTCTGGAAAAGAACGGCGACGTTGGGGCTCAGGAGGCTCGCGACAAAATCTCGTCGGTGATCCGTCAACTTCCGGACGGAATGGAAACGCCTTTAGTTAACAAATTCGATTTGGACGCGGCGCCTATCATTACGATCGGAATATCAGGCAACCGCGATATTCGCGAAGTGACCGAAATAGCCAAACACCAGATCCAAGAGTTACTGCAAACGGTACCTGGCGTTGGCAATGTATTCCTCACCGGTGGTCGAAACCGAGCAATCAATGTTCGTGTCGATACCGATCGGCTCAAGGCGTACAGCGTGTCAATAGAGGAGGTTCGTCAAGCTCTTGTAAGCCAAAACTTAGAGGTCCCAGGCGGTATCGTCGATCAAGGCCAACGGGAAATGGTACTAAGAACCTTGGGACGCATCGCTACTGCCGAAAAGTTCAACGACTTAATCGTTTCGAATCGCAAAGGCTATCCGATTCGAATCAAGGATATTGGAGTCGCCGAGGATTCCATCGAAGAACCACGGGGCCTTAGTCGGCTGGATGGACAAAATGCGGTCAGTCTTTTCGTTCAAAAGCAATCCGGTACCAATACGGTTGCCATCTCCGATGCGGTGCAATTGCGATTGGATCGCATTCGCAAAGCGTTGCCGAGCGACATCCAGGTGGAAGTCACACAGGATCAGTCACGATTCATTCGAGTATCGATGGAAGAGGTTCGATTTCACATGCTGCTAGCGGTGATTTTGGTGGGTGCCACGATACTCTTGTTCATACGAGACTGGCGAACTACGGTGATTGCAACGCTCGCCATCCCGACGTCGATCATTCCAACTTTTTTGTTCATGCAGTACATGGGCTTTACGCTGAACAACATTACGATGCTGGGATTGATCTTGGCGATTGGTGTTGTAATCGATGATGCGGTCGTTGTGCATGAAAACATTTTTCGACACATGGAAGAGAACGGTTTAGATGCGATGGCAGCGGCGAGCGTTGGCACACGTGAAATCGCGTTGGCCGTTTTGGCAACGAGCTTGTCACTGGTCGTGATCTTCGTCCCAGTAGCATTTATGGGTGGGATGGTTGGACGATTTTTTAGCAGTTTTGGACTTACCGTTGCTTTTGCCATTTTGATGAGCTTATTTGTCTCGTTCACGTTGACGCCGATGCTTTGCTCTCGATTTCTAAAAATCGATAAGCATGGGCCGGGCCATTCAAGTTCCAAATCGGGCTGGATCTATCGAGCGGTCGAAAGCTTTTACGGAATCTGTTTGCGTTGGTCGCTTCGGCATCGATGGCTGACGATCGGCGCATGTTTATTAGTCGTTGCTTCAACCGTTCCCATCGCAATGAACCTTGGGGCGAATCTTGTACCTCGCGATGATCAAAGCGAAATGCAAGTTGGATTCATAACTCCCGAGGGTTACACGTTGGAGCGGACCGACCAAGTCGTCACGGAAATTGAAAATCGATTGTCCAAACTACCAGGGGTCGTGCATCGTTTCACCTCAATCGGACAGTCTGGAACGGCCAAAGGGCAGGGAGATGTCACTCGTGGGTCCATTTATCTCCGATTGGTTGAGTTGGAGGAACGGGAGTTTACGCAATTCGATTTGATGCGTCGGGTTCGCGAAATTCTCCAAGACTATCCCGATTTGAGAACATCGGTATCCGATGTATCTGCTTTAGGGGGCGGCCCCAACGGCGACAGTCGGATATTTCAGATAAGTTTGCAAGGACCGGGAGTGGAGGAATTGGCGACCTATGCCGACGTGCTCAAGAAAAAGTTGCGACAACTACCTGGGCTGGTCGATGTCGATTCAACGCTTTCGATGAGAAAGCCCGAGATCCAGGTAAA
>JANPNA010000307.1:0-2101 GCA_031427235.1 Pirellula sp.
CCCTAAATGTTTTTTTTGTTTCCATTCTTCCAACCACCCCTTTTGACCCCCCCCCGCCCCCCCCCCCCACGGCCGGCCGCGGCCGGAGCTGTGTGCGTGATTTTACTGGCTGAGCCGCACTTGTAGGACTCCAAAACGACATCAGTCGGAGGCAAGCTCCGAGCTGGTGAATTCTCAGGAAACCGGCTACCTACAAGTTGGCCGCTTGAATGAGTCTTCTACATGTCTCCTGAACTTGTCTTGGATCTACATTTTTGTTTTTCTTTTTGGCGGGGCCAACTAGCGAGGCTATGGCTTTGTCGTTTCCGGCACGAACTTTTTCGATCACCTCTGGATTCTCAGCGAGCAATTGAATGCAAAGCGATTCTAGTTCACCAGCATCGACTTGAGCAATTCCAAGGGACTCGATGGCTTTTTCGACGGACAAGCCTGGTTCCGCCACCAATTTGCCAAGCGCTTCTTTGCCTTTGGTAGTGTCCAGTTTTCCCGCCTCGATTGCAACCAGCAACTTTGCAAGCGAGACGGCGGATACGGGATAAGTACTGATTTCAGCATTGTTCTCGTTGAGGTACCGTAGAACATCTTGAAGCATCCAGGAGGTGGCTCGCTTTGGCGATGCCCCGTGTTCCACCAACGATTCGAAATACTCAATTACCCCACGCCCCTGCTGCACCAAAACCTCGGCCTCGCTTGGCTTGAGCAAATGCGTTTCGATGAGTGACTTTCGAACGATGGCTGGCGTTTTGCTTGCAGACGTTTTTGCAGACTCGATCTCGTTCTCGGTCAGAATGACAGGCACTAGATCTGGGCAAGGGAAGTACCGGTAGTCCGCAGAGTCTTCTTTGTCGCGTTGCATTTCCGTCTGGCCCATAGCATCATTCCAACCATGGGTTTGCTTGGGCGATTGGCCGATGGTCAGCCCGGTTCTTTGAAACTCGGCGAATTGACGTTTTGATTCGTAAAGAACCGCTCGCTCTACGGCGCGAAAACTATTGAGGTTTTTGATTTCTACGATCGGAGTGGCAATTGTCTTGCCGTCTCGTTGCAAATGCAAATTGACATTGGCATCGGCCCGAAGCGAGCCCTCCTGCATGTTTCCGTCGGTGATGCCCAAGAACATCATCAAAAGTCGCATCTCGATCAAGTAGTTTTTCGCTTCCTCGGCGCTGGACAGTTCGGGTTCGGAAACGATCTCCAGCAGTGGTGTTCCAGCTCGATTCAGATCGATGCGGGTATCCGCTCGCCCAGCTACCTCGTCATGCATGCTCTTTCCAGCGTCCTCCTCGAGATGGGCACGAACGAGTGCGATCTTCTTGCGAATCGGCTCACCCGAAGATGGATCAAAAGAATCAATCTCGAGGTACCCGCCGCCACAAATGGGCAGATCGAATTGGCTCGTTTGGTAGCCTTTAGGCAGATCTGGGTAGAAATAGTTTTTCCGATCCCATTTGGTAAAGGGGGCAATCGTACAATGGAGCGCGATTCCGGCTCGGACTGCCAGTTCGATGGCTTTGGCATTCAGAACCGGAAGTGCCCCGGGGAGTCCCAGGCAAACTGGACAAACTTGAGTATTTGGAGATGCGCCAAACTGTGTGCTGCACCGACAAAACAGCTTCGTTTGTGTCTTGAGCTGGACGTGCACTTCGAGGCCGATTACGGTTTTGTAGGGATTTACAGCGTTCATGAAGGTCAATGATGGGGTAGCGATGCTCTCGTTAACGACACAGGCATTCTATCGAAATACAAAACAAAGTGGCGCGGCGGTCCCCGCTTAGGAATTGCCGAAATTAGCCATCGGATTTGCTATTCCATCTATTTGCTTGACTTATCCCGCGAGATTTGATAGCTTCCATTAGACCTTCTCTAGAACTTGCAAATTTTCGCCCAATGCAACGGTTGGCATTACGAAGCCTCATGAACTTGGAGCCACAAGATGATTTTTAGGCACCGCGCGTCTTTACAGTTCCTCTGTTTGCTGTCTCTCCTACTGCCAATTACGTTTGGTTGTGGAGGATCGGGTGGAAGGATGGCTATCAACGGCGATATCACTCTGAAGGGCAAGCCACTCGAAGAGGGAGTTATCGAATTTGTATCGGACTCA
>JANPNA010000308.1:0-59570 GCA_031427235.1 Pirellula sp.
GAAAACAAGCCAGGGGCTGCTTCGGTAGCCCCTGACTTCTTTCGAGCATGTCGGCTTGTTTTTTGAGTAATGCGAAAAATCCAAAGCGCTGACGCGGAGCTATATCAAGCGATTTTTACCCACAGATTCTGCGGACGAGCCTTATGAAAAGGTTAGTCAGGAGATTCAAAATGGAGTGCACGTTCGATGGAGTCGTTACCGACTGGCGAACATTCCGTCCCTTCAATGCGTTGCGAATCCTGATCAAGGGCAATTGATCAGGCCTGATACACTGTCAGCATTTGCCTTTACTGATTTCTGCGGTGTGGGAGGTTCGGACAGCGACAACGGAATTTTTCGATTAGATCTTTCTCGAGCCACGCGGAAAGGGTTGCGGTTTTCACAGATTACCGGGGGTTTGTCCAACTGTCTCATTTTCGGAGAACGGCCCCCAAGCGATCTTGACGAAGGATTCGGTCCCTGGATTGGCGGACAGATGACATTTTCGGCCTCGACATATATCAACGGAACTCCGATCAATTTTCTGGCAAGTTTACTTAATACGTGCGGTGGGCGAACCGACCTCGGTTTTCAGAACGGCGAACGCGGCAGTCGCTGCGACTGGACGCATCATTGGAGTTTTCATCCCGGAGGAGCTAATTTCGCCAAAGCTGACGGGGCACTCACTTTTTTAGCGTATCCGATTGATAAACAAATACTGTCAGAGTTAGCTTCTCGCGATTGATGCATCGAAACGCGTCCGGGCGAGCAAAAAGGTGCGTACTCCAGCTAGCTGCAGTTCTCGCGCGCCGCTTGATCGGCTAGCAGCGTCGCAATAGATTTCATCACCGGCAATCGAAGTCGTTTCAAACGGCCACCCAGTTCGGGTACGCTCGCAAGAAGGCAACTTTCTTAACTTTGCAATGCAAAGGGTCTCTGAAAAACAAGAATTATATGTAAATCTTACCGACTATTTCACTTTTTCCGTTTTGGCTATTCAATGACCTGACGCCAACGGCGTGGGACGCCTTGCCAGGCTTCGCAGTAAGTTGATTCCAGTGGAACATTGATGTAGCGATCAGGGGTCAAGAAAATCGGCATGTCGATAAGTTTGTCGCCGACGGCGAACGGTTCGAAATAGGCGACCGGACGCAGTGAAGAACAATAAGCGGACATGCCTAACGGTGATTGTGTGTCGACCCCCGGAGCAGACTCGTCCCCAAAATGCTGTTGCCAAAAGCAGGCATGGATACCGCGGGGGTCACGGGGTGTCGGCGGATGGAGGTCAATGACCAAAAGATGGCAGCCAGCTCGCAAACCCTTGGCAAGCTTGTCCACAAACGATTTCAATGCAACGGCACTGTGCTTGTTGCCAGGGGACACGATTTCGATGTAGCCCACCACTCGATCGCCGCTAACATGGCGAACGACGACGTGCGTTGCCCGCCCGGCATACAACTCCAAGTCCGCTTCATGGCTGTAGCGAGTTTTCGGCGGCGTTTCGAGGACGGCAACCCCTTCTTCCTGTGAGCTTTTGTTTCGGTCTGAAGTCACGGACAGTAGCTCAGCATCGAACGGAGGCAGCATTCGCTCAAGCGTCACAACATCGGGAATGGGACCCTCGGCGACTTGTTCGGCCATCGCATAGTAGTCACCCGGGAGCAAGCCCCTATTAAGAATATTGCGGATGGAAATAATCCAGCTTTGATGGAAGTCGTGGAAAATACCCGAGTCAACTCGTGTCCAATCATGTACTGGCATCATCGACCTTTTTTGCTTCCTACAAGCCACCCAATAGCGTCACGGTGGGGAAATCGAAAACCGACATCGCTTTGAAGAATTATACCACCAGCAGTTCCTCCAGTCATCGTCTATCGAATCAAACTGGTAGCGTCACTAGGCAAATGGTCCCGCCGTCAGGCGAGGATTCAAAGACTATTTCGCCACCCAATCCACGAATCACGTTGCGTGTTAGAAACACTCCCAGCCCCATCCCTTGCCCGACTTCCTTTGTCGTAAAAAATGGCTCGCCGATACGACGCTTAACTTCTTCCGTCATCCCAGAGCCTTGATCGGTGATGGTCAATTCCCATATTTCTTTCGACTTGTTCGAGCCAACTAGTTTGTTCACTGCAACCCGCAATTCGACCGTTTGCTGTGGCGTGGAAGCATCCAAACCATTTTGCAGCAAGTTCCTCAATGCTTGCGACAACGCTTGTTTGGGCAGGATTCCCATAGAATCGCTGATTGCATTTGACATCTGAATATTGACTCGATGCGGCTCTCGCATGGCTTGAACCGTTTCTCGCAAAATTTCGCCGAGCGACACCGGTCGCAAATTCTCTGCCGCCGCTTCCCCTGCGCCACTCTTCATGCGACGCAGGATATCTTTGCAGCGATTGAGCTCCTCGCGAATCAACTCGACATCCCGACGAATGGAGGGGTTGGACTCTGTTTTTTCCAGGTTCCGCGATAGCTCCTTGGCGACAACCGCGATCGTCGACAGAGGAGAAGCCAATTCATGCCCAGCGCCTGCTGCCAGCGTCGCTAGCGCCTCTAGCCGCTGCGATCTCTCTCGCTCTTTTTCGACGACCGCCAATTGCACTTCGCGTTGCCTAAGCTCCATCGCCAACATCGACACGAAGTAGGTGATCACAAGGCAGCAAGTTGAGAAGGCAATCAGAAAGGCGGATTTCGTGACGCCAAATTCTGCGTCAAAAGCTAAGGGTGATCGATTGAAGACCTCCAATGGATAGGCTCGGTTCAACAAACATAGCCCCCCAAGAATCGAAGCCACCGAAATGCTCCAAGCCCATGTTCGGGGCAGAATCATGCCAGCGATCGCGATGTTCGCAAAGTAAAAAAAGATGAAAGGGTTGGCTGCCCCCCCCGAAAAATAAAGCAGCGCCGTCAACGTCAAAACATCAATTCCAATCAATGAACCAATCGCGCGACCACCGATGGCTTCGTCTGTGTAGCCTGTTAACTCCAAAACCTCACTCGATCCGACTGCCGTGTTGGCCTGCGATGTTCTTCGTAGTTTCCGAGACCACAGCCAAAGAATCGTGTTGCTGATTGCTGTTCCTGTTACAAGCACCAGCAATTCGATGATCGGCAGTGGAACGTAAAGAGCAAACCAAACATATCCAATGACCAGCAACTGGCCAGCAACTGCGATCCAACGCAATTGAGTTAACCAGATCGCAGTCGACACATGCGGTTCGGCAAAAACATGCATCCTGGGTTGAGCCATCGTCGAATTCTAACTAGCGAGTTGTTTGATTATAGTCGCGTTTCGCTCCGCGAAAGTGCGAATTGCAAATGCTGTTTTCTGGAGCAAAAGGCGATAAGTGTTGTGGCCACGATTTCATGGCACACTCGATCGCTTGAACGCTCGTGACGTTGCAATCATTCGGAAGATGACTTTGCGGCTCCAGCCTGATCGGACCAATTCCCTTGCCAAATAATCAAGCAACTCGGGATGGGTCGGCAACTCGCCCTGAACACCAAAATCTTCGGTAGTCACGACCAATCCACGCCCAAACATCTGTTGCCAAATACGGTTCACGGCAACCCTTGCCGTCAAAGGGTGGTGGTCACTCGTCAGCCATTGAGCCAGTTCCAATCGGTTTTTCGGCATCGCCTCTCCGTCGCTCAACAACGCTTGAAGAACCCCGGCTTCCACAAACTCGCCAGGGGCGTCATTAACACCAAGCTGGAGCAACCGTGTCAACCGATTCTTGGCCAACTCATTCATTACCAGCAACTCCCGCGCAGATTGAACGATCTCCGCCAACGATGTGAAATAGTGTCGAAAGCTCTCTTTGAGGTACTTGCATTGTGGATCCAACCGCTGCGCATAGTGTTCGCGCCAAAACGTCTGCCTTTCGCTGGTGAGTTCGGACCATACTAGCCAAGGCTCGTCTGTGGCTAGGCCAGCAATCTCAATGGCGGTTAAGGCTGAGTCGTACACCTGCAATTCATCGACGAGTCCTCCGCTTAGCCCTCGGTCCCCTGTGCGTGCGCCAATACTCAATGAAATATCAAGCCCTTCGTCGAGTATGTCTTTGTGCAGTGAGTTGCGAACGATGTCCACAGGAACCCGCTTACCGTTGACATAGATGTGCGTGTCCTCGGCCAAGTTGGATCCGCCATAGACCAACGCAAGGTGCATCCATCGGTTCAACGGGACTGGCTCCGCGCATCGAATTCGGATCGCGCTCGAGGGCCAATGGTGCACGATATCAAAGTTGAAATGCCCATCCTCAATCAAAAGTTGATACCCGCGACAGCCTGCATCCATCCAAGATTTGGTGCGATGAAGTACTACCGCCCGATCGACGTGCTTGGGCACTTTTAGATCGAGGCATATCGTAAACTCTTGGGTTCGCGAAAAAACTCCTGACTTTGGAAAGACGAGTGCATGCTCTCCATCCAAAAGAACGGCAGAATGCTTACCATCCTTTTGCCATTGGATCGTTCCTTCGCCGTTACCAGGCTGGTCGGCATGAATAAGGTTAGCAATCTGCCCTGCGGACTCAGCCAATGGCTTGTCGAAAGGAAACTCGGCGGAGAGCCACGGATCCTCCGGTTGTGGCCAAGCGACCATCGAACCATACCATTTCTCTACTGTCTCCGATTTTTCAAGTTTCTTGAGTTCATCAGCATAAGCCTGTCGAACCGATGCCATGCCTTTTTCAAGCGTTTCCATTTGCTGTTTTTGGGCCTTGTCGAGGAGCACCAGCGTCGGCCCGTTTTCGTCGACATTGTCAAACATATCACACAACCGAATATACTCGTTATGCGAGAGAGGATCGTACTTGTGATCACGGTCGCGGGAACGATTGAAGTTCAGCCCCATTACAGCCTTCCCGAGTTTTTGGACGCGGTCGGTTATGTGCTCCACGCGAATGTCCTCGTCGGTACTCCCTATTTCCTCGTTTCGGCGATGAAGTCGATTGAATGCAGTGGCGAGTCTCTGCTGGTCGGACGGGTCGGGCAACATATCTCCCGCCAATTGCCAGGTAATGAATTGGTCGTACGGCATATCTTGGTTGATGGCGGAAACGACCCAATCGCGGTAGAGCCACCTATCGAAATAACAGTCCGATTGGTTTCCAGATGGTTCGGAATAGCCAGCCATGTTGAGCCAACTAAGGGCGGCCCGTTCTCCGAATTGGGGTGCAGCCAGCAAGCGGTCTACGTACGCTTCATAAGCCCTCGGGTCTTTGGACTGGTTCAAAAGTTGCACATCGGCGGATTCGGGCAAGCGATCGGTAAGCGCTAAACTCGCCCTCCTCGCAAGAATTGCTAGATCGGCGGCTGGTTGCTTTGTCAAATGGTCCGACGGCAGTTTACCTTCGAGGAATGCGTCGATTGGATTTTGCCCAGGCTGATAGCTTGTGCCGATCGATACCGACGGAAACTCAATTTTGTCTCGCAGCGCTTCGAACGCCCAGTGCTTGGCTTTGTACTTTGCCCCTCGTTCGATCCAAGTCTTCACCAAAGCCTTCTGTTGATCGTTCAGATCGCTCTTGCTTTTTAGGGGGGGCATTACCCTATCCGGATCGTTCGAGTTGATTCGATTCCAGATTTCGCTTTCTTTGAGATTGCCTGGCACTGCAAACTTCTTGCCAGATTCGGTTTCAAAGAAGACGACTTCATCTCGATCGACCCGCATTCTGGTCGAACGGGCTTTGTCGTCAGGCCCGTGGCATGGGTAGCATCGATCGGAAAACAAACGCCGGATCGAGTTGGTAATCTCCGCGTCCGTGGGTTCGGACGCGCGAACGTTAGGCGAAATAGCCAGCGAAAGGGATGAAATCAACAACCACGCTAGCGATCTGACTTTGCCCCAAAGAAAATTGGCGGAAGTCGAGATTTCGGATTGGTTTGTTGATTCCATAGTACCTCTATTACCAATCTATGCCATTCTGTTTGGCCATGGCCAAAATGAGAGATTGCGTTCCGGAACTTCCGTACCCTAGGCTTTGCAGATATTCATATACCTTCTTTGCGTTGCTCAAGCCAGGCAAATTCAGTCCAAGCTTTTCTGCTTCCTCGATAGCTATCGATAAATCCTTGACCAAATGATCAACGAAAAAACCAGGGGCATAATCTCCTTTTAAGATCCGCGGCGTCAAATTGCTCAACGTCCAGCTCCCGGCAGCCCCAGTGGAAACCGACTTGAGCACAAGCTCGGGATTTAAGCCAGCCTGCTTGGCGTACAACAGGGCTTCGCATAGTCCCACCATGCTCGATGCAATCAAGATCTGGTTCACCATTTTGACATGTTGCCCGCACCCGGCTGACCCATGAAAAACATAGGTAGTTCCCATAAGTTTCCATAACGGCTCTAGAGCCTCGAAGGCTTCGAACACCCCTCCGACCATAATCGATAGCCTAGCCTCGCGGGCACCAATATCGCCGCCTGAAACGGGAGCATCCAGTGCAAGGACCCCCTTTGCCTTGGCTTCGTTTGCGATTCGGACGGCCAAATTCGGGCGGCTCGTGGTCATGTCAACCAGAACGCCGCCTGGTGCGAGTCCAGAAAGTGCACCGGATGGTCCCAGGATCACTTCCTCAACATCGGATGGATACCCTACCATGGAAAAGACAACGTCACTTTGGTGTGCGACGTCTCTCGGACTGGAACATCCTACTGCACCTAAGCTTAGCAGATCATTCTGTTTCGACGTGGTTCGGTTGTAAACGGAGGTCTTGTAACCAGCCTTGAGCAGATGCGAACACATACTGCGTCCCATCACCCCCGTGCCGATCCAACCGATGCGAGTTGTCTCTGGATGTATTGTCTTCATATTGCGATGCTTCTTTGTCTTTTGATGAGCGGTCCATTGTGGCACGGCACTCCGTGCCGTGATTCTCGGCACGGAGTGCCGAGCTACACTTATGAAGTGAGTCGGTCGCGTTCGTGTTCAAGTACACCGGTCAAGAGAGTGGTCAATCGAGGCTCGGCATCATTTGCGATCGCGATGATTTTTTGAACGTCGGCGGGCTCCAACGCGTCGGGCAAGCACATATCGGTGATGACTGAAAAGCCTACGCAGCGCATTCCAGCATGGACAGCCACGATGACCTCAGGAACCGTCGACATGCCAACGACGTCCGCACCAATAGCCCGAAGGAAGCGGTATTCCGCTCTGGTTTCCAAGTTCGGGCCAGAGACCGCAACAAAGACCCCCTTGTGTGCCACGATGTCGTGCTTGCGAGCGGTTTTCAAGGCCGCGTCGATGAGCGACTGGTCGTAGGGGTGGCACATGTCGGGGAAGCGAGGTCCCAGCCGGTCGTCGTTGATGCCGATGAGCGGATTGGCCCCTAGCAAGTTGATGTGGTCGTCGATCAGCATGATGTCCCCCGATTTGTAAAAAGGGTTCATGCCACCGCATGCGTTGGAAACAACCAATAAGCCTGCTCCAAGCGCGTTCATGACTCGGACAGGTAGCGTAATGTGCTTGAGTTCGTAGCCTTCGTACATATGGAATCGACCTTCCATGGCCATGACCGGGAGTCCGCATAGCATCCCGCATACCAATCGCCCTCGATGGGACGTGGCCGTCGAGCGCGGGAAGTGAGGGATGTCGGAGTATTCTAGGGTGGCTTCGACCTCGATGCGCTGGACGAGCGGTCCAAGCCCGGTTCCAAGAATAATTCCGGCATGCGGAGTGCGCCCCCAGGCTTTTCGAATGGCGGCACTGGCCTCTTGGATTTTGTCGTACAGATCTAGCATTTTGGCTTTTAGCTCGAATTGGAATGGAAAGTCGACACGCACACCCTGCACATTTTACGCAATCGAAGCAAACCCACTACTCATCTTGCTTTCGTTTTGTAAGGAATCGGAAAATGCTAGGCAAATCATACGAATCCGGCACAATTGGTCGTTCAAACTCAGTTTTCTATGAACGGATCGCAACTATTATCGCGATTCCAACCCAACGGGCCAAGCGTTATGTCGATTGTCGTCTTTGAAGATCCTCAATGTGAACTCATGGCACCCATCACCGTCGCGAGGCTGGCCGCCGCAATCACTTGCGGTAGTTTTCGGTTGGTCGATTTATTGGAGCCGATGGGAAACGAGGTGTACGGGATTTCGCGTCCTCACCTGCAAACACTGCAACGCATCGATTTCCCATCGTTGCGAATTCTGGACGATAGTTCCGTCGACGGGAGACCCGAACGACGAATAAGGTTGTTGCTCAATGCTCGAGTCGCACCGACCAAGCCGAACTTCGAGCAAATTCAGTTCCTCCACCGTCTGGCCAGCCAAGCCACATCGGACTCCGTGCCGATGGTCATCATGGACCGTGAGCATGTAGCTGCTGTCATCAATCCGCCATGGACGGTTGAACAGTTATTTCACAGTGGCTACCTGGGTGTGGAGGAGTGGTTGGAAAAGGCCAAAGCCTTTGAGTCCTATGAGTGCGAGTTGGGGACGATTGCGGTCCCGCACGAACTGATCGCCTGCAACATGGCTTGCATCCGGGATAGCCTTGAGTGGCGGATTGCGCTCGGAGCAAATCCTTTGGAGGGCCGATCCGGAACTCCACAGGTATCCGAGTTGCGACAATTGGCGGACGGCCTGTTTCTAGCGGATGGGGCTTCGGTTGGTGAATATGTTTTAACCGATACGCGGAAAGGGCCCATCGTCATCGATAGCGGGGCTCAGATTGGTCCTTACACTTTGCTGCGAGGACCGATCTATATAGGAAAGAAAGCTCGTATTCTCGAACACTCCGCCATCAAAGACGCGGTCTCATTATCCCACACGACCAAGATCGGCGGAGAAGTCGAAGCGTCTATTGTCGAACCCTACAGCAACAAGCAGCACCACGGCTTCCTTGGTCACAGCTATCTAGGTAGCTGGATCAATTTGGGAGCGGGTACTTGCAACAGCGACTTAAAGAATACGTATGGCACGGTCAACATGGAATACGGCTTCGGCAAAGTGTCAACCAACATGCAGTTCTTAGGATGCATCATGGGGGATTACTCCAAGACGGCTATCAATACCGGCATTTTCACCGGCAAGGTCATCGGGGTTTGCAGCATGATGTACGGATTTGTAACCAGCAACGTTCCGAGCTTCGTCAACTACGCCAGACTCTTTGGCCAAATGGCCAGTCTACCACCCGAGGTGATGGTCAGTACGCAGCAACGCATGTTTGCACGCCGTGATGTCCAACAGCGCGGCTGCGACGTGCAGTTGATCTATGACATGCACCGCATCACGCAAATGGAACGCGATCGATTTGGCGATGCGTTGGCGCTCTAGTTGATAACGCTGAACTCGGGGGCATTGACATGCTTCCGTCATTGTCCGCGGATCATGAATTGCCTTCGAAACTCGTCCGTCATGCGAGCGATCCTGCCTCCAGAACCCGCTGCCCAGATCGAGCCGTCGGCCGCGACGGTGATCCCATGAAACCCTATGTCGGACATCGCAAACCAATCCTCTCCATCGAGACTCCAGTCGCAGCCGCTGGGACCGCAGGTTAACCAAGTTTTTTCAATAGCGATCACACAGGAACGGAATCCTCGCGGTCGATTGCCGCGAGGCGCTCGCCAGTTTTTGCCGGTATCATGCGTAATAGCGATGTTCTGAGTATTGGCCGTTGTCTTGTTGTAGTCACCGCCCACCGCGACCCCTTTGAATTCGCTTTCAAAAGCGACAGAAAAAACTCCGGACGAGAGTCCGCGTGCGATGGGTGGGACGGGATGCGAAGTCCATCGAAGGCCTCCGTCTTGCGATCGAAAGAGACGGCTGGGCCCGTCGCTTCCGCCACCTAGCCCAATCCATGCAAAGTCATTCCCAAACAGTTGGAGGCTAGAATTGCTGGCCGCGAATCCCGCTTCGCCATTATCCATAGTGGGAATAGCTGCAGACTCGATCCCTTTCCAGGAATCTCCCCCATCCTCGGTTTTTACGATCAACAGACTTCCGTCGACTGGATCACTGAAAGCAAGGCCTGAACGGTCGTTTCGAAATTTCATCCCGTCAAAAAATGCTTGCGAAGATTTGTTCTCGTATTTACTCTCCCATGTGATACCGCGATCTGTAGTCTTCAAGATCAAGGCTGGCTGCCCTGCCGTCGCAACGATAGCTTTGTCTCTGTCCCAAGCATGGATCGATCGAATCTCGACGTCGTGCAGATTAGGAATGGCATGGTGCAGCCAACTCGTTCCGCCATCGATCGTCTGCACGATCGTGCCTTTGCTTCCGCACGCCCAAGCGACATCTTTGTTCACCGCTGCGAGTCCTCGCAAGCTGGCCTGAGTTCGCGTTTCGAAACTTTGCCAGACGTCGTCCGCATGTGCGGCGGTCGATATCACGACGGACGTTACGAGAATGGAAACAATGGTTACGGTACGAACGATGCTCACACACATGAGGCGGTCATTGGGGGCTGAGAGAATGAAGTCCGAAAGTGCCAGTATGCCAATAGACCAATATAGCGTAACCCGAAACGTAAGTGAGGGACTTGCGGAATTGTCCCTCGCTCACGCATCGGGCTGCGATTAAGATTGCAGTGTAAGATAAATCTTCGATTCACTCCGCACCACTCGCAATTTTTTCACAAGATCCACCAACGCAATGAACGAAAAATCGAGAGCTACCAAGGTGGAGTCCTTCAGCCCTGGAGGGATTGCATTGGGTATGGTTGCCTTGGCCTGGTTTTGGCAGTCAGCAGCCATGAGTGGTCGAATCTATTGCCTTGTTCCCTACAACGTGCTGGAACTGGTAACTGCTGAGCTAGAGCCCTTTGCCGCTTCGACTTCAGCACTACTAATCTGTGGTCTGTTTCTGGCGTTATGGCTGATTTTGTACACACAATGTGATCGCATGGCAAAGACGGACCAGGGCCAGAGAACTCCACGTCGTGCGTTCCTAATTATGGCAGTAGGTTGCCTTCCTTTTGTCGCCTGTATGTTTCGCGTACTGAAATTGCCAATGTTCGAGCCAAATATGGGTGAAGCGATTTGGGCCTGCGCCTGGACTGGATGGAGTTTTGGCGAATTGGTGCGCGTTTACCAAGCGACTCGCAACGAAACACATGCAACTGCACCGGAAACAGCGCAATTCAGTTCGCGGGCTGGATGGATCGTTGTTGGTTGCGCAAGCATGCTGTGTGGCAGTTGGTGGTTCAGCCAGTCGATGTACTACCATCAAAGCTTCATGTTGGGCTTCAATGATTTCGGGCATTTTTTGCAGAGAGTCGCAAATACCGCCGCAGGTCGTGGTTGGCTCGTGGAAACTCCTGTACTTCCTGTTTTCTGGGATCACTTTAATCCAGGTCTGATTGCCTTAGTGCCGCTGTGGAAGCTCTACCCTCATCCATCGCTTATTTTTGGACTGCAAGCAGTATCGTTAGCGGGCAGTGCGCTGTTGGTTTTCGCATTGGCCAAGCGGCTCACGCATGCCAACCTAGCTGCCACTGTGATGGCCTTGGCATGGTTGGTTCAACCCGTAGTCGGTCAAATGAACTTAGCCTATACCTATGGATGGCACCCGATAACCTTTGCCATTCCGCTGTTACTGGCTGCGTTGGTGGCGATCATTGCAAGGCATTATGCCTGGGCAGTTATCGCCACATTAGCCGCCATGACCTTGGAAGAGGGAGTGTTTGTTATCGTCGCCCTTTTCTCTGCTACAGCCATGTGGTTAACCGTTCTGCAACGATCTGAACGGAGGTGGACAAACTGCGATGCAAGAGAGTCCGACGCCGCGATTCTTGGGAACATTTCACCGCGAGTTTGGTGTGTGGTCCTAGTGGTATCTACGATCGCATTCTGGCTTGTCTATCGCTACAGTGGATTGGCGGAATTTCAGACAGGAAGATTCGCCGCATTAGGAAATACGCCGTTTGAAATTCTACTCTCGCCAGTTCTCCGTCCATTACTATTTTGGGGACAGTTGCTACAACTGGATAATGTCGTCTTTCTAACGGCGCTGTTATTGCCCTGTGGCATGGGGGGACTAGTACGAGGTTGGCGATGGTTGTTGCCAACACTCTTGCCGCTTGGCGTCCTGCTTGTTTGGAATCACCGCCCTGCGCATAGTCTTGCGTTTCAGTACTCCAGCATCCTGCTACCGTTTTTCTGGCTCGCCAGCATCGTTGGCAGTTCCAAGCCAACAGAATCCTTACCGAGAAGCGTCAGTGCGTTAACCTGTGGCATGATGCTGAGCATGTACCTCGGCCAGTTTCCTTTTAGCTCAGCCACTCTCTACGATGTTGCCGCAGTCACCTACGCCAAGGACTCGGTCTGGCAGCGGCAGTTCGCGTCCGAGGACGGTGCTTGGCTGCACGAACAATTGCTCACAATACGCGCCAGTGGATCCGAGTGTTTGGCGACTGGGCGCATCGCTTCGCACGTGATTGGCAATCGCGATGTGGAAACGGTCGGCCAGTATTTGGAACGTCGCCCGCGATTGGCGGAGTTGCCGGATCGATTCGCGGAACCGATCAAGCATTATGAGTGGATTGTGCTCGACCGTCGCGAGCAGTTTCAACAACGGTCCGCACAAACGGCAGAGGTCGAGCGAGAAGCACTCGAGGCGGGATTCATGGTATCAGCCGAACAATTTGATTTAGTGATCTTGCGGCGCAAGGCGAATTAATAAAGGTGCGAAGAGCATGTCATTCCATTTTGCGATTTGATTCGCGTCGATTCGCGTTATTAGGCGAGTGGCGATGTGAAAACTACCAATCATAACCCGATACGTAAGTGAGGGACCTGCGAAATTGTCCCTCGCTTACGCTTCGGGTTGGGATACTCCACTCTGCCGCTCGCCTTAGCGGGCAGATCCAGTGCTGTGGTGTTGCCCGCCAATCACGCCAAACGCACGAATGAGTTTATTCGATCCGTTCGGCGACTCGCAGTTTAGCGCTACGGCTGCGGGGGTTTTTGTAGGTTTCGGCATCATTCGGTAGGATTGGCTTCTTGGTGAGCACCTGCAATCGATCGCATTCTCGCATCGCATGCTTCACGATCCGGTCTTCTAGCGAATGGAACGAAATGATGAGCAATCGGCCGCCGGGTGCGAGGCATTCAGGCAGTCTTTCGATGGCCGTTTTAAGATGATCTAGCTCGTTGTTAACAGCGATGCGAAGGGCCTGGAAGGTTCGAGTTGCACTATCGATGCGACCATGAATCTTGCCCCCTGGGACGCAGCGATGAACCAGCTCCGCCAACTCCTCGGCGGTTCGGACTGGAGAATGTCGGCGGCGTTCTACGATGGCTCGAGCGATGCGTCGACTGAATCTCTCTTCGCCGAATTGATAGATGATGTCCGCAAGTTCTTTTTCATCGATTTTGGCCAGCAGATCCGCTGCCGAGATTCCTTCGTCGGTGCAGAACCGCAGGTCGAGTGTTCCGCCTGTTCGAAACGAAAAGCCGCGGCTGGTATCCTCCAGTTGGTCGCTGGATAAACCTAAATCCAAAAGGATGCAATCGGCTTTCGGAATGACATGCTCGACCATCAAACTGGGTAGCTCGCGATAGGAGCTTTGAATCAAACGGATGCGGCAGGTGGCTCGGGTTGGTTCGGCCTGAATCGTTTGTGGATTAGGGACCGGTTCCACATTTGGAGGCAACAGTCGGTCAAAGAGCTCTGTAACCCGCTCGATTGCACCTGCATCCCGATCGATTCCGATAAGAAAATCATGCGGCTGCAACGCTTGAATGAGATGCCATGCATGACCGCCACCGCCAAGGGTACCGTCGACTACGGTTCGGCTGTCGGTACGTGGTCGGTCCAAGCCAGACCACTGAATGACTTCTTGGAGGAGGACAGGGATGTGAACGGTAGATGGAACCATGTGGATTCAGGAAAGCTCGCATCACCCGATACGTAAGTAAGGGACCTGAGCACTTGTCCCTGGCTTACGCTTCGGGTTGAGATACATCAATCTGCCGCCTGCCGTTGCGGCAAAAAAATAGCCGGTCGGCCCGTTCATCTCAATTAACCATCGCAGCATGCACTCCGAGTTTCCGTTCAATCGCGCGGTGCTGGTCTCAGTGCACGGTTCAATGTGCTACTTCGTCGTTGAGCTGCATGTCACTGAGTCATAAATAGGCAATTGATCACTGCTTCTGATCAATTAACGGGGAAGAGCCCGTGGCCGCTAGGCTCCGCTCCTACCTTTCAAAACTCAGCCACACATCGCTTCGATGGTGAGATGTCTCGGGGCTCGACCGGCTTGTGATCGTGTCCTTGCGACGAACTCTACAATACTCGAAACAGTGTCGACTTGGCTACTCTCTTTTCTGTTAACTTTCCGACTAATCCCCTGCGAATTCAAGTATTTGATATCATTACAACGGCTCATGGTGGTGTTTTGGGGAGGAATCTACCTGCCTAAAGCATTCCCTCGTTACGACTTAGCGAATTTCGGTTCAAAATGACACATCTTCAAGCTTCATCTGTTTTTCTAATATCGGCGGCTTGCATTGCTTTTATTTATGCTGCGTATGGAGTCTTTGGGTCTGGCAGGTACACGCCCTGGGAGCGCGTGTTGTATGCGCCTGTGTACGCACTGGCGAGAGTGCTTTGGCGGGTGGAGATAGAGTGGAGTGGGGAGCTTAGGGGGAGTGTCTCGGAGTCTTCGCAGGCAGCTCGCGCTCGGTTATTGGGGGACCGAATGACTGGAGGGGCTGTCTTGATTGCAAACCATCGATGTTCGGTGGATCCTTTTTTTGTGCAGCTCGTGGGGGGGCGAAGGGTCCATTGGATGGTGGCTGGCGAGTACTTCAAGCACTTTTTATTTGGGCCTCTTTTGAGGGCGTTTCAGGCCATACCTACGAATCGAGGAGGTGTGGACACGGCATCGACGAAACGGGCCATTGCGTTCGCCAAGAGCGGTCGATTTGTCGGCATGTTTCCGGAGGGACGAATCAATCGGACGGAGACCCCACTGCTAACCATTCGGCCTGGTGCTGCGATCGTGGCATTGCGGGCGAATGTTCCATTGGTTCCGATATGGATTGAGGGAGCGCCGGCAGGTTGGGAAGTTTACAGTGCGTTGTTTATTCCAGCCAAGGTTCGAATTAGGGTGGGAACGCCGGATCACTTTGACGCAAAAGTTCAAGATACTGAGGCGGCAACGAATACAGAGAATGAACCGAATGCTGAGAATGAACCTGGAGAACTTGGAAAAGCGTCGTATGATCGTATTCAATCGAGGAGCGACGCGATCGCTTGGCTCACCCGTGTGATGGGGCAATCGCTAAAGATGGGAGGGCACTCGCCAGACGAAGTTGGCATCGCGGGTCGCAAGTGGGTAGATAGTTAAGTCCGCCAAAGTTCACCAAACCACGAGGAGGGCGAAATTCGCCGTGTCGAAAACTAAAATCATTCTGGCCGCACTAGTTTGGCTGTTCGTACTTGCAATTGGCGTTTCGATTTGGAGACTGGTCATCGATCCTGTTCGCACCAATCGCAAGTCGGAGATCGCCAAGCAGCAGGCCGAAGCAGCGGTTGCGGCCACGTCTGGCACGAGTCTTTTCAACCAGGAGATATCGATCGGGTTGGATAGTTTCTCAGGTTACGCTGTCTTTCGCACGACGGAGTTTCAGCAACAACTGGCCAATCGCGGAATCAAACTCAAGCTCGTCAACGACGAAGCGGATTACCCTGCGCGTGCAGGCGCACTCGAGAAAGGATCATTGCAATTTGCTTTGTTTCCTGCAGATGCATTGCTCAAGACGTTTTCCAAACTGGATTATCCGCCCGCGACGATCATCGCCATCATAGACGAGACGCGCGGTGCGGACGCCATGTTGGCTTACAAAAAACGCTTCGAAAACGTGGATCGATTGAATTCGCCCGAGGTGCGCTTCGTATTGGTGGGGGACTCTCCCAGCGAAACTCTGGCTCGGGTCGTCATTCAGGATTTCGGGCTCAATCTGGTCACCAAAGATGCGATCGTTCCATTGGCTTCACCTGAAAAACTGATCGAGCGCTATAAAAAAGCCGACCCTACGACCAACGATGTCTATGTCGTGTGGGAACCGTTCGTTAGTCAGATGCTCAAAAACGACGCCTTGCATGTATTGACCGACAGCTCCAAATTTACGGGGTACATTGTCGATACTTTGGTGGTCAACCGAGACTTTTTGCTCAAGCAAGAACCGGTGGTGGAGGCGGTGCTCGAAAGCTACTTCACAACGCTATTCAGTTATCGAGATGCGACGAAGCTGTCGAAACTAATGTTGGATGATGCCAAGCTGACCAAGTTAACCATTGAGCCGGATCAAGCCGCAAAGATGGTGCAAGGCATTCAATGGAAAAATACGCAGGAGAACTTCGCCCATTTCGGATTGCGTCCGGGTGCGATCATTCACATTGAGAACATTCTCGATCGCATAGCGAGGGTTTTGGTGTCTACTGGCGCCATCGATCGCGAGCCGGTCGATGGGAAATGGAATCGGCTCTACTTTGACCGTCCTATGAAGCAGATCATGTCTCGCAATTTTTATCCGGGCGTGCAATCGGAAGTCATTCGAGAGGAATTGGCTTTGAAGGAATTGACGGAGAAACAATGGACGGAACTGGCCAGCGTAGGCACGTTGAACGTGCCCGAGTTGGTCTTTTCCCGAGGCAGTTCGACCTTGACCGATCGGAGCCAGTTGATTCTCAAAGAACTTGTCGAAAGGTTACAGGCTTGGCCGCAGTACTATCTGATGATTCGCGGCAACGCGTCCAATCTTGGGGACGTCGAGGCAAACAAGGAGTTGGCTGCCAAACGGGCACTGGGTGCATTACAATACTTGGAGTCGGCTGGAATTCCGAAGCAACGTATTCGTACGATTCCGGGCGATATTACTGGAGAAACGCGAGTCACCTTTGGGGTTGGCGAGATCCCGTACTAGGAGGCGAATACGATTGTCGTCTTTTGCTCCGCAAAAGTGCGTTAACGAAGCGCACTTTCGCGGAGCGAAAGGCGACAATAATACGAAAAATGATGGTGATCGCGCCTTCAAGCGTGGCTTATTCAGGCCAGTAACATTTACCAATCCCCACTTGAGAACGAAACATTGAAAGACTTCCGGTCCAGAATCGCTAGTGAATTGCTGTGGGCTCCGTCCGTGGCTCTGCCTTGGGTGGCTGGCGCTTCGGCCTGGCTGATTTCGTGGGCTGTAGGGGGTGTCGCCGCTCTGAATATCGCCGGACTTGTTTTTGCTTTAGGTGGAGTTGGATGGCTGGCCACGCGTGTGATTTTTTTGACGGACGACGTTGCCGCTAAAATTCTACGCGATGACGCAATGAACGCGATCAAGGCTGAGGAAGGCAGGCTGGATCAACTCCAGTTCCGACTGCGGTCCGATCGCGATTATCGAACCAAGGATTATTTGACATTGTTGAGAACGTGCCGAACCGATTTTGAGGAATTTGCAAAAAAACCCGGAATCGTCATCCAAAGCCAAGAAATCGTAAAACAAGTACGACAACTTTTCTGGTCTGCCACCGAACAGTTGGAGCATTCGCTGAAGTTGCATGCCCTGGCTGAGCGATTGTCCGGCGAAGAAAAGAAAAAGATCCAGGAGCAGCGAGAAGACACACTCGGAGAGATTCGAGTGAGTATTGAACACATGCAGTCTGCCGTAAAGCACTACCAAGAGATTATGAACATGGAGCAGCAGAACGACTTGGGAAGTCTTCGCGACGAGTTGGATGCATCCATACGAGTGGCCAAACGAACCGAAGAGCGCATGCGAGAATTAGAGGGTTCCATCGACTACGAAGCGCGCCTAAAACAATAGTTCTGCTACGATCAATCACTCCTTTTCCCTAAACCAACTTTTTCATAGACAACTAAAATAGACAACTAACAGGAGATTTTCGATGTTTAGAGCCATTGGCCGTTTCTTTCGTGCAATCGGGTACATGTTCACCGGCAAGGTCAATTCCGCCGCCGATTCGATGAGCAATAACCCCACGGTCATTTCTGCCACGTTCGACAAGATCATTGAGGATAAGAAGAAACGACTCAATGAGTACAAAGATGCGATTAGCGCGATGATCGCTCAGGAGGAGAGCAAGAAAGACAAACTATCAGCCTTGACGGAAGACGTTCAGAAACTGGAAAAGCTCAAATCGGGCGCCGCAGCCCGCGCCAAACAGGTTGCCGATAAATACAACGGCGATGCGAACGCAGTTCGAAATGACCCCGAGTATTTGAAATGCCAGTCCGCCTTCAAGGACTTCACGAGTACCCTCGTGGAAAAGCAACAGCGAGCTTCCGAACTGGAGGCGGACCTCAAGCAGTTGATGAGTAACGTCAACGGACACAAGGGTCAGATCCAATCCTTGATGCGAGATCTGGACAAGCTCAAGGAAGAAAAACACGATGCCGTAGCGGACATCCTTTCGGCAACCGAAGAAAAGCAAATTGCGGACATGGTGAATGGTATCTCTAACGATCGGACGAACGAAGAGTTGCACCGATTGCGAGAATTGCGTCAAAAAGCCAGCGCCAATGCGAGAATTTCTCGTGAGCTTGCAGGCATGGATAATAAGAAAGCCGAATCGGAATTTATGGAGTACGCACAGAAGAGTACGGCGGACGATGAATTCGATGCCCTCATCGGTCTTTCCGCCAAAAAGGAATCGACGGAATCTACCACTCGAGATGCAAAGATCCCTGAAGCTTAATTGGACAGCGAAAGCCTCGCTTTATGGAATATACTATTTAAAGTTCAAACAAAGGGAATAGCGATGAAACGATTCAAATCAATTCGATGGATTTCAATGCTCGCGGTCACAGCCGCTTTTGTTGGATGCGAACCAAACACCGCTGAAAAGGCAGGAACTGGTGCTGATACCAAGGCGAAACCAGGAGCTGCACCCAAGTTCTTGTTGGCTTGGAGTGAGTATCCCTCGTGGAGCATTTTTGGCGTAGCCAGCGATGTTGGCTTGATCGACGGCGAGCCAGGCAAAATGGGCTCTATCGAAAAGAAGTACAACGTTGATATCGAGCTCAAGCTGGTTGACTACGACGCTTGTATCACGCTTTACGGCAATTCTCAAGCGGACGCGGTTTGCATCACCAACATCGACATCCTCGGTCCAGCGGCATCGCGAAAGAGCGTTGCGATCATGCCAACATCGACCTCCAACGGTGCAGACGCATGCATTGTCGCGGGGATCGATTCGATCGATGCGTTAGCGGGAAAAGTGACCCGTGGACTGGAAAAAAGCGTATCGCAGTTTTGCTTTGATCGTTGTTTGGAAAAAGCGGGTAAGGAACCCGCCAAATTCCCGTTCTCGCAAATGGATCCCGATAAAGCGGCCCAGGCTTTTCAACTCAAGACTGGCGACATTCAATCCATCATGGTTTGGAATCCGTTTGTTATGCAAACGTTGGTGACTCGCCCCGACTCGAAAGTTTTGTTCGACTCCACGAGTATTCCCGAGGAGATCATCGACATGGTGGTCGTGGGTGCCGATTCCCTTAAGAAGCCTGGTGGCAAAGAGTTTGCCGCAGCGATCGCCGAAACATTCTATGCGATGAATAAGAGGATGACGGACCCCGCGACGGCCGATCAGACATTGATCGGAATCGGTGCGCGATTTGCGAAATTGGAATTAGCCGACATGAGGAAAGTAGTCACGCAGACACGATTTTACGGAGATCCCAAAAAAGCGATAGCATTGTTCGCAAGCGACAAGTTTCAAAAGGAGACCATGCCCATTGTCAGCAAGTTTTGCGAAAAGTACGGATTGACGCCAAAGCCGACTTCGATTTCCTTCGGCACAGGCCAAGGCATGGTCGATTTCGATGACTCATTCCTAAAGGCGATCAAGTAGGAAGTTGGACATCCCCATCTTCTCGATTGCTGGGACGTGGCGGATGCTGCCAGCATCCGAACCGACGCTAGCAGCGTCGGCCACGACAGAAAGCAAGCAGCCTGTGCTGTGATCGTTCTACTGCCGCCCGAATAAAAATGCTGTAACCCGAAACTTCTGGGTTATTGGTGTGTTTCCTTACTTGGAAGTCACCGGTTGTTCCATTGGTGGCGGTTGAATTTTGCACGCCATGTATTCGAGAGTCCTTTGAGCAATCCAGACGTATTACCCGCATTCGTACTTACACTGGCAGCCAGCCTTTTGCTTGTGGCTCGCAACATGTGGCGAGTGGGTTTTGGGGCCGAAAAACGCATTTCGATTGAAGCCTTTTACGTGGTCCTGTGCTTGGGCGCGAGTGCTTTCATCGCCATCGACTTGATGTACGCGTCTCGGTCCTTTCGTTCGGGCAATTTTGAGGTTTTCTCCATTCTCACGATTTTGATTCTCTTCACCTCCATCACGATTTGTGCATTGCGCGGATGCACTCTTCACGGCCCAGCCAAGAAACTGCGTCGCAGTATCCACTCATGGATCCTCGTGCTGCTGGCTATGTCGATGTCCGGCTGGACCTACCATCGGGTCCACTCGCTCATTTCCTGCTTAGAAGTTTTGGGGATGGGCGGAGTTCTGCCAGGTGTTGTCGAGCGCGAAGATCGCTCGTGGGCTATAACGGACGAAGGGGCAAGCATTCCTCTTTATCACTTGGCAACCAACGACATCCAATTCCAAGAATACGCTTTATCGGCCGATGAGCGTTACAAAAGCTTCCTTCATGTAATGATTCATCGAGAAGATGCGGACAAAACAACCAACTGCCACGGCTGGGTTTTTTCGGGTGGCCAATTCCTATTGAAGGGGGCCGATGTAGAGCGGATTCTTTGCGACAATCGTTATTTTATCGTTTCCGATCCGAAGCCCAACGACATCGTGATCTATCGTGATCAAGCGAGAAATATTCTGCATACGGCCCTGGTTCAGGCGATCCTCGCAGATGGAACGGTGATTGCGGAAAGCAAGTGGGGTGTCGACCAACGATTCCTTCATCTCCCGGCCGACCAGCCGTATTCCCCAGTATTTGAATACTATAGAACCAATCGGCTCAATCATCATTTGATCAATATTTTGGCATCCGTGGACCACGGCGATCTACTTGACGATGGATGAGGGAGTTGACACATCTTTCCGCAATTGGGGGTAGAATCACGGCACGGAGTGCCGTGCTACACTAGTGCCGTGCTACACTAGTGCCGTGCTACACTAGTGCCGTGCTACACTGGTGAGTTCAGGAACCAGACGCAACCAAAACCTAAGCTGAGATCATTGAATGACGGATCGCGACTCCTACTGGATGGGCCGTGCACTGGAATATGCAGGTCGAGGTCGAGGTCTCGTAGAACCCAATCCCATGGTGGGTTGCGTCTTGGTTGAGGACGATGAAATGCTTTCGTCCGGCTATCATCGATTTTTTGGTGGTCCGCATGCGGAGGTTGAGGCACTGGAACACTGCGATCCGAATCGCGTGTCCGAATCGACTCTCTATGTGACGCTTGAACCATGTAGCCACTTTGGCAAAACTCCGCCCTGCGTGGACTTGATTTTGCAACATCCTCCAAAACGCGTGGTGATTGCAATGCAGGACCCCTTTCCGGCTGTAGCTGGCTTGGGGATTCAAAAGCTCCGCGAGCATTCCATCGCGGTGGATGTTGGCGTGATGGAACAGCAGGCGAGGGAGTTGAACGCCCCATACCTCAAGCTGCTGCAAACTGGAATGCCATGGGTCGTAGCCAAGTGGGCTATGACCCTCGACGGTGCCATCGCCACGCACGGGCAAGATTCGAAGTGGATCAGCAACGAGCAATCGCGAGGAGTCGTACACCAACTTCGCAGCGGGATGGATGCAGTCATCATCGGAATCGGGACTGCCGTCGCAGACGATCCGCATTTGACAACTCGGCTGCAGTCCGGATCGAGTCCGGCTCGAATAGCCACACGCGTCGTCATGGACCGAAGCTGCCGATTGTCGCCGGAATCCAATCTGGTTCAAAGCATTGAAGCAGGGCCAGTGATGATTGCGGCCTCCGATCAAGCGGACCAAGCGAGAGTTCTTGAGCTGCGGGCGGCGGGTTGCGAGGTCTTACTTATTCCAACACAGGAGCTGTCGTGCTCCTTGAAATACACGCTAGTGGAGCTCGGCAAACGTCGCTATACGAACGTTTTGGTCGAAGGCGGAGGGCATTTGCTCGGGCACGCTTTTGATGAGGACTTAATCGACCAAGTCGACTGTTTCATCGCGCCTAAGATTGTAGGAGGCATGGGTGCCGTGCGGCCCATCGCCGGTTCTGGCAAATCGCTGATGAGTGAAGCGCGTCAACTACGCAGAATGACCGTAACGTGTTTAGGGGACAATGTCCACATCCAAGGGGTGGTTCAACGGCTAGACGGCTACGATCTGCGGCAAGCCTAGCCATATTATCGAGCTTGTTCTTGCGAGATCAAACGCTCGAGTCGATCCAATTCTTCATTCATTTCAATGGAGAGTTTGTTCAGCCCGACTGATTCTCTTTCTACAGAACGTTTTGAGGCCGGTTTCTTTTGGTCTACGCCACATTGAAGTCTCTGAACCAGCAGTTGCTCCAATTGGCCCAAATAAGACTCTTCTTCTTTGCGATGAACCCAACTTTCCATTTCCAAATACTCCCCGTGGAGAAAGCCTGCAAGAAACCAATGTTCGTTTCCGCATTGGTTGATTTTTGTCACTGTGGAAAGGCTAGGTCACGCTTTGCTTGTCGCTGTGGAAATCCACCGAAACAATCTGAGAATCCAATAATGGGAAAGGAGTTGTCGTTACCGACGCTATATTCGTAGCTCATGAAAAAGTGGGGTAAGCATCCTGCTTGCCCAATCAGAACATCATGCGAAATCCGCAAGCTGGAAGCTGGAAGCTGGAAGCTGGAAGCTTACGGCACATTCTTTTGAATACGATAACATGATTTGGAACGGTATTCGCAATAAGGTTGGTTGTCGTAACGCTAGCAACTCTGCGGCTCGCATCCTCCAATCGGAATTTTACCATGTCCTGGACAATCAAGAAAGCAATTCTCGTACCTTACGACTTCTCAGAGCATTCGCACGCGGCGGTCGACAAAGCACTGGAGTTGACGGACGACAAAACGTTGATTCACGTTGTACACGTATTGCCGCCGCCGTTGGTTCCAGGTTCATTTCCAATCGAAGAAGTGGATGATGAAGCGCGCATCAACTATGCTAAAAAACTGATGGCGGGCGAGTTTCAGGATTCCAGTTACGCGAGTGTTGTTCGCGAAGTGCTGGTTGGCGATCCAGGAACCGTTTGCGCCGAGAGAGCGGAAGCTTTGCACGCTGACCTTGTTGTGTTGCCGTCTCATGGTCGCAGCGGAATCAGTCGACTCCTTCTGGGGAGTGTGACCGAACGTATCGTCCGACTAGCCACTTGTCCGGTGCTCGTGCTCAAGATTTAGCCTTGGACCGTGACGCAAACTCAACCACTATCCGCACACAGCGCGCCCTACAGCACACACTGAAACCAGCGTCTTACTCAAAAGGGAATCGTTTCATGACTTCGGGCGACTCCTTCTGCGATTGGCATGCGTTTCGCTCTAACAGGGAAAACCTTGCGACCTTGTAGGAGATGTCACGCCGGGATGAAGGCCAAAGAAACACTCGAAACACTCGTTCGATAAAAGAGAGACCCATGCTTGACCTGGATGCCATCAAGACCACACTTGAAATAAAATTGAAAGAGTTGCAAGACCGGGCGACCGAAATTGAAAACTCGCTAAGTGCACCTAAAAACGCCGACTCCGAGGAGCGGGCGGTCGAGTTGGAAAACGAGCAGACGGTGACCGCAATTGGTTTGATGACGGATAAGGAGATTCGCGACATCAAGATTGCCATTAGCCGTATTGAGTCTGGAGATTACGCCACCTGCTCCGTCTGTGGAAAACACATATCCAAGGAACGATTGCTGGCGTTGCCTTGGACGAACAAATGCACCGGTTGTGCTTAACTGGTGTGGCGCGCTCCGAGTCTGTGAATATATTATCCTGAGCGAGAGCTTGGCTCAGCCACAGAAATGAACGCGGGCCACTCGATATTCGCGGATCAAAAGCCGACAATGGCAGATTCGTTCCATTTTCTTTCTATTTCCTGCGCGGTGTGGTAACCTAAAGTACTCAAGTAGCGACGATGCGTTGGCCATTGTTGCATGAGCGCTTTAGAGATTCGGAACCACGCGAATGTCACTAGATATTTCGACCTCTTACCTTGGAATGAAATTACAGTCCCCCATCGTGCTTGGATCCTGTCCAATGGTCCATAACCCGGAAATGGTTCGTCAGCTATCATTAGCCGTAGAGCGCTAGCCCACGGTTGTCGTTGCAACCATAACCAATGGGCTAGCGCCCTTCGGCGGATCATTCATTGCCACGTGGATAATCCAGTCTAGGGATGTGGCTTCGTCAGCGCGTGAGCAAGGTCATTTAGAACATGCCGTTCGTTGTCGGAAATCTTCTCACCCATTCCAAGAATCCCGCCGGACGCTTCCGCCACACGGCGAGCGCGACCAAGCGTGGCTTCTCGAAAAGCTGCCAAGCTTGTTTCATCCAATTCGCGGGCCAAGGCTTGAGCGTACTTCCACCAGGCATCCAATATCTTCTCGGTAGGCCTTTCCTCCAACCATCGATTCAGCAACCGATACGCCGGGGTGCCATACGCAATTCCGTCGTCGGTGGCCGCTTTCAGCAAGTATTCAAATTCTCCGTCTTGTATTTTGGAATCAGCCCAAGCCAGACGCACTAACGGTAGAAGCATGAACGCGGTCATCGACGCAGATGTGATCCCGACTCGTTTGAGCGCATCCAAAACGTCCGGGGCGTCAATACTTGCCGCCGTTTGCAACTGGTCGCTTTCTTGCTCGTCGGTAGGCACTGTCTCAAATCGAAGGAAATCCAGTAGTTCCTGATCTCGTTCTTCAAAGAACGCATCGTGGTACGCTTGGCGATGCTGTGCAATGGATTCGCTCTTCATATGGGGCTCGTTTGAAAAAGGGAAAGTAGCATTATGATAGTTGTCCGATTCCTGTTCAGCGAGTAGATAAACCGTTGTTTCCGAAATCCCCACGAATCCAACGACACCGCCGCTCGTCCAAACGCTGGAATGAATCCCAGCACTCCAAATGGTGAGTGTTAGAGCGTACAGGAACAAATTGAGACTTCCATTCCAAGCTCGGCGGCGGCGATCGCTTTGGCTTGCATCGCGATGTCGGCTTCAGCGGCGCTGTTAGCGTAGACGACTTGGATATGGTTGGCTTGATGCCTGGCCATCATTTGATCTCTTGTGACGCCATGAATCACGGCATGCATGATTGGCCACTGCGGTGTCGTCGCATTCCAACGCCGTTCGGTTTCGGCTCTCGGCAACTCGATGGCAGTAGCCCGCCCCAAGTCCATTTTTAGCCGACCGTCGGCGATAAAAATTCGCGACCAAACCACCTCACCGGGTTTGGAAATGCCGCGAATGGTGCTTCCTCCAGACGGAAAGTACATGGCTGGCTGACGGAAGCCTTCGGCGCCTGCCCAGCCCTTTGCGAAGTGAGAGGCGGGCACTGCGCCGCTGATCTCCAACACCCAGACTTCATCGTCCACCGTGCCGGAAGCATCTCGATCGGACCATCGCAAGTCGTGCAACGTATTCTCGACAGGTTGTCCAAGTGCTCGATGGATGCGATCGGTAAGCAGTCCGTCCAAGCCAGCGCACTCGTCGACTTCGTTGAAATGCGTCAGCGGGCGATTTGGGAACAACTCTCGCAAGCCGTCGCGCGACATGACGGGTGGACGAACCGAGTCGTTAAGCATCCCTTCGACCAGATCGCTGGCAGGTAACAAATCCTTTAGCCCCTGTTGGTATTGAATCCCGATCGCGTCGCAACCAAAGTCGTCGGCAATGCGAAGTGCAGCGATGTACATGCGGCACTGGTCGAGGATTTGTGCGTCGGTCAAGTCCGTTGCGTGATTGGGGCCGGTGTGAAAAATCATGCCGTGCTGATCGAGCCAATGGCGAATGCCTTGTGCTTCGGTGTCGCTGACTTGGCGGGTTTCATAATAGAGAGCCGATTGGCTCAGTCGTTCTTTGAACACGCCAAGGGGATTGAGCAACGCATCCGGGAGGATGGCGTTGAACATCCCCATGCAGCCTTCGTCGAAGACACCTAAGATTGCTTTGTCGCGTCGCAACGTGGCCGCGACTTGTTGGCCAACCGATTGAGCTTTCGGATCGCAGCGACTGGGGACAAGCGGTTTGGCATGCGAAGTGTCATGGGTTACCGTGCCGGTCTCAAGCCACGTTTTGAGCTTGTTGATAAAGGGGACATCAATGAAGGTTTCGCTCCACAGCGAACTGTATTTCACGCCTGCCTTGGTCAAAGAGCCATTGAGATTGAGCAAGCCGACCAGGCCTGGCCATTGCCCCGACCAGTTTGCGACCGTGAGGATGGGACCCTTGTGCGTCATCAGCCCGGCCAGCACATGATGCGAGTATTGCCAAACGGCTTCGGCCACGATGAGCGGTGCGTTGGGGTCGATGGTTTTGAAGACTTCGATGCCTTGTCGTTGCGACCGGAGGAAGCCGTGGCCTCGGGCTGGATCAAAAGCATGGCCGCGGACGACTTGGTAGCCGAAATTGGCGATAGCAGCGGTGAGTTGTTGTTCCATCTGTTGCTGGGCTTCCCAACAGACGCGGTTGGCGGAGTCGCGAAGATCGCCTGATGCGACGAGGGTTATGGCTGGTTTGCTTGAATTCGAGCTCATGAGGTTAATTGCTTATTCTTCGGTAGAGGATGTGTTGGCGGTGGTCGCGGCTAGTCGCCGATAGTTTTTGTAGAGGGGATGGTAGAGTTGAGTACGATCCAGACGTGGGTGGACGATATCTTGCTTGCCAAGACTGACGCTCGCCATGGCGGTGGCCGCTTCGATGACGGTTTGAAATCCGCTTGCTTCCGGTCCGGCAGCGATCATGCCCAACACGGCCGCACCGATGGCTGGTCCTTGGGTGGAGGGATGGATCTCGATGTCGAGGCCGAGCACATCCGCGTACACTTCCACGATGGCGCGGTTGTGATGGGGCAATCCACCGGTCGCGACCAAGCGATTGATTTCTACGCCGCCATCGCGGAGCAGTTCGACAATCCAACGGAGCCCAAAGGCGGACGCCTCCATCATCGCCAAATACAGATGCTGAGGGCCATGCTCTAGTCCTAAGCCGGTGAATGCTCCGCGAAGTGAACCGTCCATCAATGGCGTTCGGCAACCATTCATCCAGTCTAAACACTGCACTCCCTCCGCTCCTGGGGGCAACTGCCGCGCAGCGACAGCAATCAAGTCAAAGGATGCCAACCCCAGTAGCCTTCGCAACCATGCGAAGGCGTCGCCAACTGCGGCTTGTCCGGTTTCGTAACCGAACAAGCCCGGCAGAATTCCGCCGTCAACAATGCCTGCTACGCCTGGGACTTCGAAAAGCTCTTTGGAGTTGAGCATGTGACAACTACTGGTACCAAGCACCATCACCAAGGTGCCGGGTTCGGCTGCACCGACGCCTGGGACTGCGGAGTGCGCATCGATAATCGCGGTAGAAACAGGTGTTCCAGCCCGAAGTCCAAGTCGCTCCGCCATCGCGACGGTAAGTTCGCCTGCGCGCTCGCCTGGTGAACGCATGATACCAGGTAAGCATTCCGCAGCGGCCCGAGCGAGATCGGGATGGACTGCATAAAAAAAGTCGCTGGAGGGATAGCCGTCGGCGACGGACCACATGGCTTTGTAACCAGCCTGGCAAGTGGATCGGGTTAGTGTCTCTGTCGGGCCTCCGACGAGTTGCCATACAAACCAGTCGCCTGCTTCCAGCCAAACCTCGGCTGCTGCAGCGACTTGTGGCGCACGCTCAATCGTTTCGAGCATTTTAGGAAAGAACCATTCCAAACCGATCGTGCCACCGTAACGTCGCAAGAAGGATTCGTTGCGTTGTTTTGCGATTTGGTTCAGCCTCGCGGTTTGTTCCATCGCACCGTGATGCTTCCAGAGTTTTGGCCACGCAAGCGGAACGTGCTTAAACGCTTCCAACTCGCAAAGCGGTCTGCCGTCGCGGGTCGTGGGCAACATCGTGCAACTTGTGAAATCCACCCCAATACCGACGATATCGTCTTTCGAAACTCCTGCTTGGGCGATCACGGCCCGCGTGGCATTGGCTGCGGAATTAAGCCAGTCGCTCGGTGATTGCAACGCATATCGCGTTGGCAATGGCTGAGTCGAACCGGGAAGCCGCTCGGTGATTTGACCATGAGCATAATCGCTGGTTGCAATACCATGTTGTTTTCCAAAGGAATCGACCAGAATCGCGCGAACGGATTCGGTGCCGAAGTCGAGACCGAGCGAAATGGGAGTGGACATTTATCAATTGGAATGGTGAGGAGCGAAGTAAACCAGGCTAGTTATCGAGCATTGTAAACAAATTTGGAGTGCTGGGATTCATCCCAGCTTTTAGATCGCACGGCGCTGCCATGGAATTAGATATTTGCAGACATAAAATCACTCGTTCATCATCCCCGGCTGGCAATCGCCGCACGATCTGAAAGCTCCGATGAATCGGAGCACTCCAAATGGCACTACTTGGCTTTCGCGTTCGGGTCCTTACTGAGTTCGTTCTTGTTAGGCGGCGTCATTTGATTGCCCGTAGTGGATCTTTTTAAAGATACGAAACCAGCCGGATCTTTAACAAGATACAAAAACCAAAAATCAAGCTGTCACAAAGCACTAGCGAGGCCTTCGTAGCACTCGTGGCTTCCATGAACCAAACGAGCGAAGGGCCTCGCTCGTTCACGCCGAGAAAGGTCACAATCAGTCCTTACCGATGCGTTTCTCCCATCGCTCAACTTCTTTTGTGATCGAATCCTGAGGACGTGTCGTAAAAAAAGTTGTAATCGACTTTGTTTTTTTGCGCCATTTCGCTGTAGGACGCGTAAATGATTCCGTCGGCAGTGCAGAGACGGTGGTCGGCGGATGGTTACCCTGGTTTGTTGACTGACCTACGGGATCGCGCCGAGCATTTGAAGACCCGCTCGTGCTGGTTCCCAGTCTGGATAGATTCTGGCTGCTTCGCAATAGCATTCACGGGCTGCCAGATCTCGGCCCAAATGCCATAGGCACTGCCCAAGGGCCACGCAGGCTTGGTAGCAAAAAGGATCTAATGCCAATGTCCGTTTGCAGTCCTCGGCAGCTTGTTCGATGTCCCCATCGCTGAAACGGACCCAAGCTCGAAGCATGTACGCGTCCGAACGCGAGTCGGCTTCGTCCACCAAATGGCTTGCAAGTTCAGCAGCGGACTTGAATTGGCCATCGGCCAGCAACTGCTCCACCCTCGAAACCGTCTGACGGTGCCAAGGACTCTGAGTCCGCTGCGCAATGGCTCTGCGTGCTTCGTCTGCACAGGTCCGAACCATTCTTGCGGAATCGCGAAGCAACATACCCAAAGGACAAGCATGGGATTCGTCTCCCAAGTGACTCAACGCCCAAGCTGCCGCTTGTCGTATGCCAACTTGCTGCGAGGCAAGCAACCGATTGAGCGTGTGCGGCGTGTAGCTTGTGCGCACAAGAGCGATCCACTTTGACGCGTCTTGGCTAGACGCACCCACTTCGGTTTCGCAGTCTGCGAGGAAATTTTCGAAGTATTGTAGGAGCTTAGTCATGCGATCTCAACTATCGGTTGAGGCAAAGGGCTACGTTGATGTATATTTTGTGGTTGGGTCATTCGAGTTGAACTCGAAATGAAAGGAACCGCTTGATGAACTCACGCTCCCTCACTTTAGTCACTCCTGGCTTACTTCGCAATCAATTCATGGAACAAGAATTCATTCTTAAGAAAGAGAGTCGTTCGCACTTGACAACGAATCGCTCCGTAACTCTCGGTCTCATGGCGATGCTAGTCATGCTCATTGCGTCAATGCATGCATTCGGTCAAAGCACGACAACACATCCATGCTTGAGCCCTTATGCCATTGCGATCCAACAGACTCTGCAAGCCCCGTGTGAACAAGTCGTTGAAAACGCTTCGCTAGAATCGTTGCTGGATAGCATCTCGTCGGCATATGAAATTCCAATTTGGTGCGACCGGCACATCACCAGAGATACGCCTGTAACGCTTGAAAAAAAGGATGAAACACTTGAGAGTTTCTTGAACAGAGCGATCAAAAAAGTGGATGCGGCATTGATCCCATTGGCTGGCGTCGTCATGGTTGTCCCCAAAGCAAATGGCGATGCGATTGTGGCGGCTCACTGGAGATTGGCGGTCTCTCGCTCAACGAACAGCATGCATCAGACGATCGCAAAGCCATTTGGATGGCCCGATGGCTCCATCGCTTCCGCCGTCATTCAAGAGTTCGCGTCCCGTTTCATTCCCGACTCCAAGCTGACTTACAAAACCGAACATGACATCTGGCGAGCTTTTGAGTTTCGAAAGACAACAACCACATCCACGATTGGCACATGCCTGTTTAGCGGGTTTGATCTTTGCCTCGTCGACCAAGATGGCAGGTTAAGTTTGGCGCCCATTTCGGAAGTGGATCCCAATGTCACTTGGACCTATTCGAACGAAGAAATCCAAAAGAAAATTGGTGAATCGGCTTGGAAAGCTTGGCGTCAGCGATGGCCAGAGGCAAGCATCGCTAGGTCCACAAAACCGGAAGGTTGGCGAGTCGTTGCAACCGTGGCGTCGCATCGCGATTTGATTGGTACCACGATTCCCCGGAAGAAATGGGAGAAAATGAAGCCTGGCGACGTCGGTTTGGAAAAAAAGGGCTTCTCGGGAGCATTGGAAGGAGAACTGGAGCTGGTAATTCGATCGCTAGCAGCTCAAACGAAACTCGAATTCTTTCCTATTCCGTTGCCTTCCAGCCTGGAAACAAAGAAGGTTAAGTTGAAACTGGACAAGACGCCGCTCGACGACATTCTGAAAGAGATCACCAGGCAAAGTGGAGTGCGTTTTAAAAGGGACGGACAAAGAGTGGAGGTTATTCCGTAATGTGGCGTAGCGTGCACTTCGCGGCGCGATCTCGATTCCTAAGGTTGAGCGGGAGCTTGTCTCCCCTCAACCTTGTTTTGGCGTCCGATACCATGGTCTGATTTTAGGACGCCAAAACGGCGTCCGTCGGAGACAAGCTCCGAGCGGACGGTCGCGGATTTCCCTATCGGCATCTAGACCAATAACTCGCTTACAACTCGGCATGGCTCGACACCCGTTAATTTAGAATCGAGCCCTTGAAACTTATAACTAAAGCGTGTGTGATCGATTCCCAATTGGTGCAGAAGCGTCGCGTGCAAATCATGCACCGAGACTCGATTCTCGACAGCGTGATAACCCAATTCGTCGGTCGCCCCGTAACTGAAGCCTGGCTTGAATCCACCACCCGCGACCCACATCGAAAAGCCTGCTAAGTGATGGTCTCGGCCGTTTCCTTGCGCCATGGGCGTCCTACCGAACTCCGAACCAAACACTACGATCGTATCCTTGAGCATGTCCCGTTGTTTTAGATCCAACAGCAATGCGGTAGCCCCGCGATCGACCTCGGCAGCGGTTCCTGCGATGTGGTCCTTGATGCTACCGTGATGGTCCCAGTCCCGATGATAGAGTTGAATGAAACCTACTCCTCGCTCTGCCAATCGGCGAGCGAGCAAACAGTTCGAGGCGAAACTGCCATCGCCACCTTTGGTACCGTACATCTCCAATACGTGCGCAGGCTCGTTGCTGATGTCCATCAAATCGGGAACACTCGATTGCATTTGAAACGCCATTTCGTATTGGCTAATCCGCGTCTCAATTTCAGGATCGCGGATTCGTTCCGCCTCAAGCCGATTGAGGGCCGAAACCGCATCCACCAAATCTCGCTGCTGTGCCGCAGATACTCCCTTGGGTCGATCTACATACAGGACAGGGCTGCCAGTGCTTCTGAATTCGACCCCTTGGAATCGACTGGGCAAAAAACCGGAATGCCACTGGCGAGCCGCGATGGGCTGGCTCTGACCGAATTTCCCGGTGGAGACCATCACCACAAAGCCCGGCAAGTTTTGCGACTGAGCACCTAGCCCATATAGCAGCCAAGATCCCATCGCCGGTCGCCCTGAGTTCATCGAGCCTGTATTCATGAAGGTATGGGCCGGATCATGATTGATGGCTTCGGTATGCATCGACTTGATCACGCACAAATCGTCGGCGCACTTGCCCGCAAGTTCGGGCCAAATCGTAGAAATTTCATGGCCCGATTCCCCCCATTTTTTAAAGGGATGCTGTGGGGCGAAGCAGTTCAACTTGGCCCCTTGCAATTGTGCAATCTGCTGTCCTTTCGTAACCGATTCAGGCATCGGCTGACCATTGAGATCCACCAGCTTGGGCTTGTTATCGAAGGTGTCCAAGTGACTCATGCCACCCGCCATGTAGAGCCAAATGACCCGCTTGGCCTTGGGCGCGTAGTGCAACGTTTTCAATGCACCGTTCATTCCAGCCTGCGTTAAGCCCGTCTTGCCAGCCAGCAAATCGCCCGCTCGCATTTCGCCCGAGGACTGAGCCATCAGATTGGCCAAAGCCATGGAGCCAACGCTCAGTCCGGAACTACGCAAAAAAGATCGGCGTGCGATAGAGGGTGGTAGGAGCATGGTCGATCTCAGTTCCGTGTAATGGTCTCGTGAAGATTCAGTATTGCCCTGGCGACGCTCGTCCATGCCGCAAGCTCCTCCCGATTCACATCCGGTGCAACGGGAAACTCGCCTACGGAAAGAAGCTTGTCTGCTGCAGCGGTGTCGGCAGCATACTCCGTGCGATGTTTGCTTAACAGCGACAACAGCAATTGAGCTTCGTTGCTGGCCACCTTGCGACAAAGCGATTCCCGAATGGCCCACTCGACCCGTTCCTCATCGTTCGTTTTGCCGCACCCCAAAATGCGTTGAGCAAACGCTCGGGCCGATTCGACATAGATGGGATCGTTGAGCAGCACCAACGCTTGAAGCGGTGTATTCGAACGCGTTCTCTCAGCCGTGCATTCCTCACGACCTGGGGCATCAAAAGCCAGCAGCGAAGGATGGAGGTACTGACGTTGCCAATGGGTATAAAGTCCTCGTCGGTAGAGCTGCTCGCCGACACCGATCTGCCACTCGCGTTTCGGGAAATTCAAATAGTCCCAATAGCCTTGGGGCTGAAAGGGTCGTCCATTGTTATTGCCGATGGACTGAACGAGCAGCCCGCTAATAGCCATCGCATTGTCGCGTACAAACTCCGCATCGAGTCGCCACCGACCTTGATGCGATAGCCATTTGTTATAAGGATCCTTTTCCGAGGCAGTGGCGCTTGGCAGCGACGACTGCTTGTACGTTTCGGACATCACCATCAACTTGACGATATGTTTCATATCCCAGCCGGATTGCATGAACTCGACCGCAAGTGTATCCAAAAGTTGTGGATGCGTTGGCCAGTCCCCTTGCGCCCCCAAATCGTCTAGTTTGCGAGACAGACCATAGCCGTAGAATAATTTCCAGAGTCGGTTTACGGCCACCCGCGATGTCAGCGGATTGTCGGGGGAAACAATCCATTTTGCGAGATCCATGCGAGTCAGTTTGCCGGAAACCTCAGGCCGTTTGCCAAGAATGGCTGGAATACCGGGTTCGACAACTTCTCCGGACTCGTCCATCCAGTTGCCGCGTGAGAGCACGCGAATCAGCCGTGGCTCCACGCGCTTGGTGACTAGCGTTCGTGGAACTTTTTTGTCCCACTGTTCCAGTTCCTTGGTGAGTCGTTCGACCTGTTCACGATCGGCTTGCAGCTCCGGAGCAATACTCCGATAGTGCTTGGCGATCTGATCGCGTTGGGCGTCGGTCCGATCGGTTTGGGTGACCTGCAGAACACCTTCAATTTCGGGTGGCACTCCGGTTGCCGCGGTGACAGGACGGGGGGCGTTGGTGGTCGCGATGCGAAAGCGACCGATGGTGTGTTTTGGATTGTCCAAGTCCTGTTTCAACACTAGCTTCAATTGTCGGTTGGCACGAGGTGGTGCGTCAGGCGTGCGTTCGAACACCGCGTAGTTGGCGCGTCCGGCTTGCTCCATGATTCCCCAACCCCAGGTTGGTCCTTTTGCATCGTGATCGATGGCGGCTGCAACGGCCCACTTGCCATAGGGGTTTCCGTCGGCGGCTCCGATTTGTTCGTAGGTAGCCGTTGCGTTTTGAAGTGGGATCGACTCGGTGACAAGCGTATCCTCTGTCGTTGGCTCTTTGTCCTTTTCCGGGGTCGATATCCAGTACGCTTCGAACTCGCTCAGAACAAAGTTTCCATTTCCGGCCCGACCTGGTCCTTTTTTAGGCAAGGAGTCGTGCGGCAGCACCTCGATTCGAATCGCCGTGAATTCGGGGACATCGCTAAACGTAACTTCATACGTGTCAGTCTTCGGGCTCTTGTCACTAGCGAGAATCGACGCATCCTCTTGCGCAGTAAGCGTCGCCCCGTTCACCGATTTCACACTCGATGGCTTGAGTGTTGTCCATGCTACTTGCGTTTTTTCCCATTGGGCCTGCGACAAGGCCAGCCCGTCGGTCGGTGTTTCCAAGAGCTTTCGAACGCCTGCGATCCTCGCCGATAGATCATCCATGCTTTGCTTTTGCTCGGCACTTGGAACGGCTATTTCGGGTCCCCATGGATCCGTCTTGCTGCCAGCGTTATAGAGACCTTGTTCTTGAATATCTGCAAAGAACGCTTCGAGTTGGTAAAACTCCTTGGTAGGGAATGGATCAAATTTATGATCGTGGCATTCGCAGCAACCGAAGGTGACTCCAAGCCAAGCTCCACTCACATTCCGCACGCGTTCGGAAATGTACTTCGACAAGTACTCTTTGGGTTGTGCTCCACCCTCGGCGCTCATCATGCCCAGCCGGTTGTATCCAGACGCGATTAGTTGTTCCGTCGTCGGCTCCGGAAACAAATCGCCAGCCAGTTGTTCGATGGTGAATCGGTCGAACGGTTTGTTGCTATTGAATGCATCAATCACGTAGTCGCGAAACGGAGTAACGGGAACGGGCTGATCACCATGGTAGCCAACGCTATCGGCATATCGAACTAGGTCCAACCACCACACAGCCATCCGTTCGCCATGCTGAGGAGACTCAATCAATTCGTCGACCAGTTTTTCATAAGCCTCGTCGCTCGGATCGGCAGCGAATCGCTCGACCCAATCAGGATTGGGTGGCAGTCCCGTCAGGTCGAAGCAAATCCGACGAACGAGTGTGCGAGGATCGGCTTTGGACGAAGGTTGTAAAGCCGCTTGTCGAAGGGCCGAAAAAACATGGCCATCAATCGCATTTTTTGAAAAGCGTCCGTCCGTCACTTTGGGTGTGGGTGCAGTGTGAACAGGTTGAAAAGCCCAATGGCCTTCCCAGGTTGCTCCCTGTTCAATCCATCGTCTGAGCAGAGCTTTGTCGTATTCCGACAGGTCCTTCCCAAACTCAGGGGGAGGCATTCGTTCGTCGTTTTCGGAAGATTCGATGCGACGAATCATTTCGCTCGTATTTGGATCGCCAGGGACAACGGGGCGCGCTTTGTCGGCAACTCCGTGCAAACCCTCAAGCGTATCGAGGCGAGTCTCAGCCTCCCGTTTGTTCTTGTCAGGGCCATGACATGCAAAACATCGATCCGAAAGAATCGGCCGGACATCGCGGTTAAATTCGATGCGATCTGGTAATTCGATTGGATCAGAGGCCAAAACGTAGCTGAAATCGCAATGGAGTATTGCAATCCAGAGCAACGAGTACCGAAGGCCGGACGGGAATAATGTTCGCTTCGAGTTTAACATGAGGCTGGCTGAGAAAGCAGCTTAGGAGGGAGGGGTGGTCCAAATTCAGGACCCAATCAATCAATCCTATGATTATCGTTCAAGTGACGTGTCGAAACAAGCCATTGTCGCCTTTCGCTCCGCGAAAGTGCGTTACCGCAGCGCACTTTCGCGGAGCGAAAGGCGACAAAGACAATAATCCTTACCAACCCTTTTCGACGCTGATCGCAGTCGTCTCTCGAATTTTTTCAGACCTTCGGACGACCAATGGTGGTTCGTCGATTCGAACGCAATCCACGTAGTATCGGCGTTTGCCATTTTCCAATTCTTCTTCGACTAACCCGTGAATGTCGGTGTCAAAGCCGGGGAACTTTTCGTTGAACATGCTCGCAAATTGCAGGTACTCCACGATCGTCTTGTTAAACCGTTCGCCGGGTATCAAAAGTGGGATTCCTGGTGGATAGGGGGTTAGCAATACGGCCGTTGCTCGCCCCTCCAAGTCGTCGATCTCCACTCGGTCGATTTCATCGTGTGCCATCATGGCGAAGGCATCGGACGGCTTCATCGCAGGCTGCATGGGAGACAGGTACATTTCCGTCGTCACGCGAGCCACATCGTGCTTCTTGTACGTTTCATGGATTTGCTTGCACAGTTCCTTCAGCCCTATCTTTTCATAGCGGGGGTAGTGTTGGCAAAACTCAGGCAGAATCTTCCACATGGGTTGATTCTTGTCATAGTCATCTTTGAATTGCTGCAACGAACTTAAGAGCGTGTTCCAACGGCCTTTCGTAATGCCGATCGTGAACATAATGAAAAACGAGTAGAGACCGGTCTTCTCAACGATAACGCCGTGCTCCACCAAATAGCGAGTCACAATCGATGCCGGAATTCCTGTTTCAGCAAAGTGTCCCGAGACATCCAGGCCAGGCGTAATGACAGTCGCCTTGATCGGGTCCAGCATATTGAAGCCGGGCGCCAGATTGCCGAAGCCGTGCCAATTTTCATCGGGTTTGAGCATCCAATCGTCGCGTTCCCCGATCCCCTCTTCCGCTAGCGAATCCGGCCCCCAAACCTTAAACCACCAATCGCTACCAAATTCGTCGTCCACCTTTCGCATAGCCCGGCGGAAGTCGATGGCTTCCATGATCGATTCCTCAACCAATGCCGTTCCTCCCGGCGGTTCCATCATGGCGGCAGCCACGTCACAGGATGCAATGATCGCATACTGGGGTGAAGTGGAAACGTGCATTAAGTACGCTTCGTTGAATGTATTTCGGTCCAGTTTCTTATTCGTAGGTTCGCGTACCAGAATCTGAGAAGCTTGCGAGATACCAGCCAGTAGTTTGTGGGTGGAGTGGGTGGCGAAAATCATCGAATCCGACGGAGCTGGTCGATTCGGCCCAATCGCGTGCATGTCTTTGTAAAACTCATGGAAGACGGCGTGAGGTAGCCAAGCTTCGTCGAAGTGGAGGGTCCCGATTTGGCCATCCAGCAGCAGCTTGCGCAACGTTTCTACGTTGTAAATAATTCCGTCGTAGGTACTTTGCGTAATCGTTAGTATTCTGGGCTTTCGATCAGGATGCTTGGCCTGCGCTTCGCGAGCGAACGGATTGGCCTCGATTTTCTTTTGGATGTTTTCTAGCCGAAACTCGTCCAACGGAATCGGGCCGATGATGCCCAAGTTATTTCGGGTCGGAGTCAGGAAAACAGGAACGGCACCTGTCATGATGATCGAATGCAAAATCGATTTGTGGCAGTTGCGGTCCACGACCACAATGTCGCCACTGGCTACGGTGGAGTGCCAAACGATCTTGTTCGAAGTCGAAGTTCCGTTGGTTACAAAGAAGCAGTGGTCTGCACCAAAGATTCTCGCAGCGTTTCGTTCCGAGGCCGCGACGGGGCCGGTGTGGTCAAGCAATTGCCCCAGTTCTTCCACGGCATTGCATACGTCCGCTCTCAGCATGTTCTCTCCAAAGAATTGATGGAACATTTGCCCTACAGGGCTCTTGAGAAACGCAACGCCCCCGGAGTGACCCGGACAATGCCAAGAGTACGATCCATCCTGTGCGTATTCCACCAAGGCACGGAAAAAAGGAGGGGCCAAGCCGTCCGTGTAAGCCTTGGCTTCACGCAAAATGTGCCTGGCCACAAATTCCGGCGTGTCCTCAAACATATGGATGAAGCCGTGGAGTTCCCGAAGAATCGCATTCGGAATATGTCGAGAAGTCCTCGTTTCGCCGTACAAAAAGATAGGAATGTCAGAGTTTTTGAAACGAATCTCCGTAATGAACTTGCGCAAATTCTCAAGCGCCGAGCCCATCGACTCGTCCGATGCAAATTCATCGTCGTCGATCGACAAAATGAAGGCGGAGGCGCGGCTTTGCTGTTGCGCAAACTGGGACAAATCTCCATAGTTGGTAACACCGGCGACTTCCGTCCCCTCGCGCTCAATGGCTTCCGCCAAAGCCCGAATTCCCAGCCCCGATGCGTTGCCGGACCGAAAGTCTTCGTCGATGATTACTATAGGAAACTTGAATTTCATAAATCTCTTTCGAATACGGTAGACACCTTGCCATCCACATGTCCCCAGGACACTCGTGCTTTGTCCAGGTTAAAAAGTGGGGTAGGCATCTTGCCTGCCATCGAAGCCACCCTGAAAAATCGCAAGCTGGAAGCTTACGCCACTTTATAAACCCAAAAATCTCATCTGGACGATGCACTAGTTCAGAGTAGCGGACCCCAGCCAACCCGGAAAGCGTCAATTTCCATTTTTCGCGGGTAATGTGCCACCGAACTGCATCGCACTTTCTCGATAGAACTCGAAAGCTTGCACAACTTGCTTCAATTCAACGTACTCAATCGCCGCGTGGGCTTGATCGATGCTTCCTGGCCCAAAGATAATCGTCGGAATTCCTGCTCGCCCCAGTTTGCTGGCATCGCTTCCAAAAGGTACGCCCATCGGTACGTTATCTAACCCCAACCGTTGCAGTACACGGCAGGAAACACCAACAATCGCGTCCGAGGGATCAACCATCCAGGCTTCGTCGATCAACATGGGGGACTCCATCCGGACATGGAATCCGGGAACATCTGCTCCTATTCGGCTTAGCAAGTCTTCGTAGTGCTGCCAAACGTTCGCAACCGATTCGCCAGGCAGCAGCCGGCGATCGATCTCAATTGCGCAGCCATCCGGCACAAAATTCACTTGCACTCCTCCGGAGATCGTTCCAACGTTGCAACTGGCAGGACCAAGCAACGGATGCGGATAGTGTGCAAGCTCGGCGTGATCGTGCTCGATCGCGAGCACCACTCGAGCCATGTGATAAATGGCATTGGTGCCCAAATGAGCTTTGGAACTGTGGGCCGCTTTGCCCGTGGCCAATATGCGCCACCTCAGAACACCCTTGCTTGCAATGGCCACACGCAGCTCCGTGGGCTCGGCAACGATTGCGGCGTCGGCCTGTAGATCCTCCAGGAATCGCATCACTCCTCGAAACGAATACTCCTCATCGACGACGGCAGCCAACAACACATCGCAAGGGGGCTTGGTTGGTTGCGCGTGCACCCAAGCCATCGCATGCATCATCGCGGCCAATCCAGCTTTGGTATCACAAGCCCCTCGACCGTACATCCATCCATCCTTCACCGCGGGCTCAAAGGGTGGAGTCGACATTCCTTGAACGGAAACGGTATCCATATGAGCTTCCAACACCATTCGCCGAGTTGAATCGCGCCCCGGAATACGCGCAATGACGTTGGATCTCGCTTCGGTCGTATTATTCGCATCGAAAACGTCTTGGCGCCATGTTTCGATCCCACGTTTCAAAAAGAAGCGCTCGACGTAACGCGCGACCTCGGCTTCGCCCGGCCCTCCCTCATAAAACGCGTTAACACTATTGATTCGAATCAAATCCGCCAGCGTAGTAAACAAATCAGTCAAGGACTCGGCCTTTCAATGGATGAAGCGTTGGAATGCGTCTTCGTCGACATTTCGACCGCTTAGAATCAGTACGATATCTCCGTCGCCGTTCAAATCGATCTTGCCGCACATGGCAGCCGCGATAGAGATTGCACCGGAGGGCTCCGTTCGCAAGCCATGCGTATGATATATCCACTTCATGGCATGCTGAATTTCTAAGTCCGAAGCGGTGACCGACTCTCGCACAAGTCTCTGTAGGATCGGCCAGTTGTTGATCCCGACGTCATACGACAGCAATCCATCACAAATACTCTTAGGCTTTGGGATTCGAACTCGCATGTTGGCTGCAAGCGACTGGCGAAAATCGTCGGCCCCCTCAGGCTCCACACCAACAATTTTGGCTGACGGGAAATACTCCGCGATGACCAACGCATGGCCAGCCATCAGACCGCCCCCGCTTACCGAGCAAATAAAATGCGACACGTCCCGCCCTTCCGATCGCAGAAATTCCCCTATTTCAAGTCCGCCAACTCCGTTGCCTGAAATCACATCGTTATCGTCATAGGGAGAAGCTTGAAGTGCGTTCTCCTTTTCGGAAATCTCACGAGACATTTGATCTCGGACGCCGGTCAGATGATCGGTTGCGATATCGTAAGTGCGAATCTCGGCCCCGAACGATCGGGTCAATTCAAACTTCACCTTGGGGGCGGATTCAGGCATTACGATGATGACCCGCTTTCCGTAACGCATACCAGCAAACGCAATACCCGACGCAAAATTACCAGACGAATGGGCGGTAACCGGACGTTCTCCTAGCAGTTCTACATGATTGGCCATCCAGTTGAGCGCACCCATCAACTTAAACGATCCGACAGGCGTCCAGCCATAGTCTTTGAACCAAACGCGGCGGCCCTCTGCCAGCCCCAGCAATTTCTCCAAGGCGTAAGACCGGATCAAGGGTGCCGGCGAAATGTGCTGCCGCAAGACCTTCTCTGCAGATCGAATACTGTCGATGTTGGCGAGTGATTTTGAATGCATAGTTTTCGTCGAAGCTGTGATTTTTGTCGCCTTTCGCTCCGCGAAAGTGCGCCGTGCAAACGCACTTTCGCGGAGCGAAAGGCGACAATTCGCATTATCTCCTATTCGTGCCGAAGTGCTTCGATGGGATTCATGAGTGCCGCTCGCCGAGCTGGATAGAGCCCGAACAAGAGACCGACCCCGAGCGAAATGAAAACGGAAAGCAGAACGGACCACAACGCGATTCGGGGCTCCAACGTATAAATGATAGGCGGCAGAAGATCGGGTGAAAAGGCGGTTATTAGCGCTCGGGCGGTTCGAAATAGCGGACCGCAGAGCAAACCACACAAAACCCCTAACATCCCTCCGCTCCCTGTGAGCACCAACGTCTCGACCAGAAACTGCTGAATGATGTCTCTGCGTTTCGCACCTAAAGCTCGTCGAATTCCGATTTCGCGCGTGCGTTCGGTTACGGTGGCCAACATGATATTCATGATGCCAATGCCGCCGACCAGTAGCGAAATCCCAGCGATGACAACCAACATGACATTGAACATGGCTCGGGTGTGCTCCGCTTGGCGAAGCAACTCTTTCGGAACGACCACTGCGTAGTCTTCTTGCTCATGAAACTTCTTCATGAGCGTCTCGATGATAGCCACGGTTTCATCCACCTGTGCGATGTTGCCGACTGTCAAGGTAATCTGGGTGAGTTCAACAATCTCCCCTTTGAAATTCATTCCTTCGCCCGTTCGAGTCATGATCTGGTCGCCTACCCGGTGTCGAAACGTCTCCAACGGAATATAGGCATCGAAACTGTAATCACGTGAATCCAAACTGCCACCAATGGCTGCGGATGCACCGCGTGGTTTCGTTTGGCCGATCACGGTGTAGACGTCACTCTCGACCTTGACATATTTACCGATTGGGTTCTCACCTGGAAAGAGTTTTTTTGCCGTTCCATCTGCCAGGACAATGTGGTTTTCACGGTTGTCTTGTTTGGCCATCCATCGGCCGCGCGCTATTTCGAGTCGATTCAACTCAAAATGTTCTTCTGCACAACCAACCAGGTTGATACTTGCGGTCCGACTATCGACTCGGCACTCGCGTTTCAACTCGCGAATCGGAACCGCCCGCGTGATGGTTGGAATGTTCGAAAGAATCCGCCGAAAATCCGCCCGCAATAATCCATAACTCTTAACACGATTCTTGTCGCCACCGTTGGTACTGGGCTCGACACTTCGAACGATGATATTCGTAGCGCCCAGTTCTAAAATCTGCTGTTGTGCTTGGTAACTTACCCCCTCGCCCATCGCCACCAACCATATCACCGTTGTCGTTCCGATAAAAATCCCCAAGGCAGCAAGTGCCGAACGCAGCTTCTGCAGCAAAAGACTCTTTAAACCTAAGCGTACTGTCTGTCCGAGCGATCCACTCATTTTTGATTGGAGACCTGGGTATTCGCTTTTTTCCTCGACTCAGATTTAACGCTTTCGCTGGCGGGCTTCGACTCTTTTTCGGACCGACTCGTCGGCAAGATTGCGACTGCTTGCGCTTCGTTAAGGAAGGCCGATGGATTCAATACGATCCGCTCCCCTTCGGCTACGCCGTCCCTGACGACGGAAAACTCATCGTTGGTGTCACCCAGTCTAAGCACCCGTTGAGAGACTCCTTGTGCGGTTTGAACCCAGCAACTGAATCCGTCTTTGCTTTCGACGATTGCCGCGACTGGGATGGTGAATACATTTTCGTGCTCGGCCAAGACAACATCGACGACGGCGCTCATCCCCGGCTTCAAGCCTGGGTGCGGCTGGATCGCGATTTTGGTATCGTACTTGACAAGGTTGCCTGTCCACCAGCCTGCTGGCCGAGTGACTTCAGCGATCTCGCTAACCTCTCCGTCTAGGACTAGATCCTGGAGCTGAACTTTTGCCGGCATGCCCACTTTGAGTCTGTCGACTTTCGACTCGTGGATCCCAACTTTGACCTGCATCTTGCTCACGTCTGGAATGATCAGGAGCGTTTGCTGCTCGCGTACTGCAGCCCCTTCGGTGATATCGGGCGTGTCTTTCCAAGCAGCCATCGAGGGAAAAATCACCATGCCAGAAGTTTCCGCTCGAATAATGCAATTTTCTAGCTGTTTCTTTTCACGGTCGAGCCGCGTTTTTTCCAGCTCCAACGATGCTTCAAACGAGGCGAGTTTGGCTTGTGCTGCTCGAAGAGTGCTTCGCAACTGCTGTAGCATTTTTTCCTTGCTGTACTTTTCCAAGGATAGTAGCTTGGTCTTTTTTAACTCGAGATCTTTCTTCGAGGAATCGACTGCGAATTTTTCTCCTTCCAACTGTAGGCCTTTGAGAACCCCTTTCGCTGTCAATCGAACAGCCGAGTCGTAGGATAGCTCCGTTTTGCGGAGCGCCTGTTCAGCTTCAAAAATCTCCTTTTCCACCTTGCTCCTCTCTTCTTGGTAAGATCCCTCCAGGTACTCGGTGATGCTAATCTCTGCGACGGCGACATCGCTCTCCGCCGTGATTTTATTGGCAAGAGCGGTTTCATAAACGATCCGTTGCTGCAGGATTTTGTCCTCGATTTTCGATTGATCCAGACGGACCAATTCATCGCCAGCTTTAACCAAAGTTCCCGTTTCAACTACCCATAGAACGGTGCTACCACCCTGTACCAAGCATTTGATCTCTTTGTTATTTGAGCTTTCGACCGCTCCGTTTTCGGTAACGGTCACCGACAAGTTTCCGAGAGCCATCGTGTGAGTCAGGTGCTTGACTGCACTGGCGGGCTTCATGAATTGTGGTGCAATGGCACCCATGGCAATCAATCCAGCCAGGATCAACAAAGCGATACCGAAGCGCTTTAGAAAACTGGCGGAAGAGGTCATCTCGCTACTTTTGAAGACGGGTTGAACTGCACTAGATAGGTGGTAGATCTTCACCCGAGTGGGGAAATTCAGTTTAGACTAACATCCGTGCGGCCACGAGCACAAACAAGTTATTTCCGCTGGAATATTGCGCCAAAAGACGGGATTCGGCACGCTCTCTCGAATTATTACTTTGGTTCGAAGTCCCAGCTTTGGACGGTTTATTTATAACAAATTGCAGATTATTCTGGATTACGGTACGCCTCGGATGGTACTCTTAGCGTTGATGGGCAGCAGTGGAGCAATCCAGCGCTGGACAGCAACTTCGGATGACTCAATTAAAAGTGGCTCGGCGTTTGCCGAGAAACTGGTAAACAAGTAAGCCGACGCGGTGGAACCCTTGCTAAGGGGCTCCCTTCGTCGGCTTTTTTTATGCCTAAGACGTTTTCGAATCACCATTGCTGGCGAGCTGTACGAAGCTGTTCGAAGCTGTTCGCCATCGAGTACCGATATGTAGACTCTTAGAACTATGCCAAATTCATTTCCGCAACCACTGGTCGAAGAAATTGAGAACTATGCTCAAAACATCGTAGATACGGTCCGAGAGCCTCTGCTAATCCTAGACGCAACTCTCCGTGTCCGATCGGCAAACCGAGCTTTTTATCAGACTTTTCAAGTCTCGCCAGCGGAAACGGAGGGGCGCCTCATCTACGAATTGGGCAATGGCCAGTGGGACATTCCCGATCTCCGAACGCTGCTCGAAGATATAGTGCCCAAGAGCTCCGTGTTCGATGACTTTGAACTCGAACATACGTTTCCTGCCATTGGTCGCCGGATCATGCTGCTCAACGCACGTAAACTTGAGGCGGGCAAGCATGGTGAACTGCTCGTTTTGGCTATGGAAGATGTCACAGCCAGAAAACAAGCAGAAGAGGCATTACTCAAGGCGGGCGCTCTGCAAAACGCAATCTTCAATAGCGCCAATTTCTCCAGCATCGCCACCGACGAAAAAGGGGTCATTCAGATCTTCAATGTTGGAGCCGAACGTATGCTCGGCTACGAAGCTTCCGAAGTCATGAACAAGATTACGCCCGCCGATATTTCCGACCCCCAGGAAGTCATCGCACGCGCAAAATCCCTAAGCTCCGAACTTCAAACCACCATCACCCCCGGTTTCGAAGCGCTTGTTTTTAAAGCTTCGCGTGGGATCGAAGATATTTACGAATTAACCTACATTCGCAAGGACGGCACGCGTTTCCCTGCCATCGTGTCTGTGACGGCACTCCGCGACGCACAAGAGAATATTATCGGCTACTTACTCATCGGCACGGACAATACAGCCCGTAAACAAGTCGAAGCCGAACGCATGCTGCTGGATCAACGTGTTCGTGATCAACAGTTTTATACCCGTTCACTGATCGAATCCAACATTGATGCTCTCATCACTACCGACCCTCGCGGCATTATCACGGACGTCAATCGACAAATGGAAATCCTCACTAGTTGCACTCGGGACGAACTGATTGGGGCTCCATTCAAGGACTATTTTACCAACCCCGATCTAGCAGAAGCTGGCATTAAGCTGGTGCTCGCCGAAGGCAAAGTGACGGACTACGAACTAACAGCCCGAGCCAGGGACGGAGTGCAGACCGTCGTTTCCTACAACGCCTCGACCTTCTACGATCGAGACAGGAACCTGCAAGGCGTTTTCGCCGCCGCTCGCAACGTTACCGAACGTAGTCGTCTTGAAAAGCAAATGCAACTTCAGGCGGCTGAGTTATCCGATTTGCACCGGCGAAAAGATGAATTTCTGGCCATGCTCTCGCACGAACTTCGTAGTCCGCTGGCTCCCATCTCCAATGCCGTGCAAATGCTCAATTTGCAACGCCACAGCGAAAACGAGATCCAGAAAGAAGCGAGAGGCATTATCGAACGCCAAACAAGTCAATTGCAACATCTGGTGGATGACCTTCTCGAAGTATCTCGCATTACGACAGGGATGGTGCAGCTCCGACGGGTCTCGGTCGCAGTTGGCCAAATCATGGAAGCAGCTATCGAAACAGTCCGCCCCCTTATGGACCAACGCAAGCATGTCATTTCCGTCACCATCCCTCCCAATACGATTTGGTTGCATGCGGACGCGGCGAGGCTCGAACAGGTCCTAGTCAACTTGCTCACGAATGCTGCAAAATACACAGATCCGAATGGCAAGATTTGGCTAAGCTGTGAGCAAGTTGGGGATGAGTGTATTCTGCGAGTGCAAGACACAGGGGTTGGAATTACACCAGAACTCTTACCCTGCATCTTCGACCTATTTACACAAGCCGAACGCTCCCTGGATCGATCGCAGGGTGGGTTAGGCATTGGGCTTGCGTTGGTTCAACAACTCACCGAATTGCACGGAGGCCGAGTCGAGGTGTTTAGTACCTTGCGGCAAGGAAGTGAGTTTGTGGTGCGACTCCCTGTAGAAATACCCAAGTCGATCCCAGAACCGCCACTCATCCCTGAAACGCTTAATCAAAACTCGCAATCCTTGCGAGTTCTCGTGGTCGATGACAATGTCGACACCGTTCTCAGTTTTTCCATGCTTCTCACGGAGTTCGGAAACGAAGTGCAAACGGCACATGACGGACCAACAGCCATCAAGATCGCTATGCAATACGTTCCGGATGTCGTCTTGTTGGATATCGGATTGCCAGGGCTGAATGGATACGAGGTTGCGAAACAGATTCGCAAGCAACCGACGCTCAAGGATGTCGTCTTGGTTTCATTAACTGGATATGGCCAGGAATCGGACAGACAAGCGTCGATGGATGCGGGCTTCAATCATCATTTGATCAAACCAGCACGCCTAGCGCAAGTCCAACAAATCCTCGCAAGCGTCTCGGAGCACCGAAAGGCAGAATGCAAACCTGCCACGGTTTCCGAATAAGCAGACGGGAAGCCTGAAACGCGAAAGCACACGAATATCAAACTATGGAAACTACCATCGACAAATCACTACGCGTACTCATCGTGGACGACAATCGGGATGGGGCGGATTCTCTGGGACTGCTTGTAGAAGCGCTTGGCAATCAAGTGCATGTGACATACGGCGGTACCCAAGCGCTCGATGTTGCGAATGCCTTCCAACCCGACTTGATGCTCATCGATTTGGTGATGCCCGACGTGGATGGCTGTGATTTGGCGTCACAGCTCCGCCGAATGCCAGCCTTCAAGGAAACGAAGATTGTCGCCATCACAGGACTTAAAGATGAGAAGCATCGCGTTTTGGCAATGAAGGCGGGTTGCGATTTGGTGCTCATCAAGCCAGCTACACTTGCCGACATCAAAGCCGTATTGGCAAGTGTCGAAGCTACGGAACGCAAAACAACGCGGACCAAGACGCCACTCAAAGGGCGATTGAATCCGTCGGATGAGAAGCGACTCCCGATCGAAGAAGCGCGACGAATTCGGAGCGACCGAAAGTCGAAGACGCTCACACAGTCAGAAAGCGAAGCAGCCATCTGCGATGGGATCATTCGCTTTCAAGAGGAATACCTCGGATGGCGATCGGATCAAGTTCAGATCCACTTCATTCAGGATATACTTGTTGTTCGGATCCGAAACGTTCTAACCTTGGCGGAGCGACAACTAGGTAAAACATCCATGCCCGAAAAGGGTAGGGACCTCATCAAGCAGACGCGGAAACAGTTACTTGAGTTAGCTCGTCCGATGCTGGAATCGTTGGTTCATGAAGCCGCTGGAGTGAAAGTACGAAGCATGCATCATGACATCAGTACGATGACAGGCGAAGAAGTGATCGTTTTTTCCCTTACCGAAGTTCCTAGCTTCGAGTAGCCTTCGATCCGCTTCACGTTCCAGGCCGACGTTTCTAAGCACATGTGCTTAGCGATTCAACTCCTCCGCCACGCCAGGATCGCGAAGAAAGATTTTTATTCCGCCACATCTACCAAATCAGGAGCGTTTGGTGGAGCCAGCGGCTCCTTCTTGGGTAACTCTGGCAAGGGTTTGGGCTCTTGGTTGCCCATATCGATCAAATCGAATTCTGCGTGATCCACATCCCGCCTCAAAATCAAATAAGTGGCAGAAGCCGCTGTCCAAAAGAAACTGAAGCCATAAGCGGTCAACAGGAGAGGAACGATTCCGCGTAGTAATGGTCCCCACATCGAATCCATGTCCTTCAAGGCCGAATACGAGCCTATGTCGAACCCAGCTTCGACGACACGAAAGCCGGTGGTTAGAACAATCGACAAGAGAATTCCGCCCACTCCACTCAAAAACTGAGCGGCGACGACGCATAAAGCCAGTGTCAACGGACGCTGAAAAGTGTAAGCAGCCGATCTCGAAATCCCGTCGTAAGCGTCCGCCCCTTTCTCGGTAACAATCGAGCATACGGAAAGCGGAAATCCAAACAAGGTGATCGCAGCACACCAACCTATGGCAATTGAGAGCAATACCATTGGAATCATGAGTAGACCCGCCAACCATGTCCCAATCATTGGAATGTTGGAAATCCAACCCAAGCACAACGGTCCTAGAGCGATCACCAAAATGAGCCCGCTGGGCATGGTGACCGACCAAGCGATGGATTGCCATCGCTTTAGTACCAACTGAATACTCTCGGCCCAAGGAGCCGTCATTTTGGTACCCAATTCGACGACCGACCGTCGTGTCAGACACCCACCGACAAACGACCAAATCGTTACTATTCCAATAACCGAGGAGAGGCAGAAGGCTGTTCCGTTGAGCGTAGGATTGGCAAGCCACTGGTAGACAGGGAACAAGAAATGTTGCCAAATCGATAGCGGCGATTCCGTGCCTTGAGCGTCCAAAATTGGCAGCAAAGCCTGCGAGCCAGGGCTGGGGATAATCCAACTCTGAACGATTGCGTTCTCAGGGCCAAAGATTTTCAGCGATGCGGATAACCAAAGTTGGGTTAACAGCAATCCGGCAGCGCACAATAACAAATGCGTTGATCGCCAGGAAATAACAATGCTCTGGGATGCGATACGCCACCATGGTGTGGAGCGATACCAATCGATCACAACCTTGGGCGTAGCTACGGAGTCGACAGGGGAGTCTTTCATTTACTTGGAAACGTCTTGGTCAGATGTGGATCAGAGAGTTTATTCGGCAGTTTCAATCGAAATTCCATTGTCGCGTCGTCGGAGGTGGCTCAGGCTCAGGGTCGTCTTCGGGTTCCGAACAACCGGTTGGAACTCCAATATCTTCGCTCATCCATCGATACAAATCAGCCAATTTGCAACGATCCGAGCAAAACGGCATATGGGCAGCCGCCACATCAGCCGTGAAAGGACGGCCACAGGTTGGACATTTCGCTGAGAAGTTTGGTTTCGACATTCCAAGAGAATAACGAATTTGGTTGGTATGTCACTGGTGACACTAACCGAATTTCCCCCCGGAACTGCTATTTCCAAAGAAGAACCCTATTTAATGCAACGTGGAGGTGGCTTTGCGAACGATTTGGGCAAATTAAGCCGGGCACTCGAATGGCGACAAAGGTGACAATGTAGTTTACTTCACACACTTCGAGCCGTCGCGCATAACTTCCTCCGTTCGAATATGAAATGCTTCCAATCGATTGACACCAAAGGTGGTGGTAATTGCGACGTCGGCTGCATCCCGCCCACGCGCGACCAGTACGCGACCGATTCGAGGCGTGTTGTTGCGAGCGTCGACCGTATACCACCTCCCACCCAAATACACTTCAAACCATGCACTGAAATCCATCGGGTAGGGAGCGATTGGAACACCGATGTCCCCCAAGTAACCTGTGCAATAACGGGCGGGGATATTCAAGCATCTGCAAAAGGTGATCGCTAAATGCATGTAGTCGCGGCATACACCCGTTCTTTCCCTGTAAGCCTCCAGGGCTGTCCGCGTCGCTCGGGCTTGCATATAGTCAAAGCGAATATGCGCATGCACGAAGTTGCAAATGGCTTGGACCAGACTCCAACCAGCCGGCTGCTGCCCAAAAAGCGACCAAGCAATTTCCCTCAGTTCGCCGTCGACTTCACAGTATCGGCTGGCCAGCAGATAGAGTAAGACTTCGTTCGGCAAGTCCTGCGGCTTGTGTTGAATCGCCCCCCATCCTAAAACATCCGGCTTGCCGTCATCTTCCACAACAGCATCATTGAAAAACGTCGAACGCCCCGCTGGAACCATGAGGCGGCTGCATCGATTGCCATAGAGATCTAAATAGGAGGCGATCGGAACCCGTGGCTCAACTCTCAACTGCTCAGGGGATCTGACCTGAGCGTCCAGCGAAGGATGAAGCTTGAGCATTAGCACGATCGAGGTGGGCTCGGGAAAGGTAAACGCAATCTCAAAACCAACCCGAATGAACATTGCCAACCCTTGGAACGAACATCTACCAATACGAACCATTGCCAATCAAGGCAACGGCTATCATAGAATCCCTGCTATAACAATGCGATGCTTTCAAGACCGATTTCGACAGTCCATTCTGCAAAAACTCATAGGATTCCCGCAATGTCGCAAAACGAATCTTGGTATTTTGCGTACGGAAGCAATTTGTCCAAACAGCAAATGCTCCGCCGAACGGGTTCCATCCCCGTCTCGCGCCCAGCGGGCCTTTCCGATTACCAGATTGCATTCCGGCAGGTCTTCGTCGGTGAGGATGTCTACGCCACGATCATTCCTGCCCCAGGAAAGGTTGTTCAGGGTGTAGCATACCTATGTAGCCCGCACGCAATTGCCCAACTCGATGTGTTTGAGGGTGTCGCTGAAAACTGCTATCGCCGCGACTTAGTCCAGGTTACTGCGTTAACGGGTGAAATCCTAAACTGCATTGTCTACATTGGCGAAAGATTTTCTTCGGAACCGGCGGTCCCCAGTTCCAATTACCTGAACTTAATCCTGACCGGTGCCCAGGAGCACCAACTGCCGACCGATTACATCGAACGGATCCATACCGTTGCAAAGGGTGATTAGGGTGCCATCAATAGGTGCTTGGCGTACACCTAACTTCTTGCGGTCACAGTCCATTTCGGACTACGCCCCGAATGGGGCAGCAACATCCTAGCCCAGGGCAGAGCGTAGCGACGAAACGTCACGAAGCGCCGCCCTGGGTAACAGCAAAACGTCCCATATTGCCCTGAAGGGGCATGACGTAGACGTAGTAGATACGTCAACGATGGTTTGTTTGTTTCGCCCTTTCAGGGCTTTTGGCGTCGTGTTTGATGCATACCCAGGGCGGCGCTGCGCTCTGCCCTGGGCTAATATGTTTAAGCCCGTCGGGCTATTATCGCTCACACGAGGTATCCACTCCATCACTCCATCACTCCATCACTCCATCACTCCACCACTCCACCACTCCATCAAAGAACCTCGGGAGCCTGGCACGTCCCGCCGCTGCATCGATACAGGACCAGCGACGCATCACCTGCAAGTCCTCTTCCCTCGACCAAGCCTGACAGTTTGGAACTCGCTAACGAATTGCCAAGCTCACCCTCGTCCATAGCCAGTACGATAAGCGTACGCGGTCGGAGCGTCGCATATGCATGGTCAAGAGCCCGTTTCTTTGCATCCGCATCGCGAGCCACATACACCAGTTCGGTGCTGGGACCAATAAAATGATCCAATGCTATAAGCATCTGCCCAACCGACGCAGGTGACTGATGCATCAATGCCGAAGCTTGTTTCAGTGTCTCTTCGGCGAGTTGAATCATTCGGGCATCATTGGTCAGGTGAGCCAATTTCACTAAGACAGTTGCGGCCATGGCGTTGCCACTAGGCACACTGCCATCGTGTTGGTCTTTGTAACGCGTGATCAATTCCTCGGTATCCGACGCGGTGAAGAAAAAACCCCCTTGTTCATCGCGAAAGTGCTCCTTCATGGCCGCTACAAGCGAACACGCTTGATCGATGAACTTTGGGTTTCCCGTACAGTCGAAGAGAGTGACCAGCGCATCGGCGAGATAACTATAGTCCTCGAGAAACGCGTCGATTTCGGCAGTCCCCTTTCGCCAGGCGTGCAGCAGTCGACCGTTGGCTTTGGTCATCGACCGTAGAATAAAGTCCGCGGCTCTCTCGGCTGCAGCCAGATACTTGGGAACAGCAAAAACGGCCCCGGCCCTCGCCATGGCTGAGATCATCAATGCGTTCCACGAGCAAAGAACTTTGTCGTCAAGGCCAGGCCAAATACGCGTGCTGCGAACTGCAATGAGAGCTCGCTTGTCTGTTTTTAATTCTTGCCAAAGGGCTTCGAGCGGCATCCCAAGTCGCTTGGCAATTGCATCGAGTGGCTCTGGATGATGAAGTATATTTTCCCCTTCGAAGTTGCCGCCGAACGTGACTCCGTACACTTCACAAAATCGCTCTCCTCGCTCCAAGCCGAGAATAGTGAGGATCTCTTCGCGGGACCAAACGTAGAACTTCCCTTCTTCCCCTTCGCTGTCCGCATCGCGAGTGCAATAGAAGCCCCCTTGTCCGTCAGTCAAGTCCTCCAATACATAGTCCAGGGTTTCGCAGACGATATTTCGATAGCGAGGATTGCCGGTGAGCAGATAACCGTCGATATAGGCGCTGGATAAGAGGGAATTGTCGTAGAGCATTTTTTCAAAGTGAGGCACCAGCCATTTTTCATCGACGCTATAGCGTGCGAATCCGCCCCCCAAGTGATCGTAGATGCCGCCGTCGGCCATGCAATCAAGTGTCTTGGTAATGATGTGAAGCCGTTGTTCACTAGGTCGACGTGTTTGCAGTTGGATCAACAGGCGAATATCCATGGCGTGCGGAAACTTGGGGGCGCCACCAAACCCGCCCCAGCGTTCATCAAATGCTTGTGTCAACCACTCGTCCGCGTTCCATAACAACGACTCATCGAGTGCCAAGTCGCTTTCCTGCTTGGCCACATTGAGTTTAGTTTGGCTTGCAGATTGCAGATGCCGAGTGATTTCCTCGCTTTGACTGAGCAAGCTCTCACGTTTGTTCTGCCAAGCATCGAGAATCGCATGCAAGACGTCGAGAAACCCGGGACGCCCCCAACGGCGCTCGGGAGGCCAATAGGTGCCACCATAAAATGGCTTCATGTCGGGCGTTAGGAATACACTCATCGGCCAACCGCCAGATCCGGTCAACATCTGGACCGTCTGCATATAAATATGATCCAAATCGGGCCGCTGCTCCCGATCTACTTTGATGGACACAAAGTTGTCATTCAGAAACGCCGCGATGGTTAGATTCTCAAAACTCTCATGCTCCATGACATGGCACCAATGGCAAGCCGCATAACCAATCGAAAGAAAAATAGGCTTGGATTCAAGGCGTGCTTTTTCCAGTGCCTCGCTCCCCCATGGGTACCACTGGACGGGGTTGTTTTGATGCTGCAGCAGATAAGGACTGGTCGAACCAGCGAGCTTGTTTGGCATTTTTTAGTTCATGTCTGGGAAGTAATTCGCCGTCGGTGGTACTTGGGTTTTGTTTAGGCATAATCTGATAGGGTATACTGTTTTCTGCCTGCCATCATTTCCCTTAAGAAACACAACCATGCAATTCAGTCGAACGTTTGCCTTAATGGCCATTCTCTTTTCCAGTCTGTTCCAACTGCATCATGCGGTCCCCGCGATTGCTCAGGCGGCCAAATCGATTCCTGGTCCGAACGATGCAGCAGTCGTTACAGCCTTTCGAACGTGGTTGGATGCCGAATGCAAACGGCATCCAGTGTTCTCAACCCAGCAGGGCAATCGGGAATACGATGGACAGATGGACGACTTGTCCCCCAAAGCCCGAGCGGACGATGCCAAACGCGATCAGGATTTCCTAATTGAATTGGCCAAGAAATTTGACGGTTCGACGCTGTCACGTAACGCTCAAATTGATTTGGAAATCTGGGGAAAGTTTCCTTCGTTACCGAGTTTGGCAATTCAATAACAGCGATGACTTTGCAAATGACCCTCGCATCTATCTGCAGTATTGTTCCGACAGCGTGTTTGGATTGTTCACGCAATCGACTCTGCCACGCCACCGAAACGTCGAAAACGCAGTCAGCAGAATTGCCTTCATTCCAGCGGTTATCGCGGCCGCCAAGGAATCCATAAAGAACCCGCCCAAGGTACTGACCGAAGTTGCGATCAAGCGAACCGATGGAGCTATCTCGTTCTATGAAAAAGACATTTTTGCTCTGGCGGAAGAGTCGCCGCAAATCAGCCCACTTGCGTCGCCATGCCGCAAGGCGGCCGAATCCCTTCGAGACTACAAGAAATTCCTCGAGCAAGTAGTTCTGCCACGCTCCAATGGTGAATGGCGAATTGGAGAAAAAAAGTTTGGTGAAAAACTGGCCATGGAATTGGACGCTGGATTATCGGCCCAAGAAGTCATCGATACGGCCGAGGCTGAAGCCAACCGGGTCGAACGGGAAATGTACTACGTTGCCAAACAGCTTTGGAGTTCCATTTTCAAGTCCAAACCGGTGCCAGCCGATGATACGATCGGTCGACGTGAGACGATTCGAGCCGTTTTGTCGGAACTTGGCAAAGACCATGGTCAGTCCGCCACATTGGTCAACGATGCGCGAAGCACCGTTGAAAAGATCAAAACTTTTATTCAGGACAAGAAGATCCTGACTCTGCCTGACCCGGACCAGTGTTCCATTATCGAGATGCCTGAATTTCAGCGCGGATTCTCGGCGGCCTATCTGAATCAGGCTCCACCCCTGGATGCCAAAGCAAAGAGTCTTTACGCGATTGCGCCTCCACCATCGGATTGGCCCACCGAACGCCAGGAAGCCTTCTTTCAAGAATACAATCGATCGATGCTACAGATTCTGACAATCCACGAAGCCTATCCTGGACACTATGTTCAATTGGACTACAGCAACCGGGTTGATTCGCTCATTCGGAAAGTCCTTTCCTCTGGCGTCTTCGCTGAGGGCTGGGCCGTCTACACGGAGCAGATGATGCTTGACGAGGGTTACGGCGACGGAGACTTAGCCTTGCGCCTGCACCAGCTTAAGTTTTACATGCGGGCGGTTCTAAACGCCATCTTGGATTACCGAATGCATTGTTCCGCCATGTCGGACGACGAAGCCCTGGCATTGCTCGTCGATCGCGGCTTTCAAACATCTGGCGAAGCCATCGGAAAGATCCAGCGGGCGAAACAAAGCTCTTGCCAACTATCGACCTACTTCGTTGGCCGAACAGCTTTTTATCGGTTGCGACAGAGTGTTCAACGGGCTCGCGGCGACGGGTTTCTTCTTGGCCCATTCCATGAAGAAGTCTTGCTCCAGGGGACGCTACCAGTGAAATACTTACCCGAACTAATAAAGTAGCCAGTGTAGCACGGCACTCCGTGCCGTGATCCCACACCCCGACAACCGTGATCCCACACCCCGACAACCGTGATTCTCGACACGGGACACGGAGTGTCGAGCTACACTAAGACATGTTCCCTTTGCATTGGTCAAGCAAGGCTCGAATCGTGTCTGCCAGCAGGTTCAGACTGAATGGTTTCGAAAGCACTTGATTGGTTCGCAGTTGTCTGGCTCGCGTCACAATCGATTCGTCCATTTTGGCGGACATCAGGATGCATGGCAAAGTCGACCTGGTATCGCGTAGAGATTGAAGCATCCCGAGGCCGTCTAGTCGCGGCATATGAACGTCCAGCAACGCAAGATCGATATGTTGGCTGCGAATCACTTCTAAGGCCTCTAGCCCGTCGGCGGCCAAGACGGTTCGGTAGCCACGTCGGGAAAGAGCTTCAGCCAAGCACAATCGAAAGTCGCGATTGTCGTCGGTGATCAACAGGTTTGGCTCTAGCAATTGCATGACTAGCTACTTACGCTCCAATACCATTACCGTTTGGCCTTGTAATTAACTCTGCAATTATTGATGAACCATCCTGCCAAATCAAACCCGATTTCCCAATCCGCTGATCAGGAACGACATATTTTGACGGATAATTCGTCACATCCGGCCTTTTGGTCGCATTTGGAGCAAGCTTTGGTTGTTCGAGGTGCTGGCGGGTTGAGTCGTAACTGCACACTCTCACAGCCACTTGGTCCGACCACCATTTCGAGAAACGGGGTGGTAGCGATCAATTTTGGCTCGAATGATTACCTAGGGCTGTCATGGCACCCGGAGGTTCGGCTGGCGGCTTTGGAGTCCGCACAACGCATTCCGAAATATGGGAGCGGAGCGAGCCCGCTGGTCACTGGCCAAACATCCGAGCATGCCGATTTGGTGCAATCCATCGCAGATTTTAAAGAAACCGAGAGTGCAATCGTCTTTTCTAGTGGCTATGCCGCCAACCTTGGGACCGTAGCCTCGCTAGCCACCAAACAGGATATCATCTTTAGCGACAGCTTGAACCACGCCAGCCTCATTGATGGCTGCCGTTTGAGCCGAGCCCAAGTGATGGTTTACCCGCACGGTGACCCTATTGCCTTGCGAGAGCTCGTTCGGCTGAATCGGCATCGCGGGCGATTCGCGTTCGTGGCGACCGATTCGGTGTTTAGCATGGACGGCGATTTGGCACCTTTGGTTGAAATCGAATCGCTTTGCCGTGAGTTTGACATGATGTGCATACTGGACGAAGCCCATGCGACAGGCGTGTATGGCAATCAAGGACGGGGCTTAGCCGAGCACACAGGTATTTCCTGCCAGCGAATCATCAGTATTGGTACGCTGAGCAAGGCACTGGGTTGTGTTGGAGGCTTCGTGGCTGGTACAAGCGTATTGATCGACTGGCTGACCAACCACGCTCGATCATGGATTTACAGTACTGCGTCAACGATTCCTAACGCAGCCGCAGCTTGCCGGGCGGTTTCGCTAGTGCGGGACATGCAGGAACAGAGAATTGAGCTCGCAAGGAAAGCCACAGAACTTCGGTCCAGAGTTGCTAGCCTGGGCTTCGAAGTTGGACGGGGCGATAGTCCGATCGTTCCGGTCTACATCAACAACCCGAAACACGTGATGCAATTCAGCGAGCAGTTGCTTAAAGCCGGAGTTTATGTGCCGGCAATTCGACCGCCGACGGTACCTGAAAACCGAAGTCTATTGAGAATCAGTCTATCGAGTGCGCATTCCGCCGATGAAACAAACCGACTTCTCGAAGTGCTTGCGTCCCTCCCGTAGCTGAGTTCATGAGAATTCGCGTCAGCTCGAAATGAGTTAACCACGAAATACACGAATTACACGAAAGAACCATTCGGATGATCAAGAGCCATTGACGTAAAGCCGACGGCATGTCAATGCCCCTGAGTTTACTCGGGGGTTGCTTACCACTACTCTACAACTACTGACAATTGGTCCGTCAATTGGCCCGTTGGTGCCGTCAATAGGTGCCGTCAATAAGTGACTTGCAAAAGTTCCTTCGAAGTTAACTGCGGCCCGATGTCCAAGCGAATTGGCATTGATGGTCGGACGCAAATCTGCAGCCAAGGCCATATCGTGGCCGACGTTGCTAGCGTCGGCTCGGAGGCTAGCAGCATCCGCCACGAAGCTGAACGGGTTGCAACTAAGAGTTTGCTAGGTCCAATTGCGAGGAGGGAGAGGCTTCATCAGCGTTTGTCATCGAGCTCTTTGGTATGGCTAAATCGAAATTGTTCCCTTGCTCCAAAACGTTTCGATAGATGCTTGGAAAGCAAGACGACCGAGTTCGCCATTCATAATCTCGTGCACGCTCCGTAGCGCCGTGACTCAAGTACAAGTGTTTTCCCGAGTCCCGTGCTAATGCTTCAATGCCATCTCGAAATCCATTCACGGTCGCCAGCCATTCCGCCGGTTGAATGCGTACGGCGCATTGGTCTGTCATTATGTCGAATGCGCCCTGATGATTCATACCAATAATGGGACAGCCAGCAGCCAGGGCTTCGAGTAAACCAGTGCCCGAAGTATCGCGCAGGCTCGTAAATGCAAATGCGTCAGCCCAGATGTAGTAAGGGAGCGTTTCCCGATAGCTTGGCCAAGGAATCCATTCAATGCGTTCTGCAATGCCCAGCCGCTCAGCAAGTTGTTGCCAACCCTTCTTGCTACTGCCATCTCCCAACACTCGCACTTCGATCGGCAACGATTTCGGAAGATTCGCAATGGCATGCAGAAGTATTGGCATACCCTTCCAAGCTCTTAGCCGTCCTGCCCAAAGAATTCGGAAAGGTGCCTCGGAGTCTCGAAGCTGCCTGGGCGATGCAATGGAATGGTCGATGCCCGTTTCAAGTTCAATTTCTGTTGAAATACCAAAGCCTTGCTTCAAGGCAAGCTGGGCATCGGAGGTCGCCGCAACTACGGCGACCGAGCGCTGCATCGCAGCGCGCACCCGTGGACTCCAATGGAGCTGGTAGTGATTTATCCAACTGCGAAGTTGTTCGCGACATTGATTCCACCGATCCAGCGAGCTGAGAAACGACCTGGGAAAGTGATGAGTACCACCAATGGGTCCCCAGACATGCGGTATGTCGAGTTGCCAAACAAAACCAGGTTCACGAAAGCCACACAGTGTAACAAGATGTGAAATGGCGAACGGATCATCTGAATGAAGCTTTGCTGCAGCTCGATAGGCGACTCGATGCCAGTGTCGGTACCTTGCATAGAATAACGGTTCGATTTTTGAGAGGGCTAAACTTAACCGTCCCTCGGAAACAGGAACAAAAGTCAATCCACCAGGACGGATATCCCTTGGAAGGTGCTTTTCGAGTTCAGACACCGCAACCGACGGTAGGTACAAAACCGTGACATCAAAGTCCTTTGACGAGGATATCGCTCGTTGCCAACCGTTTCTTTCCTCCATTGTTCCGTTCGGAGAGAAGCAATAAGACAGCATCAGCAATCGTGAACGTCGAATCTCAGAGCTCAAGCGATATTCGCTTAAATCCGTAGGCTCTGATTTCGTCATGATGCCAAAAAGGGAAATAAATGAATGATGGAGTGAAAATACGCCCAGCGATATACTACTCCCACATCCAGAACCGTGCAAATTGCATCTCATAAGTTGAGGCGGGACCGGGGACACAGGACATTTTAATAAAGGGAATTTCGTCGCCCTGACTTGGCTCGCGAACCGGACCGAACAAGCGAAATGCGTGCATTGCACCACGTACGACGAGTTAAATGAAAATGCTTGCTAATCGAAGACTTTTGCCGGCGATGCCTACCCCCCCGAAAAAGTGCTGTGTCCCCATGCTGTTTGACCCCATGCTGTTTGATTGATCGCAAACCCCAGCTTCGTCTACTCGCTTCTGTCGCGGCATCATAGCTTTCCTGTGATGGAAAAACGACAGTTTACCAACAAGGCGAATAAAACATTACCCCCGTCCCCTTTTCTTCTTCCAGGATGTGAGCGACGCCCTCGCACAACCTAGACAACTAAGCAAAGATCAAAAAACAAGTCTCGTGGCCGACGCTGCTAGCGTCGGCTCGGATGCTGGCAGCATCCGCCACGAAACGGGCTTACGTTTAACCGATGGTAGCTACATCTTGAAGATACTGCCAAAAACCATCAAAACCGCGATAAAGCGAATGAAAACATTAGTCTACTTCGCTTGGGACGCCGAACGGGATTGTACAGAACACATCATCAATTACCAGAGATTCCGGGAACTTTCCCAAAAAAACCGGGAACTTTCCCGGATGAAAATTATTGAATTCGCCGCATCGATTTAGGCCTCCCTAGAATCGCTTCGGACGAACCCAAGCGTTTCGTGGAATGGAGATACCAACAACGTGGAACCTCTCTCCACCGTCGAATCCTCGCATCTACAAAAAGTCGCAACAGGTGTTGCGGACAAGACGCTGAACCGGGGACTTGCGACGCTCAAAATGAATGTCCAACCGGAAGGACTACTTGCGATTCGACCTCTGCTCGGTAAGACGCGATTGCGTTTCGATTCGGATCTTGCTTTCTTGCTGAGAAAGCCCCTCTTGAATGGCAAGAGTCATTTCAGCATTTCGCTGGGCAATGATCTTGCTGGCTTCATCAACCACCGATTGAACAACGAGCTTCGAATCGAAATCGATTTTCACCGTGGTTGTGTAGTTCGCCTGCAAATTCGCCTCTAAAG
>JANPNA010000309.1:0-34285 GCA_031427235.1 Pirellula sp.
AGTCAACAGTCAACTTGACTGCTCGGTTCCAAGTAAAACAATACGCTGGAACGCTAAGGAGTTTTTTTATGTACATCAAGGCCAAGTGAGGCGAAATCAGCCAAAAAGCGCAACGGCATTGGGTCTGACCCTACTGATGACCCTACTGATTTACCCATGATCGCTACCTTCGATTCCTTCACACGGTATCAACTACCAAGGAACATACGATCTACACGACGTTTGGAAGCATTGTTTTCCAATGGAAATCCTAGTTCAATGAACTCGGATCGTGTACCCTCGCTAGAGTCGAGGTTCGCTATGGTTGTAGTCCAACGTCGCGAGCGGAGAGGAACGCGAGCAGGTCTCGTATCTCTCCATCGGTAAGCTGTTCGGCCAAACCGGTCGGCATCAGCGAAATCTTTAATTCTTTGCGCTGAACGATGTCCGCTTTTTGAAACGTCCGCTCTTTCCCAGTCGCGTCGCGAAAAACTTCCGTACTCGAAGAACGCAAAAGTATTCCGCTGAAAACCGTACCGTCCTCGAGCTCAAGTAGGGTGCTGAAATACTGCGGAGCGACCTCGCGATTTGGTTCCAGGATGGAACGCAGGAGACTCGTTCGATCACCTTGCTTCGAGATAAGGCTGAGATCGGGTCCGACCACGTTGCCACGTCCTTGATAACGATGACAATTTGAGCATGAGGCTATTTTCGCATGAAAAAATATTCGTCTACCAGCTTCCGCGTCTGCATTTCCCGGCAACGATGACAGTCGCTTTAGCCATTCTTCGGTTTGGTCTAAGGCTGGACGATTTCGATGAATCGAATCTTTATCAAGAACGGCAGATACCAAAGGAGCCGAAACGGGATGCTTCGCGGCAACCGCCGTAAGCGTCTGCTTGGTCTTGTCGTCCGGCGCTCGCAAACGCATTGCACGCAAGGCTTCATTGCGAATGCTCGCAAGATTGTGGCTGGACAGTTCGACAAGCAGCGCGACATGTTCGGCTTCCGACGAATTGGCGAGTCCTAGAATTGCATCGGCTCGCAGTTCACCATGATTGGATTCGTCTGCTGCGATTGCGGAAAGTACATTCCATGCTTCTTTGGAATTGCGTGCCGCGAGCGTACGAACCGCTTCACTCGCAAGGACTGGCTCGCCTGCCTCCAAGAGCTCGCGAAGCAATGGCACGGTCATTTTTGCATGAACCGCCGGGACGAGACGAAGCGCGTACGCTTTAAGCCGTGGGGGAACGGAAGCATTGGTCACCCGTTCGACAAGTACTTCCGCATCGGTTACCCCTGCCTCCGGATTGCCTCGCAACGTATTCCAGGTGGCAAGCGTGGCTTCAAACAAGCGATACTCCAGATCGGGTTGAGTCAGCATCCGCTCGACGTCGGAACGAAAATTGGTGAGCACTGCATCCGCAATCCATCGCAAGCATTCAAAGCGCACTTCGGGATCAAGATCGTTCAACAACGCACGCACCCATTTCTCTTCTTTCAGATCAACTCGCCGCAGAGCCACCAACGCCCAAACACGATCCGTGGCTGGCATCGCGAGCAATGATTCAGGCGTCCAAGTGCTGCTCTGGCGAGCCATGGCGGACAGCGCGGCATCCGACAGATAGGCGTCGTCGCTTCGAGCCAGCTCAAGAAGCTGTTTCAAACTCAAATGGGATTTGCCGTCACGTAGATCCTTGGCCAGCCGAGCAGGTGCATTCATCGGATCGCGAGTGGGATTCATCCAAGGCGCTTTGTGCGGATCAATCTCCAATTTCCATAAACGTCCTCTTCCGTGAAGCTGATAGGAGCTGAATACCCAATCCGTAAGGTAAAAGGAACCGTCCGGCCCTGGAGCAAGGCAGACAGGGCGGAAAAAATCACTCCCCCGCACGAGCTCGACTCGCTGTGAGGTGTAGCCAGCTCCTTTTCGGATGAGCGGGAAGTAGTCGATGCAATGGTTGCTCCACGAGGGAATCATCACACCGCCGCCGAGTTCCACGACGGAGCAGGGCCCTTCGCCGGAGGGATGTACCATCCCAATGGTTCCGCGCAACTCACCGTTCCACGCAACAAACGGATGCACCGGTGAACTTCCGTACACCCATTGAAATCCATAATCAGCGCCTTCAACGATATTCAGCAATCGGCATGGCGGGCGGCTTCCCGGATCGTTTTCGGCAGCGAACATCTCGCCATCATCGCGCACCAACAGTCCAAAGGGATTCCAGAACCCCCTTGCGATGCGGCGCATCTTCATCCCATCCTCGGTGCAACGAAAAATGCCCCCTTCACCGCGTCCGCTGACTTGCGAGCCATCCCGAGCTGTGAGCGTCCAGTCCTTGCCAAAATTTTCGCCTAATGAAAAAACTAGGCCACCATCGGAATGCCAAGCCATTCCGCTAAGTCCATTGTGTGGATAGTCGGCTACCGTATCTAGGGTCGCTACGTTTTCCTCCGTCTCGGCCACACCATCGCCATCCGCGTCTTTTACCCGCAGGATGCGATCCCGTTCAGCCAGATAGACCCAGCCATCGGTTCCCAGCTTTATTTGCATGGTGGCATCCGTCTTGTTGTAGAAAACTCGACGGTTCTTTCCGTCCTTGTCGAACACCAGGATCTCATCGTGTTCCGGGCCAGCATACCCTTCGGGTCGAAAATGCGTGTGGCAAGCGATCAGCCAGATTCGTCCTTTTTCATCCACATCAATGCCTGTCGGGGTCACCAAATCGGGATGTTCTGCTAACAATGTCAAGGTCACTCCCGTTTGCAGGGTTTCAATTTGTGGCGGCAGTCCAACGGGTACTACTGGGGCCTGGTTGGCTGATTTCTGAGCGAAGGCGGTCAACGAAGGCAACACGCTCACCGCAAGCAAGTACAGGATGTTTCTAAAGTTTGGCATCGATTCTTTCTTTATAGCTTAGGGAATACTCCACGGCCCTACGAATCGACCGAGAGAAACCATCTCGTTTTGCTAGTGTACAGCACAAGCATAAGCAAGCCGGTCCCGTTGATCTCCGACGATTGTTTTATTCGCGACGATTCGTGTTATTGCTTTGTTGCATGCCCCTGGCTTCACGCCAGGGGTTTTGACCATCTATTCTAGTCTCTAGAGGGATGGTAAATATCCCCCGAGTAAACTCGGGGGCATTTCACGGCCCGAGGGTGTTGGGGCATTTCTCGGCTACGGCGCTAGGAATTTGAATCACGAGCGGCACGACGGTTTCGGAAAGGGTTGGCCAGCGGCCATTCTGCATGGCAGTGGCGCGAATGGTGACCGAGCGTTCGCCAACCAACGTGGGATCCTTGCCGATGCGAAGCGACATCGTGGCTGTTCCTTCGTCGGCCAGTACATTCACGGGCTCGGCAACGGCCAAGTGAGGATTGTTGTCATCCGGCACCAGTTCCAGGCGAACGGCTTCGAGAAGTTTAACGCTGCGAGAGACCTTCAACGGAATCTCAATCGTCTCCGCAAGCGTTACTACACGCTCGCTCGGCTCATGCGAAAGTTTTAGCAAGGCTCCTTCCAAACTCATCACAATGAAACCATCCATAATACCGGTGACATGACGAACATTTCCTTTTGGATCAGCCACTTGTGCCACGCCGATGACATTGATGCGGGCGGTTAAGTTGGTTTCCAACCATTCGGGCATGAACACAGGATACTGTACTTGATCCACTCCAGGCGGCACGATTAGTTCGGAGCCGCGAATACCGCGCCGCTGCCGCTGCTGAGCAGACGCCATTTGCAATTGAATCGGTCCGTCATAACCTTCCAGACGCTCGACGAGCACATCGGCGGGATACGTAGTGCCGCGATTTACTATCCTTCCGCCGTCCTGAACGGCTGATTTCACTTTGCATCGTGTCTTTAGAGTCGTCGAAATCAGTATCGGTCCGAATCGACGCTCGATCTCGCGATCATCGACTGTTGTCGTGGCAACGAGCGTTGCGAGTTGGGAGCCTGCGGATGCATCCGCCGTAGCCGCAATCGTTAGTTTCACGTCTCCAGCTCCCGGTTTTTTAGCCGGACGCTTATCCCCTTTCGTGGGAAGGGGCGGAGTCGGTGTCGAGGGAATTTCAAGCACGGTCGCGCCTGTTGGCAAGTTTTCGATCTTCAGCAGGATGCGTTCGTCCCATGTGCCCCGTCTCGCGGTTTTCACGACTAGTTCGGCTTGGCCTCCGATGGGAACGTCAAGCCTGTCGGGAGCTTGCAGAGTGAAATCAGCAATCGATTCGAGATTCTCGATCAACAATCGATAAACGCTGGCGCGCGAAGGTCCGATGCCGGAATAATCACTCACTTGTATTTCGTACACGCCATCTTCCGGCACTTCGAACGCGACCGCTGCATCGACCGTGTCGGGCAGATCGTCGTTGCGAGCCAGCTCTTTGCCAACGGCGGAGCGCACGACAATTGACGGATCTACCGGCGAATTCAAGCGGGCCGCTTCCACCTTGAATCGCAGCGATTCCCCCTTTTTTGCCGCGACCGTATAACGATCCAAAGGCATTTGAATGTCGGGATCGAGGCGATCCAGAACGCCGCTGAGCGCGGTTGGGACCGCGATTAGACGTTGCGGCGGTTCGTTCGATACGGGTTCGAGGGAATCGCTCTCCTCGCCGAGCAGAATCGTTGCTCGCGCTCGACTGGCACTGGTATCGAACATGAAACTGTAGTCCTCGCCCGGTGCGTTCGCTGGAACCGAGACGTTCTGCGTGATCGATTCCAAATGAAGCGAGCCGGTTGCCACGCCCCAGCCTATTATTTCCACCTGCGTTGTCTTACCGCGTGCCAACACACACGGGAGTGTGGCCACCACGCGCGGTCCCTGCTCAATCGTCAAGCGATAGACATATCCGCGATCGCCCGCGAAATCGATATCGCGAATTTGAATCGTATAAGTGGAGTCAGCGAGGGCGGCAAACATGACCACAGCCCCTCCGCCTATCGTGTCGGCGGCGTCGGCCAATAGCGTCCCGTTTGCATTGCGCACGCTGAGCATTCCCGAGAACGGTTGGCCGAGGCGATCATCGAGCCGACACGTAACGAGTCCAGAGGTCGTTGTTTGGAAGCGATAGTTATCGATCTCCGTGATCTTCGAAATGCGGCCTGAAATCACGACAGGTAGATTCGGAACGTCGAGCGTTGCTGCGTGCTTCTCTGGCTCGATAAATTCCGCCAGATCGCCCACCATGAACGTGCCGACATTGGAACCGCCGTTGGCATTGGCCACCTGCCATCGAAACGGGCCGGGGGGGATATCGGCGGGAATAGTGATTCGCGCAGGAACTTCTTTCGCCAGTGGCGGTTGGGCAATTCCCGCTTTGGCCCCGAACCAATAAGGAGGTGGCGTGAGAATAAATTCGCCCGCCGAGCCCGTGAGCTCGATTTTCACTCTTGGATCATGCACGAATACTTGCATGTCCGGCGTCCAATCATAGCTTCCCAATTGCACATCCACGGTTGTGCCGGCACGCCCGCCGGGTGGATACACATAGCCTATTTGCGGTCGCACATTCTGCGCGGCGACTTGGCCTATTAAGGCGACGATCAGCAGGGCGTTGAGCATGCGTTTGCGTTTCTGTTGGTAATGCGTATGGTTCTACACCAAGCCTGGAATGACTTTCCCGCCGTTGACAATCGGCACGGGACGGCCGAGCGGAGTATAGTAAGTCTTGGTCGTGTCCACGCCCAATTGATGAAAGAGAGTGCAGATGACATCTTCCACGCCATACGGTTCCGTGGTTGGAAAAGCGCAATGCTTATCGGTGGCTCCGATCACTTGCCCGGCATTGATGCCTCCACCGGCCCAAAGGACTGTTTGAGTCATCGACCAATGGTCGCGACCTGCACGATTGTTGATCTGCGGCGTCCGTCCCATTTCGCCCATCATGATCACGAGGGTCGAATCGAGGAGTCCGCGCTCGTGCAGATCGCTCACCAAAGCGCTAAAGGCTCGGTCCGCTGAAGGAATCAAGTCCTCCTTCAAACTCGGAAATTGTGAAAAGTGGGTATCCCATGAGCCGTTATCGATTCCCACAAATCGCGAACCCGCCTCCACTAACCGCCTCGCCAACAGCGAACATTGGCCCAGTGAAGTGTGTCCATACCGTTCGCGAACTTTGTCGCTCTCTTGAGCGATATCGAACGCTTTGCGGGCGTCAGGAGCGGTGATCATTTGATACGCTTTTTCGTAATAGGTCGACATGACGGCGGGACGATTGCGATCCCCGGTACTAGGCGGCTTCTCCATGAGGCTGAGCAATCGGCGACGGCGGTCGAGCCGTTCCGTCGATACGCCAGGAGCTAGACGCAGATCGCGCACTTCAAAATCAGGCTGAACGGGATCGGTTTCCAGCACGAAGGGTGCGTACTCAGGACCATAAAAACCAGGGCCACCGGATTCCATAGGATCGGGTAAATTTACATAGACGGGGATATTACCGCGCGGTCCAAGCTCGCGGGAAACAATCGATCCCAACGAGGGAAACAATAAATTGTTCGGCGCTCCGCCCGCTTGTCCATCGGCGAACGCGGCTTTGTAGCCGGTCATGCAGTAGTGGTAGCCGGTGTTGTGTCCGTTGTCTTTGTGGCTGTGCGAACGCAGCATGGTGATTTTGTCGCAAATCCGCGCCGTCAGCGGGCAATGTTCCCCAACAAACGTACCGGGAACGTTGGTGGAAATCGGTTTGTAGGGACCGCGAATCTCCACCGGGGCCTCCGGCTTGAGGTCCCACATATCGATCGTGCTCGGGCCTCCTTCGAGAAATAGAAAGATGACGCTTTTTGCTTTGGCCGGTTTGCCGGTCCCCGCGACAGCTTCCAATTCCAGCAATCGCGGCAACGTGAGGCCGCCGATGAGACCAACCGAACCAAGACGCACAGCCTGGCGACGTGTGATACGATCGCAGTAGTTACGGTACATAATATGCCTCAATGGTTGTATAAAAACTCTTTGCTATTCAAAAGCGCCCAAAGGATGTCTTCGGTTGTCTCGCGACGATCCTGAAAGTTGGTAAAAACATCGACCGCAGCACGTCGCTCCATGTCGTTCGGGTATCGCGTCAGCGCGGCTAGGAATAGTTCTTCCACAATCGTTTCGGACGCGTTGGCTTCCACGGCAAGCCGCGCGGCAAGTCCTTCGCGGGCGCGAATCTTCCACATGATTTCTGGCGAATTCATGAGGTGCAACGCCTGAGCGATGCTCGGTTCATTGCCGCGTTCACACTCGCAAACGGACGCCCTGACAGGCCGGCCAAAAATCCGAAAGAAATAGTGGGGCAACTTATTATCCCAAATTTGAATGGCTCGATAACCCTTCGGCCATCCCTGGAATGACTCATTCACACCGGTAACTTGGCTAATTGCATCGATCAACACTTCGGCAGGCAAGGCCTTGTTCGCAGCGTGGGAGAAGTTTTGATCGTCGCTTGCATTGCTCGTGGTGGTCGAGGAACTCAATTGATACAAGCGCGAGGCGAGCAATGTCCGAGTAAAAGCCTTGAGATCGTAATGTACTGATCGCATGAATTGGGCGAGTTCATCGAGCAAAAGTTCGTTCGTGGCGGGGTTGGTCGTTCGTAAGTCGTCGATTTGCTCGACCAATCCCCGCCCAAAATAATGGGCCCAAAGTCGGTTTGCGATCATCTTGGCGAAGAACGGATTGTCGTCGGCGGTCATCCAGTTGGCTAGAAATACACGACGATCTTCATACTGACCAAACTCAATTGGCTCAGCCCCCAAGGGCTTGGCTGCAATCGACAAACCGCTACGGGGATGCTTCAAATTTTGACCCGCACCTGGCACAACTGCTTCACCTCCATCGGCGAGCTTCTTCCGCGTGACGCCGCTGAACAAGCCCGCCATAGCGAAGTAGTCGTCCTGGCTCCAATGATCCGATGGATGATGATGGCATTCCGCGCACTCAAGTCGCACGCCCAAGAAGACTTGACTGACGCTTCGCGCTAGCAGTTCTGGAGTATCGAGGGCTTTGTAGTACGCTGCGGGGCTCTCGGCTTTCATGTTTCCTTTAGCCAAGAGCAGTTCCCTGACCATTGAATCATAGGGACGATTCTCTCTAAATTGTCGGTTCAGCCAACGCGTAATCGCGACGGAACCGGCGGGCGTGATCTTCGATTGATCCACGCGCAGCAAATCGCTGAACCGCATCGTCCAGTAATCGATATACTCTTCACGGCTGAGCAATTGATCTACTAATTTTTCCCGTTTGTCAGTAGCTTTGTCTGTCAGGAATGTGCGAGCTTCGATTGCGGTGGGTAGCGTGCCGATGACATCGAGAAATACACGTCGCATGTACGTTGCGTCATCGCAAAGGTCGCTGGGCTCAATGCCAAGTTTTTCCAATTTATTCCAAGCCAATCGGTCGATGAAATTTACTTCTGGCGGGCGGGTGAAATGCATATCTGGTCGCGGAATCGTTAACCGACAAACGGTGACATGCCCCAAATAACGGGCCAGCACCGCCGCTTCACCGGGAATCTCGCTCGCCTGTACGTAGCCGCGATCATCGACGGCGGCGATGGTCGCGGCGTTCGATTCGTATTCCGCCTCGGTGGTTACGCAGCGACGGTTGCCAGCGGCATCAATCGCCCATACTCGAAGTTGCTGTGTCTCGCCCGCCAGCAACTCCGTTTCGAGTGGCTCCAGCTCAATCCGAGAAACATCCGGCGCATCTTCGGTATGAAAGGGCGCGCCCTCGGAAATCCAACGCCGCAAACGCTGGTAACGCAAACTATCGCTTTCGAGCCGCTGCCCACCTCCATGTGGCACGCTGGCTGTTCCTTTCCGCAATAGCAAACTGTCATCGGGCGAGGCCAACGACACACGCCGCGAACGCCCTTGGCGGGTGAGCGATTCGTGATCGGCCTGCGGATCGAATCCGAACACACTGAGCTTGAATCCGTTTTGTCCTTCCGCCTTGCCATGACAACTGCCAAGATTACAACCCGCTTTGGTGAGAACAGGAATGATCTCGCGCGAGAACGAAACCGGGCGCGGATGATCGAGCCCCGTCACTTCCACACTCACGCGGATCAAGTTTCCTTCATATTCCACTAGGATCGACGTTTGCCCATCCTTGATTGGACGAACCAAACCTAGTTCATCGACCGTTGCAATATGCGAGTCTTCCGTGTGATAGTGAGCCGCTCGAGTGACATCGATCACTCGGCTATCTTTGGATATCGCGTTGGCAAGAAGCTGCTGCGTGGTTTCGGGTTGGTCTAGTATCACCCTAAGTGGCGAAACTTCTAACGATCCTGCGATTGCCATGGAGGTAAGGAGTACCGATAGCATCCCCCCATACAAACACGTTGTGCGAATCAAAGGTCGGAATAGAAAGCTCGCAAACAGCATGCAATCAATCACCAAGAATAGGCAGGTACTTCGGGAGGCAAAAACAACAAGGACAGGATTAGAAAACTACCTCTAGTGCGTCTTCAACACTAAAAAATGGGGATGGGTGTAGTGGATCTTGTTAAAGATCCCTGTGCTGCAAGTATCTTTAAAAAGATCCACTACCCAAGAATCAAGAATTGAAGACGCACTAGAATATAATTGCTTGAATGTCCCCCGTAAATAGCCCCGCATGGATTGGCCCTAGTGGTCCGCACGTGTTAGAAACATTAAGCAGCTAACGAGATCGCTCGATAGAATCAATTCGAAGGCTTTGTGGCTTCGGAAGTCGATTGAGCCAATCACGGTGTCGCGGGTGCAGGGCCTCAGGTTGACGAAAAAGCCGTCGTATTTGTGCGACAGAAGTTGTTGAAACCCGATAACCGCTGAGTCACTCATTTCGCGTCGGAAAGGCCTTGTCCAAGGCCCTCTGATAGTCTTCTGGGTGATTCAAGTTCATCAACGTCGAAAGGTTCGGGTCGACTCCACGCAGTTCCTCAACTAGTACCTCCGTTGTAGTAACTTGATCAAAAAGGAATCTTGGGCGAAGACGATCGGTGGCCAGTAGCGACTCAATCAACGCGAGAACTCGCGGTCGATAGACGGCCGCCAACGGATGATGGTACTGACCGTCATAGGGGACGGCTATTTCGCTATTGCCTAGCCGCTCAAACATCATGGCCACGAACTCCGAAACCATAAGTGGGACGTCGCAACTGGTAGCGTAGACGGCTTCAACGCAATTCGGCATCGACCGAAGGCCAGCCGCAATGCCTTCCAACGGTCCACGGTTGGGTCGTTCATCTCGAGTGACAATTACTTGTGGTGGTAGTTCCGGTAGAATCTGCTCGGACGCGGCGACTACGACAATTTGCATCGGGTCAACGACGTCAGTAATAATCCGTACCACACGCTGCAACATCAGCTCAGGCCCAAACGGCAATGTTGCTTTGTCTTGTCCCATGCGGCTGGACTTGCCACCACATAAAACAATCGCACCTCTTTTGCGATCGACGTTGATTTTCATGAAACAGGCCAATTGTGAAACGGGTACAAAGAAGCTAGTCTCATGGTTCGAGGCGAGTTGGCATATGGCGGATCATAACTGGGCATTGCAAAACGGAACACACTTTACGGGAACTTTGAGCTCATGGCGATCAGGCTGACTTACAATGCTCAAACCCTTGTTCCCGTCGAAGTCGAAGGTCTTACGCCCGATTGGGCCTGCGACAAGTCTATCGCGGAAATCCAACGTTTTGAAATCTTTCACGGAAACTGCAAGATTCCATTGGCAGAGATGTTCACGGTTTCCGGCGACCCTAGCGACAAACGATTCGATTTCGACGGGAATCTGTCAGGAGTCCATTGGATCGGTGCCCACATGGCCAGCGGCATGGTATCGATTCACGGAGCGGCTGGACGGCATGTTGGAAGCCAGATGCGTGGGGGTGAAATCCTGGTCGAAGGAAACGCCGGAGGTTGGGTCGGGGCTGAAATGCATAAAGGGCTGATTCACGTTAAAGGAAACGCAGGACACTTGACGGGAGCCGCTTATCGTGGTTCGTCCAAGGGGATGACCGGGGGAATCATACTTGTCGATGGCAATGCTGGCAATGAAATCGGACTTACGATGCGCCGGGGCTTGATTGCGATCGGCGGCTCGGCGGGTGACATGATCGGCTTCAACATGATCGCGGGAACCGTCGTGGTCTTGGGTGAATGCGGCATACGACCGGGGGCTGGAATGCGACGAGGGACTTTAGCTCTGTTGGGAAAAAACCCGCCGCCACTCCTGCCGAGTTTTCGTTTTGCCTCTACGTACCAGCCACAGACCGTAAGGCTGTTGCTGCGAACATTGATGGACAAGGGATTCTTTGTCGACAATGCTTTGATGTCATCCGAGTACGACCTCTATCACGGCGATATGGTATCGCTTGGCCGCGGCGAGATTCTGTTTCGCCATGAAGCGGCATAACGTAGTGGCAAGAACAAAGGTGAGTGGACTTTCGTATGATTCGTTGGGACGTTTGGTTTCGGTAGCCGACAATGCTCCGGTATCGGTTGACCAGACTTTCGTTTACAATGACGACAGCGTTTCGACCTCAACGACGACAAAGGCTGAGCCGGGCCATCCATCTAGTAATTGTGGCAACTCTTCTTTTACGGTAGGGGGGAATTGTGGAATAGTCCTGGGACAAACGAAAGCGTCGGGATAAACCGCATTGACGTTCGCATTGTTTGGTATCAATGCCATAACGGTGTGTTGGCTTACGGGGCGGACTCTCGTGGAACTATGCACAAAAAGAAAATCGGATGACTGAGGCATCGCGGCCTAACCATGCGCTGCAGCGAACGGTTCGGTCACGTCACTGTTAGCAACCCAACGCCGCTGGCTCGCCGTAGCTGAGCGGAAGCTCGGGTCGTTATACGTAGAAGTGAACATACAACAAGCAGGAGTTTAGATGCAAGCCGTAGAATTTAATCGTGACTCGATGGCTCGATGGTATGCCCAAGAGCACTTAAAGACCGATCCGGGAATTGTTTCGGTTTACTACCTTCCAAAGAATGCTGGCGAAAGGGATATACGTCTCGTCGAAATCAACAAGTTTATTATGGATCGCAACGACGATTCACTTGAGCCAATTGATTTCGGAGTCGACGCTGGCACAGACACGGCGCACAAGTTATTTGTACTTGACGTCACCCCTGGGCAATGGAAGCGTCTTATGTCTGGGGAGTTAAGCCTTCCTGCTCATTGGGATTTAGCTGGTTTGGTCCACTATGGCAATGAATGAGTATCAGGAGATTTGGTGGCAACAGGCTAAGTCTGATCACTCCGTCTTCGTTTTATTACGCGGCCAGGGAGTGCCGCCATGTCATTCCCGTCACTACCTGCAAATGGTCACTGAGAAGATTGCTTAAGCATACTTTTGGCGGTCGGACTCTCCTCCTCCTAAGAAGCACACTGCCTTCGTGCACTTCCTACGATCATTGGGAGCAATTCACCCAAATGACCGTGATAGGATTGCAAATCTGTTTTCCTTTAGGCAATTTATAGATTTCCAGAACTGGATTAAAGTAGTTTTGCCGATTGCTTACGATCTAGAACACCTTGCTCCCTCGCTTGCCAATGACGGGCCGAACTCGGAGTATCCATGGCCGAATTCACTGCCTCAATGCGCACCCGTGAATTATATTTTTCCTGTATGGAAGTTAGTTCAGTCCGGTAATGGCCGAATGCAAGACAAAGCCACACGAACTTGGAGCCAATGAAGACATTTGCGAGGACATTCAAAGAGCGGCTCAAAAACGTGGTCAGTTATTTCACACACGGAATCACGAACGCAGTTGCCGAAGGAATGAATAGCAAGATCAAGTCGATCAAACGACGTGTTGGTGGGTTCCGAAACATCGAAAACTTCAAAACCGCTATTTTCTTTTACTGTTGAAAGCGCGACCTCTTTCCCAGCATTTCGACCCACTAAATTCCCCTAAGAACCAAGTAAAAGAGTGTGCTTAAACGACGAAGATGCTATGCGCATAATTGAAAAGTCGAGCGACACATAAGGTGCATCGTCAACTGGCGGGATCCCATCGTGGCGGATGCTGCCAGCATCCGAACCGACGCTAGCAGCGTCGGCCACGAAACTTATGGCCTCACAATAACTCGCGCAGGTGAAAATGATGCTTGCCGAGCTTGCCATCGTAGTTACCTGCCGTGATTCGCAGAATGTTGGGCGATGCGGCGGCCGCGTGAAGACCGCGTTTCATGGCAGACTGAACCGCTTCATACGATAGGCCGTCAATCACGATCTCGTAGACCGCTTGGCAATTCTTCGGCAATTCCGTCGTTTTCGTGAGCCCCCGAAGCTTGGGGCAATACGCATCGTTGGTGCTGGCTTTCAACTTGGGATAGCGCGAGCCCACTTTGCTTCCCGATCGCACAATACCCCCTGGAAATGGCAAAGCCACGTCACGGCCTGTGCGGATCGCGTCGACCGCCGCTTCCGCCGCCGTCAATGTGGACGAAGCATTGGTCCCACAGATAATTAAGTTTCCGCCAGCGACTCCGGTCACCGTTCCAAAGTAATCTTCACACACAAACTCGCCGTCCATCGTGGGAATTCGCCAATAACGGCGGTCTTCGAATTTTTTGGCGCTCTGAAAACCATCTCCAAAATAGCGTATCGCACCGCCGATCCGGATCTGCTTCTCCTTGGGGCAATCGCTAATGCCGTTGTAACAAGCCGAAGTCGGGCTGGTGAGGATACACTGGCCAACTCGGCCTTGCAGCGCCTTGCCCAATGCATCGACACTAAAGCCAAAGACAAGCACGGCAACACCAGGTCGACCGTCAGGAGTTTCTCCGCCATCTAGCATGCGCTCGATGGCAGCTTCCACATCGCAAGCAATAACACTGGTCGCGTTGCCGCACATGACCGTTGCGGCGATGGTTGCCCAGCGAAGGCTATCGGCCGTGATAATCAGTCGAGCAGCTTTGATAGGAAATGCTTCCGCAAACGTGTCGATGATCTCGACGCCGTGCAGTTGCAAGGGAGAATTCTGGGCCTCAGGCATTAGGAAACTCGTAGTAAGTTAGGCGAGCGTTAGGATGAAGCAAGCATTTTCGGGCGGCAGGCCATTGTCGCATTTTGCCATTGTCGCATTTTGCTCCGCAAAAGTGCGCTAACGAGGCGCACTTTCGCGGAGCGAAAGGCGACAATTTCACAATGTCGGAATCACACACGATTCATAGAGGTAACTCAAATCCACAGGGTAATTTCTCCAACGGATAGAGTAGTACTTTTCAAACCATTCCTGAATATCCGACTCGACCGCGTGATCGTAGTTCGGTTGAACGTGCAGGGTCTTTCCGATCAGCGTCTCGCGAATCTCGCCTTGCTCCACGATGATTCGGCCGGACTTGATCACCACCCGAGGCATCTCGAACATGATCTCCTTGTTCTCATGCGGCGTATAAATCGTGATGTCGGCATCGGCACCCGCACCGAGATGACCCTTGTTCTTCAAACCCAGGATCTTAGCGGGCCCGGCGCGGGTGATGATGGCAATTTCGTTGAGCGTGTACTCGCGGTCGATATCCCACAGCGACGACCGCTGCAGGATTTCTGGCGGGCAAGTCTTCAAAATATCTCTGCGGTACGTTCGATCCATCAGGAAACGAATAATCTGAGGATACGCCAGGAACGAGCCACCGTTGGGGTGATCCGTACTCATGACGACACGCCACGGATCCTTCACTAGCAAATACCACTCCAGACCGATCGCCCATTGCAACGAATGCACCAGTGATTTGTTGCGATACTTGATCGGAGTGATCCCGCAGCCCGACTCCATTTCCGTGTCGCTGCTGAACCACTTGCCGCCATACACCTTCGAAAGAAAGTATCCCAATGGACCGTCACCTGTCATGCTGGTCGTTTCGCCAAACAACACCTGCCCGACATCGATCGTAATATTGGGATTCGCATTGACGTACTCTGCCAGCGGAATGACTTTGCTATTGAATGTGTTTTCGTCACCAGCCCCGCCGCCGTAACTGTGGAACTGAATGTGCGTGATGTGACCGCGGTGGCCTTCCAATGCTCGCATGGTCTCAAGCGTTGTTTCCCAGTTCCCAGGCATGCCGAGATTGTTGCAGTGAATATGGACCGGATGCGGCAGTCCAAGTTCCCCGGCCGCCTGGGCGACCCCCTGGATAATCTGCCGAGGGGTCACTTCGAAGTGATCGACGAGCGTATCCAGACCGCTGACGTTGCCCGCCTGTTTCGACTTCCAGACTTCGACTCCGCCGGGGTTGACCAGCTTGGGAGCAAATCCCTTGGTGGAGGCGAGCAGCCACCCAATAAACGCCTTGAGTTTTTGAGGTTCCTTTTTCATGATGGATTGCATCACGTAGTGATTGTTCCCCATGAGCACGTAGAAGCCCTTGTCGATGCACGGGGTGTCCTCAAATTCTTCGTGCGCGTGTCGTGCTCCGAGCGGTGGGATGGCCGCATCGAAGGCGGTGGTGTATCCCATGGCTGCGTACTTGTAGCCGGTGGCAAATGTACTCGGTACGCTCCCTAACGATCCGCTATGCGTGATATTGGTACGCGGCATCTGTTCGCCCCGTCGTTTTTCTTCCGGTCGCATCTTGCGAGCTACATTGACCTTCGGACCCGCGATGTGGCAGTGCATATCGATTCCGCCAGGCATCACAACCAGACCGCTAGCGTCAATCGTTCTTGAAGGACGGATGGCAAGATCCGTTGGTAGATCAATAATGCGGCCATCGAGGATCCAGATATCTCGAACTTCACCATCGATGCCATGCAATGGATCGTAGACAATCCCCTGTGCGATTTTTATCAGGTCCGAAGAGGTCATGTGTGAGTCACACCCAAAATTTTCTTCACGCGTTCTTCTATCTCCGTCAGGACGTCATAATCGCTGGGGTGCGGCGATGGAAAGGCAGGGCGAAGTGGGATCGGCACATCGTCCATCCGATAGACAGTGCCCCCGGTATTGATCCCATAGGTGGCCACGGTGAACGCCACGGTCGCGGCTCGAGTCGTAGGCGTTTCTTTGGTATCCAGGGCAATGAATGGAATCGAAGCCAGATGCTCTCGCGCAGGTTGCGAAAAATTGGCCATAGGATCGCAGGCAATGGTCATACCGCAATCCGCTTCTCGATTGGCTAGCGTGTCGGATGTAGTGTACTCACCTGGATTGAAGCGAGGGTAGCCGCGAGAATGGTTGACGCCAAACGGATAACCTGTTCGCCATGAAACAACATTGTCGGCCCCGGTGACATTTCCGTGCCCCCGATTGGGCTTGGCCACGAACCGGGTGTGTTCATTCATGTCGCGTGTCAGAGCCAGCAATGCCTCGCTATTGGCGTGCTTGCCCCGGGTCATGGTCAAGCCCATACCGAAGAAAATCACGCCGAATTTGCAGGCTTTCATGCGTTCCATCAGATCGGTCCACACCGAAAACTCAACGCCAGTTTCCCGTTGTACCAGTTCTGGGTCGAGTTCAATCCCTTTGGCCAAAGCTCGCAATGTCCACAGTGCCTCGAAATCCCTCTTCGGCTTAATCTGAATAAAAATATCGGCCGCCTTGGCGCTCTTGGTCTTCCGAACATCCACCAGCACACAAGTCCGATCTTTGCGACCGTTCGGTAGGAACATCCCTTTGGGCATGAGACTATACTTAGTGAAGTGGCGAGGATGACTCTCCGCTGGATTGGAGCCCCAGAACATGATCAAGTCACCTCGATTCGCAACTTCGCCTAACGAACAAGTTACTTCCCCGACTCCTTGAAAGGCCATCCCTGAAGGTCCGTGACAAACGCTGGTGGTCGTGTCGATCGTACCCTTGATCCAGTCGACGATGCTGACGGCAACTCGTTGTGCTTCACACGGGGAATCGCTCAGACCATACACGATCGGATACTTGCCGTGTGTAAGTATTTGGGCAGCGCGATCGTAGCCTTGTTCCAACGTTACTGCCTTGCCATCGACCAAGCAGCTTGGTCGATCGTCGATGCTGTGATTCAAAAACCAAGCTTTGCCCAGTACGCAGGCTCGTTTGGCTTCGATGATATGGTCGTCTTTGACCGTCAGTTCGATGTCATCGCAAACACAACCGCAAAAAGTACAGGTAGCGTCCTGAATAACCTTCAGCTCGCCCGGAATGCTTGGGGTGGGTGCGTAAACTTGGGTTGCCGCATAAGTCATGAGGTGGCCTTCTGTAATAATTCCATGGTCACTTCCATCCCCTTGCTGGTAGGCATTCCGGAACCGTGTGTATCTCCAGTCATCAACTGGCTGGAAATATCGCCGTATGCGATGAAGAGGAGACCTTCTGGCAACTCATCTTTCTTTGCGGCAGTTATGCAAACCTCGACGGTCTGGCCTTCTTCACCGGTTAGTCGTACGCGATCACCCTCGGATAGCCCAAGTCGATCCATGTCGCCGGGTGCGACTTGCAAGGCATTCACAGCGGTTTGGTATCTCGCCTTGAATTTGCCCTCGCTGACGCCACAACCTTGATCGGTGGTTCGGCCAGGAATGAGAATAAATGTTTCGGGCATGTTTTTCAGTTTTAAGTTGTCGGTTGTCGGTGGTCGGTTGTCAGTGGTCAGTTGTCAAATCTCAATTCCTAATTCCTAATTCCTAATTCCTACGTCAGCCAGCCTTCTTTGGTCCATCCACGAGCTAAATTGTACGCTTTTATTAGCGAGGCAAGGCGGTCCGCTGATAAATGGGAACGAGAATCCTCGGGGAGTGCCTTTTGCAACATGCGGGCTGGGAGTGTGTCTTCGGCTGGAGTCCAGCCAGCCAGGATATTGAATCGCTTCTTGGCCGTTACGATGCGTTGAGCTGTTTGACGGAGTTCGTTGGCGGTCACTTCCCAGCCGGTCACCAAACTTAAAATTTCTGCCGATTCCTCAAAAAAATCTGCAAAGATACCACGCAGGAATTTACACAGAATCAGTGAATCCAACAGAGCCGCTTTGTCCTCGGTTTCGATAGCCAAATGAGCGGACTCGGGGCCGACGTTGCGCCGATCGACCGCTTCTGAGAAATCAACTTCATATGCCCCGGAACGATTGTGATCCGCACCGCGAGTACTCACGGCGAATCCGAGCGCCATGGTTTGCAATCCACGTGGATCATAACCAGGTAGTTCAAGTCCCTTGACCTGGGGGGCGAATTCAATCGAATCATGACCAATTTCCATGGCCATGCGACGGCTCCCCATGGCCAGAAGTGAGCCCAACCCCTCGCCGCTAACAATGGAGTCCAATGCTCGCAGCAACGCATTGCCATTTCCGAAACGCAGCCAGGGAGCATCCAAAATCCCTCGTTCGGCGCATTCCATGGCAAAGGCAATCGTTCCGCCAGCGCTAATCGTGTCGATTCCGACGTCATCACAACGCCGCGATGCTTCCAGAACGAATTCAGCATCATCAATGCCGCACAATGGTCCGAGCGCGAATAAATTCTCATACTCAAGCCGAACGGATCCGTCACCGCTCTTTAAGCTATAGAGATGCTCACAGCCGATCGTACATGCCGCACATGAGGATCGAGTGCGATCGCGGGTGACATTGAGTTCCTCCGGCGAGATAGCGATTGCACCCTCAAAACTCCCCTGTTGAAAGTTGCGAGTCGGCAGGACGTTCAATCGATTGAACATTAGCAAATTGGAAGCGGTCCCCAATTCGCGATATTTGGCGGTCGCGGGACCAAACGATCTTTCCGATAGTTTTTTGGCAAGGCTCATCAAAGCTGGCGGATTCGCCCATTGCACGCGTCGAGTTCCTCGAACCGCAATCGCCTTGATATTCTTGGAGCCCAGTACCGCGCCGCTACCGCCCCGGCCTGCATGTCGACCATCATGAGAAACCGTAGCGTAGGGAACAAGTTTTTCACCGGCAGGACCAATCGTAGCGGTTTTATATTCAGAGCCAAATCGACTCTGCAGAATTTCCTGCGTTCTGCGATTGGTGCAACCTACCAATTCGTATGCGGACTCCATGCGAACACCTTGATCGTCAATGACCAGGATAGAAAGTCGGTCCGCTTTTCCCACCAGCACGATTGCATCGAAGCCTGTCTTCTTTCCCGCTAAAGCAAATCCGCTACTTGCGAGCGAATCGTTTAGTCTTTGTGTCAACGGGCTCTTGCTAACCACTGCAAACTTGGCCGATGTCGTCAACGGACTACCTACGAGTGGACTAAACACAAAGGCCAACACGGCTCCCGGTGCGAGCGGATCCACAGTGGCCGCACCTTCTTTCAGCATCAGTGCAACGCCAAGGCCGCTTCCGCCAAGGAACTCCCTCAAGAGTTTTTCTTCAAGCACGACCTCCGTGGAAAGGCCCGTCGATAAATCGACTCGAAGATAGCGTCCGTGGTATCCGTGAATTGTTTGCATTTCGTATGTTCTTAATTCCTAATTCTTAACCAGTGCGCATCCCGATCTAAAAGCTGGGATGAATCCCAGCACTCCAAATTGTCTATCCGCCCGCGTCGATGGATAGAAGTAGAATGGTGTCCCCATCATTCAGTTTGGTTGTTGGGTCGGTCACAAACTTTTCTCCTCGCAAATTTGCAGTATATCCGGCTTTCAAAGAACCGCCTTGAATGCATGCTTCGCCTAAGGCGGGGAATCGCTGAGCGAGATCCAGAAAGACCTCTCCCAGCGTTGAGCCGTTGGCGAGAGTTTGGGATACACCAGCTCGGGCGCGAGGAATCCCAAACAACTCTACCGTTACTCGCATGCAGGTGTTTCCTCTCAGTTTGTACGTCGTTAGCCTAACTACCTTCCGTGTGGCATAGTACAATCGAGCGAAGAATGCGAAAACCGTTTCCCATCTTGGAACTTCAGAAGACCTTATTATGCATATTTTGGCACACAATTGCGTCCACTCGATGAAGTCGGCGATAATCGTGTCGTTGACGACCGCGTTGTTCCTGTCTTCTGGCGTGGCCCCTTCCCATGGAGACGAGCCAACGACGCGTACGAAACGCCCTAATATTGTCTATTTGCTGTGCGACGATTTAGGTGTCGGTGACTTGAAAGCGTTCAATGCGGAGAGCAAAATCCCAACGCCTGCGATGGATCGCTTGGCTGCACAAGGTTTGCGTTTTACCGACGCGCATTCGGGCTCCGCTGTCTGTACTCCGACTCGTTACGGAATCCTTTGTGGACGATACGCTTGGCGGACCAAACTTCAAAACGGGGTTCTCGGTGGACTCAGCCCCAGTTTGATTGCGCCCAATCAATCGACTGTCCCGAAATTCGTTAAACAGAATGGTTATCATTCCGCCTGCATCGGCAAATGGCACCTTGGTCTCGACTGGAAGAAACAACCAGGGCAAACCGTTTCGGATCTAGCGATCGAAACCGCGGACCAGACTCGAAGTGTCGATTACAGCCAGCCATTCGCAACCGGACCCCTACAAGCGGGATTTGATGAGTATTTCGGTATCAGTGCATCGCTCGATATGGTCCCGTACGTTTTTCTCAAAGACAGCGCTGTCACGGAAATGCCTTCCCTCGATAAGTCGTTTGGCATGCGTTTCGCAACTGATAAAAGTCAAACGCGCCGAGGGCCCGGCACTCCAGGGTTCACTGCCGAAGGCGTATTGCCGCGTCTGACAAGTGAAGCCATCGCTTATCTTGAGCGCCGTTCAAAAGACCACCGCGACCAACCGTTTTTTCTTTACGTGCCATTTGCATCTCCGCATACTCCGATCGCTCCAAACAAAGAATGGGAAGGAAAGAGCCGTCTAAATCCTTACGCCGACTTCGTGATGGAGCAAGATGATTGCATCGGCCGAATCCTTAACGCGCTCGAACGATACAAGCTGGACAAGGATACGATCGTCTTTTTTACGAGCGACAACGGTTGTTCTCCTCAAGCGGATCTTCCACGACTTCGCGAGCTGGGACACGATCCCTGTCGACCGTATCGTGGGCACAAAGCCGATATCTTCGAAGGGGGCCATCGAGTGCCGATGATTGTGCGTTGGCCTGGCATCATCGCACCGAATACAGCGGCGACGCAAACCGTATGCTTAACGGACTTGTTCGCAACCGTTGCCGAGTCCATCGGAGTTCCATTGCCGACCGATGCTGGTCCTGACAGTTTTAGTTGGGTGTCGCTTTTTAAAAACCCGTCGGCTCCGCAAGTTCGACCGTCTACGATTCATCATTCGATCAACGGTTCGTTCGCCATCCGAAAAGGACGCTACAAGCTTTGCTTTTGTCCAGACTCTGGAGGCTGGAGCGATCCCAAGCCCAAAGCAAAGCCGAACTTGGCCGACGGGCTGCAACTATTTGATTTGGAAGTGGATCTTCAAGAAACCAAAAATCTCGCCAACGATCTTCCGGACCTTGTGAAGGAGCTAACTATGGAAATGGAACAATGCATCGAGCAAGGCAGGAGTACGCAGGGAGCGAAACTCCTGAACGACGTTCAGGTCCGGCTTTGGAATCAGAATCGGCGTCCCTCCAAATGATTTCGGCTATTGGTTGACTTTTGCAGCTTCTAGCCTAGACAAAGCTGCCATTATTAAATGGGGACACGTGAACAAACATGAATGGTATGGAATTCGATCTTGTTGTAATAGGTGGTGGTCCTGCCGGCACGAGCGGTGCGAACGCAGCCGCAATGTTCGGAAAACGGGTGGCGATTATCGAGAAAGCACGCGTCATCGGTGGCGCGGGGATCAACACTGGAACGATCCCCAGCAAGACGTTACGTGAGTCCGCCCTTGCCCTCTCGGGATGGCGTTCTCGCAAACTGTTTGGGGTAGATCTTTCGCTTCGCCGAGAAGCGACGGTATTCGACCTGATGCACCACGAAAAGCGAGTGAAGGCAGCAGAACGAAAGAGGTTGGAAGAACGGCTGAGTTTTCATCACGTAGAAATTTTTCACGGCGAGGCGAGCTTTGTTGGCCCGCATACTATCCGAGTGGGGATGGAGGATGGCACTTTCAAGTTATTGCAGGCCGAAATAGTCCTAATCGCCACTGGCTCAGCACCACTGCGTCCTCCTGAATTCCCCTTTGAGGACGACTGGGTGCATGACTCGAACGAGATTCTGGACCTCAAGGCATTGCCGAAAAAACTTGTCGTCGTGGGGAGTGGGGTTATCGGCAGCGAATATGCCTGCACCTTTGCGGCATTGGGGGCCGAGGTCCATCTTATCGATGGCCGCGACGTGTTGCTTCCGTTTCTCGATAGAGAAATCTCGCGAGCCATCGCCGCGGCGATGACCGCCAACGGAGTGATTTTCCATTGGAAGGAGCGAGTCACGACATGCGATGCCTCGATGCCTGGGCATGTCATGCTTACGCTGTCCTCGGGAGCCAGACTGGAATGCGACGGAGTGCTCGTCTGCGCGGGACGTTGCAGCAACACCGAGAGTCTGAATCTGGCGGTAGCGGGCCTGACCCCAGGCAAACGCGGGCTTGTGGTCGTCGATTCGCATTATCGCAGCGAGGTGCCACATATCTTCGCTGCTGGTGACGTCATCGGCCCACCGTCGCTAGCCTCCACCAGTGTGGAGCAAGCAAGGGTAGCCATGTGCCACGCTTTCGACCTTGGCATGAAGTGCGAAATCGCGCCCATACTGCCAACGGGCATCTACACGATTCCGGAAGCGAGCATGGTTGGCGAGACCGAGGAAACGCTCCAAGAAAAGCAGATCGATTACCTGGTAGGGCGAGCCCGCTACATGGACAATCCTCGCGGTCAAATCATCGGCGACGAAACCGGCTTTTTGAAATTGCTTTTCCGACGCGACGACCTGCGATTGTTGGGGGTACACATTGTTGGCGAGCATGCCACCGAGGTGGTTCACATCGGTCTCATGGCACTTTTGGCCGAAGCGGATGCGGAGATCTTTAATCGAGCCTGCTTCAATTTCCCGACCTTGGGCGATCTTTATAAAGATGCGGCCTATGACGCAATTCTTCAGCGATTCAAGGGCCGAGCCGATCTCGTATCTTTGTAGGCTGGAGTGGTGGAGTGGTGGAGTGGTGGAGTGGTGGAGTGGTGGAGTGGTGGAGTGGTGGAGGAGTGGAGTGGTGTATGAGAGCTGTTCTGCAAAGGGTGTTGTCGAGTCGAGTCGAGGTGGCTGGACAAATCGTAGGCCAAATTGATCACGGTTGGCTGGTATTGCTCGGAATTGCTAAAGGCGACACACGCGAGGTCGCCCAATATGTTGCGGATCGGTGTGTGAAGTTGCGAGGCTTTTCGGATGACCAAGGCAAGATGAACTTAAGCGTACAGGATGTTCGTGGATCCATGTTGATTGTGAGTCAATTCACGTTGGTTGCCGACTGCACCCGTGGCCGACGTCCCGGCTTCGATTCCGCGGCTCCACCAGCTTTGGCAAACGAGTTGTACGAGTTCTTTTGCGATTGCGTCCGCAACGCAGCGGTATCGACCGCGCAAGGGGTCTTTCAGGCAGACATGCAGGTGACTCTGACCAACGATGGCCCAGTGACCTTTATCGTCGATAAAACCGTTGCATCATAGTTAACGGCGGCTCCAACTCTCCAGCCTAACGAGCTTGAACGGGGGTGAAGGTCCCGCCGTTTTCTCTGGCAATGGTCTCAAGCGTCGCGTAGCCGATTTGACTATGTAGCAAAACGGTGTGAATGGGGACCAGTGCCTTTAAGTCACCTTCTTCGTCTTTCTTTCGATTCCACAGTCTCAGATCTTCGACGGTGCTGTCGCTGATCTCGCCATCGGACAATAAGAAGATCGCATCTGGCTCCAACTTCATTGCGAGCCCCACGGCGGACGCAGGAAACGTTTGACTACCATGCCGAATGGATCGCAGCCAGTTTTGGATGCGATCCACGTTTTTTTCGACCGCTTTCAGGAACTTTCCTTTGGGAGGAGCTGAACCAAACATAGGATGAGCCATGGAATCAAAACTGATCACAAAAAAATCTTGATCGGGTGACAAGGAATGAATGGCTCGAATCAATTCTTTGCAAAGCGCTTCCCAACGAGGCCCTCGCATGGAACCTGAGGAATCGATGACGAATACAAATCGATTCCCATCCGCTTGCGCTCCAAAAAAGGACGCTCTCGATTTTGACTTATGAGCGAGGACTTCGTCTGATCCTCCCGTGCTTGCGGCCTCGGCCACTTGGGCTGCAACATTGCCATTGGAAACTCCAGCACCTATCGAAGCGACTACAGAATCCGTAGGCAAGGAAAGGTCGGTAGACATGGCTGCTAGTTTGAGCGTTGGATCCGTTGGCACGTCCGGTTGTATCGGGTTCAAATCCACCGTCACATCGAGTAGCGTGACATCCGCCGAAGGGTCATTGGAGGCATTGGAAAGCTGTAATGACTTGCCGACACTGCCTTGAGCGGATATCAAAATAAAGGCAAGGGTCAAGCATACGGCCAAGTGTATGCACGAGCTAATGGAGAATGCGATCAGCGATTGAGTCTGTTGCTTTGAGAACCAATTAAGGTTGGATGGCATTGTTTTTCATCTCGTTACCGATTGCCTTTCGAGGGACGTTCCGGGCGAGGAACGAATCGGTAGGTTCCACCATTTTCTTCTGCTACTTGCCTCATTTGTTTTTGGAATTCATCCTGGAAAAAATGGACAACGTGGATGGGAACTTTGGGCATTCCAACGGTCAAAATATCATCGGATCGATTGACGCGTCGTAGGTACTTGGCAACATCGACCTTGGTATCACCATCAAACAATAGGAAAATCCCATCTGGCTGCATGCCAATTGCCTCCGTCAGGGCATTATTGGGTGGCAGCCCCTCTTTTTGTATCTGAACGCGACTCAACCAGTCTATTGTTTTTGTCAAGTTTTCTGGTTTTGCGTAGATGGGATATTTTTCGACCACGCCCGATTCGAAGACCATCGGATCGATTTCCTTGCCAAAGAAGCTGATGAAATAACGTTGCTTTGGCTTCATGGAGGAAAGGGATCGAACGATTTCATTTCGCGCTGCTTCGAATGCTCCGTCGCGTCGCATACTGGGCGAACTATCTACAATGTACACGAATGTGTTGCCGGTTGCTTTGACTCCAAAAAACTCTGCACCAGTAAGCATTTTACTGCCTGTCATCGACGCTTGAGCCGACTCGGAAGCGGAACTCGTTACCGCCGAAGAGGCTTTGGTGGGTGGCGAAATCATCGAGCCAGTCTCGACTGCGACGCTGGGAAGAGAAACATCCGTCATCAAATCGGATAGGTTGGGCGTCGGAGAGGATTGCATCGGTTCGGACGCCGTTTCTAACTCGGAAATCATTTCTAGTGGCGTTTCTAAGAGCACGTTTTCGGCTTCTACCGACGCGGAAACTATGGAAAGAAGCTTTGGTTCCGCCGCAACCGTGATGGCAACAATGCTCAAGCAGACAACCAAGATGACGTGTACGAACAGACTAACCCAGACGTGTGGTGCTTTCCACCAAGGTGTCGAAGGATGTCTCCCGGCCTCAAGATCCAAGTCGGCAAATGAAATTCTTAGTTCGTCCGAAAGCTCCTTTTTGGTGGCCAAATCGGGAGCAACAAGCAGAGGCTTAGCGGGCAACTCGGCTTCGCTCATCCCGTCTCTGAATTCGGGAGAATTCAGACTCGCTTTGTTGCTGGAGACATCTAATGTAACGTCGTTCGAAATCACACGATTTAGGCTGTCTTCGACCGTTTCTGATGGCATGGCGGAGCTGCATTTAACACCAAGTCGCGTTTTGGCCGCTACTTCCATACGCGACCAAGGGGATTCCAACTTGTCCAACGATGGCATCACTTCCGTCTGGGCTGCAACAACCGGCTCCGCACTGAGGATCTGCGCGGTGGGATCTGGCGGATCGATTCGAAGCGAACGGACAGGAGATTTGGGCTCGGAAGACTCAATCCGTTCGTTGATCGGATCGAGGCGATCTATGTCCCGATCGAATTGGTGCGACTCTAATTCAAGCCACTCACGTAGTTTTTCGGCATTGCCGTTTTCGGCTTGAACCATGGCGGCCTGCAGGCTGGCGGCGGCAGCTTTGTACCGAGCAGCCCGTTCATGATATTGGATCGCTTGCAGGGTAAGCCGACCCCGCTCTAGAAGTTCTTGCGAAGACGGCTGCGAATTGGTTGGGCGAGTCATTGCAATCGATGAATCTGGAATCGGCGTCAAGAAACGGAAAGCCAAATTTGGGCGACTCGCATTGTCTAGTCTCGCTAAACGCGGGTCAATAATTCAACAGGTTGTTGTTTGCAATTTTTATCGAGAAAATGGGTGAGGAGTGAAGTGTTGTCGGCTCACCTTGATGGTCAAAATGGAGCCGCTTGAGAAGGGGGCAAAGTAGAAGAACGACAAGTTGGCTCCGTCGCGAACCAACTTCCCACGTCGATATCTGTAGTACATGGGTGGTGGGTGCCACTTTCAAGAACCGAATTCCGAGCATGTTGCAAACTCCCAGGAAAAAACACTCCCTAACCGAATTTTCGATTCGATTATAGCCTGCAACGGCTAAGAGTTAGCGACAGCTAGGGTTTTGACCGTCCGTTTTTAGAGTTATGGTAAGAATCCCCGGAGTAGAACTCGGGGGCATTGTCATGCCGTCGGCTTTAAGCCGAGGGTTTTGACCTTCTGTTCTAGCGTGACTACAGCACCCCTTTGGAACTCGGCACGCCGGTTTGACGCGGATCGATTTCACATGCAATCCGGATGGCTCGCGCGGTGGCCTTGAAGATGGCTTCGGCGATGTGGTGCGTGTTTCGACCATAGTGCATCACGATGTGCAAATTGCACATCGCATTCGAGGCAAAGCCTTGCCAGAAATCTTCGACCAGTTCGCTGTCGAAATCGCCGATTTTTGGCGACGGCATTTCGGCCTGAAAAACCAAGAAAGGACGACCGCTGAAGTCGACGGCGCTGGTCACCAGCGTTTCTTCCATCGGCAAAACCATGTGGCCATAGCGTCGAATCCCATGTTTGATACCTAAGCATTGACTCATGGCTTGGCCGAGGCAAATGCCAATGTCCTCGGTGGTGTGATGAGCGTCCACCTGCAGGTCCCCCATCGCATGGACGTCGAGGTCAACTAAGGCGTGTCTCGCGAGCAAAACGAGCATGTGGTCGAGGAAGCCAACACCGGTGTTGATATTGTTCTGCCCCGATCCATCGAGTGTCAATTTCAACTCGATCTTTGTCTCGGCAGTCTGTCTCGATACGGTGCTGGTGCGGTTTGTCGTCATATCTTCGTGTTGGCTTTCTTATACGTCCAAGTTTCGGACGTCGAGTGCGTGCTTTTCGATAAACTCACGCCGCGGCTCGACTTTGTCACCCATGAGAACACGGAACATTTCGTCCGCCGCCGCAGCGTCCGTCAACTGCACTTTTACGACGGTGCGATTGGATGGATCCAGCGTAGTTTCGCGAAGCTCCTCCGCATTCATTTCACCCAAGCCTTTAAAGCGAGTGACGGAAAGCCCTCGGCGTCCTGATTCGCGAATGCCCGGAAGCAAACCGCGGAGGTCTTCCAATCCGATTGCAGTCTCCTCCCGATAGAGATAGAAACGGGAGTCGGTTGCCCCGGTTCGATCCTTGGGAATGAGGTCTTCGATGGAGAAGCCAAAGGCAGCCAGTTCCTTGAGCCCTGAATTGATGGTTCGCACCTCAAACAACTCAGCAATATGAGTTGTGGGGGCCGCCTCGGGCGGATTCGACTTGGCAGCAGCAGGATCGACCGTTGTCGAAGCAACGACTGGTGCAACGACTGGTGCATCGATCGGTGCGTCGACTTGAACTTTTCTTGTCGCGAGAAACTCATCTAGCTTGTCGCGCGTTACGAACCAATGATCTTCGGTCCCCATATCCAAATGGAAAACGGGCAGTCGACCGGTTTCGACTTCCATGCGTTCGGTATGAACTCGCAACGAGATACCTCGACGCTCGAGCGTGAGCATGGCGTCTTCCATAGAGGCCAACGTGATGCACAATTTTCGCATCTCCTGGCCTTCGATCTTCTTTCCCTCATCGCCGACGAAGTAGCTGTCATTGAGTCCTCGTTCCAAAAGCTGGAACTTCATTTCCTCCTCGGTTTGAACGTAGTAACGTTCCTTTTTGCCACGGACGACTCGGAACAAGGGTGGTTGGGCTAGGTAGACGTGTCCCCCTGCAACCAGTTGATACATTTGCCGATAGAAGAAGCACAGCAACAGGGTGCGGATATGAGAACCGTCGATGTCCGCGTCGGTCATGATGATGATGCGGTTGTAACGGCGTTTGGCGACGTCTTGGTCGAGCCCAATCCCGCAGCCGATGGCTTGGATCATGCTCATGACTTCTTCGTTCGCCAGCACTTTGTCTTCGCGGCTCTTGTAAGCATTGATGATCTTACCTCGCAACGGGAGGATGGCTTGGGTGTCTCGGAAACGGCCACCCTCCGCGCTACCACCTGCCGAGTCACCTTCTACTAGGTAGAGTTCGCACTCTTCCATTTTGTTACTGATGCAATCTCGAAGTTTGCCGGGCAAGCCGCCACCGCCGAGTACATTCTTTCGGTTCCGAAGAATGTCTTTGGCTTTCTTGGCTGCTTCTCTTGCTTCTGCAGCGAGCAAGCCTTTTCGGACCAAAAGTCGAGCATTCTTTGGGTTCTCTTCGAGGTACTTTGAGAGTCCATCACCGACGGCGGAGTTGACGATCCCTTCAACTTCGCTGTTTCCGAGTTTTGTTTTTGTTTGACCTTCGAATTGAGGAGTACCAACTCGAACCGAGATCACGCAGGTTAGGCCTTCGCGGAAGTCATCCCCAGTGGGGGTAAGGTCCTTGAACAGATTCTCTTTTTTGCCATATGCATTGAGAGTTCGCGTCAATGCGGATCGAAAACCAGAAACGTGAGTACCACCCTCGATCGTATTGATATTGTTTACATACGAATGAAGATTTTCGGTGTATTCCTCGGAATATTGGAGCGCGATGGAATAGCCTAGGTCATCCTTTTGGCCTTCGATCAGGATGACGTCCTTGTGGACAACTTCGCTGGCTCGATTGAGGTATTCGACGAACTCAACAATTCCGCGTTCGTAGCGAAAATCGTCGGTTTGTCCGCTGCGTTCGTCTTTTACTAAAATGCGTACGCCGCTGTTAAGGAACGCAAGCTCCTGGAGTCGCTTGGCGAGGATGTCGTACGTGTATTTGGTATTCGGAAAAATTTGACAGTCGGGCTTGAAGGTCGTTTTGGTGCCGCGTTTGGTGGTAACCCCCGCTTCACGGACCGGACCGGTCGCGACACCGCGTTCGTAGGATTGCGTCCAGACTTTCCCATCGCGGCTAACCTCGACTTCGCACCATTGCGACAAGAAATTGACCACGGTAACCCCTACTCCGTGGAGTCCGCCTGAGGTCTTGTAGGCGTTTTTTTCGAATTTGCCTCCGAACTTCAGGACCGTCATCACACCTTCCAGGGTGCTCATTTCTTTTTGCATGAGCTCGGAAAGTTGAGCGTGCCTTTCGACCGGAATACCGCGACCATCGTCCTCGACGGTCACCGAACCATCGGCATTGATGGTTACGGAGACCACCTTGGCGTACTGAGCCATGGCCTCATCGATGGAATTATCGACCACTTCGTAGGCCAAATGGTGAAGGCCTTTTAAGGTTGTATCGCCGATGTACATCCCCGGACGTTTGCGAACGTGTTCTAAATCGCTTAGGTGCTGTAGGTCTTCGGAGTTGTAATCGGAGCCGTTGAGAGGGACGCCATCGCTATCGAGTTCCAGATTCGGATCGTTTGGCGGATCGGTAGGTGCGTTCATATGTTCGATTCGTGAGAATTCCATCCTAGGCAATAAACGGAAATCGCAAAGATTTCCGAAGTTCAAAAGCGAGGCGGGAGTATACCATTTTTCTCACTTTTGGGATTGGCCTAATCTGGCTAGATTCAAGCGAAAATAGAGGTTTTGCGGGCTTGAAGAACAGCCGTTCGAGCGAAAAAAGCAGAAGTCCTGGTGTTTTGAGACAGCTTCATTTTAGGGTAGTGGATCTTGTTAAAGATCCAGCAGCATTCGGATCTTTAACAAGATCCATTACGGCCAACCGGGGACCTGAGAGCTAGACGAATTCAACGCCCAAGACTAACCTTTTTATTTGCGTGCAAGCGTTCTTAGTGCACGGAATGGGAAACGAAAACTCGATGGGGCTAACGCACGCAAGAATGAACAACAAAAGCAACGTTTTTACAGGATGCATTCCCGCTTTGATGACACCTTGTTCTGCAAAAGGTGAGCCTCTTTTCGACCTGTTGGTTGCCAAAGGCAAGGAGTTGGTCGAGATCGGCATGCGAGCGGTGGTTTACTGTGGCTCGATGGGAGACTGGCCTCTTTTGACCGACACACGTCGTCAAGAAGGAGTCGAGCGACTGACGGCTGCGGGGGTCCCCGTGATTGTTGGTACCGGTGCACAGAACCCAGCGATTGCAGCGGCTCACGCAGCTCACGCCAGAAAAGTCGGTGCCGCTGGCCTAATGGTAATCCCGCGAGTTCTGTCTCGAGGGGGCTCCGTTGCCGCGCAACGAGCTCATTTCGCAGGTATTCTGTCAGCCAGCGCCGGTCTGCCAGCGGTCATCTACAACAGTCCCTATTACGGGTTCGAGACCAAAGCCGATCTATTCTTCGACTTGCATCGTGAGTTTCCAAACTTAATTGGCTTCAAAGAGTTTGGTGGCGCGAAATCCTTAACTTATGCAGCGGAACATATCACGAGTGGCAACGCGAACTTAACGCTCATGGTCGGCGTGGATACGCAGGTCTATCATGGATTTATTCATTGCGGAGCTGCCGGTGCGATCACGGGTGTGGGTAATGCACTGCCCCGCGAAGTATTGAGAATGGTAGCACTTTGCGAGCGGGCTGCCGCTGGCGACTCCATTGCGAGGAGTCTTGCCGCCGAATTAAACGAAGCCCTGACGGTGCTGTCCACTTTTGATGAAGGGCCTGATCTAGTTCTTTATTACAAGTACTTAATGGTTCTCGAAGGGAATCCCGAATACGAGCATCAAATCAACTCGTCCGACAGACTCTCGGACAGTCAACGCGAGTTCCTGCGTTCGCAATGGCAGTTGTTTCGCAACTGGTGGGCTGGCTGGGCCGGGAAAGCAGATTAGTGCTTCTTCAGGACTATATGGCGGGGGTGCAACAAAGAGTAGCTCGGCACTCCGTGCCGAGAAAAACGGCACGGAGTGCCGTTCTACACTATCAATTCTCATCCTATTTACTGAGTATTCCTGCACAAATTGCCCTGGGAGCAACGTCCACCCAGTCCTCACAATCGGATAGGACGCTGAACCTATTCGGCAATCTGGCATTAGTTATGCGGATTGGAGCTTTTGCAACCGCCCAGTACCCCATATCCTTGTTGATAAGTCTGCGCTTTTGCTAAATCCGACTTATGGAATGCAAGCAAACTTTCGATTGTTGGATGGCTACGGGCCATTTAAGTCAATTTGTTCCTCGTTTCGCATTGATCAGCAGCTATGGCTTCCGGACCATCGGATGAGAATGTAGAGAATACCAAGCGTCACATTCGGACCTTGGTCAACGAGATTACGGAACTTTCGAAGTCCGACGCAAAGGCCGCTGAGTACTACCCTGCCGTCTTGCAGCGGATCATATCGGCGCTCGCGGCTTCGGGTGGCGCGGTTTGGCTGGTGGATGACGAAGGCAGCATGCGGCTGGCACATCAGATTCAAATGGATTCGAGTTTGATGCAGGCCAACAACCAAGAAGCCATGTTGCATGGACGCTTGTTGACTCGCCTGTTTTCGCAGGGCCGAGCCGAGTTGATTCCTCCCATGTCGGGATCGGGAGAAGAGTCCGGGGAAGGTAACCCGACGCGATACTTATTGGTCACGGCCCCGCTCATTTCCAACAAGCAGCCGGTAGGATTGCTGGAAGTCATGCAGCGTCCGGACTCGCCAGCCGAAGCCCAGCGAGGATATCTTCGATTTTTAGAGCACATGACCAAGCTCATGGGGGAGTGGATTCAAGGCAACACGCTCCAGCAAGTCTCGAACCGGCAAGAAATGTGGCAGCAGTCGGACCAGTTTGCTCGGCTGGTTCACGACAACTTGGACCTCAACGACACCGCTTACACCATCGTCAACGAAGGTAGACGGCTCATCGAATGCGATCGCGTGAGTGTCGCCATGCTGAAGGGTGGCAAGCTCAAAGTTATTGCGATTTCAGGCCAGGACTCCATCGAAAACCGTTCGAACATCGTTCAGTCGCTGAACAACTTGGCGACCAAGGTCGTAAGGAGCGGAGAGCCACTGTGGTACGATGGTTCGATGGACGATTTGCCGCCACAAATCGAGGAAGCCATCGAGGACTACGTCGACCTTTCGCATGGACGAACGATTACCGTTTTGCCTATTCGACAGCCGGAACGCAAAATCGAAGGGGATGTCCTAGCTGCCAGGAGCGAGACCAGCGAGACGCGAATGCGGCGCGACATCATCGGTGCCTTGATCGTCGAGCAGATCGAAACGCAACTTTCGCGATCCACGCTGGAGGGGCGTGTTGACTTGGTGTACGAACATACCTGTCGAGCCTTATCGAACTCGCTTTCACACAGCCAAATTCTGTTCATGCCGGTATGGCGATTTCTCGACAGGTTGACGTGGATGTTTCGAGGCTCAGCCTTGCCAAAAACATCCTTCGTTCTCAGTTTGATTGGCGCTGCGTTGATTGCCATGTTCGTCGTCCCGATCGATTTCGATTTGGAGGGGAACGGGAAATTCAAACCAAGCATTGAGCGGCAGGTCTTTGCGCATGTCGATGGCGAAGTTGCCGAAGTCTTCGTAAAACACGGCGACTATGTTGAGGCCAACGCACCGCTATTGCAATTGAAAAACCCGGATCTTGAACAACAGATCAGCAGCGTTTCAGGCGACAGAAAGACCGCCATCGTTCGAAACCTCAACGCGACCGACGCTTCGCATAGACTGAATCAGACCCAAGCCGAACGAAATAAAAACCAACAAGACATAAAGGAAAGCGAAACCACGATTGAAGCGAAGACGGAGCAACTGAAGCTGCTTGAAGATAAGAAGCAAAAGCTACTACGAACCAGTCCGATTTCGGGTTTGGTGACCACATGGGATGTGGAGAAGGTGCTCAATGCGAGACCTGTGGTGACGGGGCAGTTGTTAATGACGATTTCCGACCCCGATGGCCCTTGGGAAGTTGAAGTCCTGATGCCAGAGAAACGCATGCGGTTTCTTGACTTAGCAATGCAGGAGGCCAAGGATAAGGGATATTTGGATATGAAGTTCATACTCATGTCGGAAACCACAATTACCCGTTGGGGCAGATTGAATTTTGATGGAGTTAGTCAACGGGCGGAGCTGGACGCGGAAGATGGTGCTGTGGTTAAGTTGCGTTGCATCCCTGACGCTGAAGCCATGAAGCAGATCAAACGCTATCCCGGTGCTCGAGTCATTGCAGACGTGAAGTGCGGTAAACGAAGCGCAGCTTTCGTCTGGTTTCACGAAGTGGTCGAATGGGTCAGAGCCAACGTGTGGTTCTAACGCGATCCAACCGATCCAATTCATTTGATGCCTGTCATCGAATCATTACAAATTCTAAAAACCAGTTCCGAGAGGACAAGTTTATGACTCAAAAAAGAATGATGATTGGTCTACCAGCAGTATTGCTGTTGGGTGCCAGCGCAATCGCCATTGGGGTTGTGCCGGGTGTCCGCGATTGGATCGACCAGACCATGCCGTGGTTAGGCATCAACGGTCCGAAGACAATCGCAGAGTCGTCGAATCCAAAGGAAACGACTGCCGACATGGAAAACCGTTCGTTGCCGCCTGCTTCGGTGGCTTCGGTGGATAGTGGGTTGCCGATGGAAAGCACCCTGGCCAAATTCGACGTTCAGTTTGCACAAGCCACCGTTCAAGTGCCTTCTGTGGCGCCAGCCCAAGGCATCGCTGATGGCTTGCCCTCGTACCCAAGCATCCGATTGGCACAAACTCCCACATTCAACACGGTACCACCCACGGGCTTGAGCGTTCCCAGCTCAAGAAGCAAAACGTCGTCTGTGGAAAATGCACAGGTAATCTTCCCAGAGGACAGCTTCGTCTGCGCCCAAGCAGACGGCATTATTAAGAGTTTGTTTGTGGATGACGGGAGCATGGTCCGAGTTGGGGATGCATTGATCGAGATTGATCCTCGACTCGCGCAAGCGGAAGTGGAGGTCTCCAAAAATGAGTTGGAGGCCGCCGAACTGAAAGCCAAGGACGACAGCAATTTGAAGTTCTCCGAGGCGGCTTTGGAGTTGGCCAAAATGGAGTTGCGAATTTCCAACGAACTATTG
>JANPNA010000310.1:0-12949 GCA_031427235.1 Pirellula sp.
ACCGACTGGTCGGAATTATCCAGCCCTCATTGCAAATGCACCGATTGACGATCTGACTACGATCACGTCGCTCAGCGAGGCCACTATCGGAGTGAATCTCAACCCTGTGGGAACTCCATACCAAGGAGTCTCTGATGCGGACGCGAGCGATTTTTATCCAAGTTTGATCACCGGGGCGATCGTGTCTACGGGCAATGTTCTGCTAGGCGGATTATCGACCTTGTCCGGGCCAGTACATTCTGGCACAACCATCAACGTTACATCCAGCAATCTAAAAATTAACTTCCCGTCGGACATGATCCTGAATCCGCCACCAGGATTCTTTGCTGACCCACCCACGATGCGATTGATTACCAGCTCATTGAAACAGTAAATACGATCTTCATCAGGCTATCAATTTGCTGGTGAATGTCGACGCGAAGTTTTTGTTGCGGAAGGCACAATCGCGGACTGGGAATTTGTGTTATTCTATAACGGAGAATTCCAGATTTCGAATACTATTTGGCCCGTGTAATCCTAAGTCCAACGTCATACCACGTCTTCCGTCGAAGGACGGTGAACCCGCCTGGGAAGCAGCCTTTTTGCTTCCTCTGCAAGGGCGATGGTCGGACGAAGATTTTCTGAAGTTCCATACGACACAGATGGCGGAATTGGTAAATGGCCGCTTGGAGATTTTGCCAATGCCAACCTTGAAGCATCAACGGCTTCTGAAAAAGCTACTTGGAGTTTTGATGCTAGCCTGAATCGTGAATCACTCCGGTATGAGCTCTAGGCACACGACTTTGTCCTTTCCTCTCACATAGAGCAAGCCGTGCGACAAGACTGGCGGTGCCCAGCTAGGCGATGAAACCAACGGATTTCCGTCCCTGCCGTCTAATGTTTGTGCCAACTCCATTTGAGCGACAACCGTACGCTTCTCCTTGTTCAACTCGATCAACTGCAATGTGCCAAATTCGCCCAACATCAGCACATGCTTGTCGACGATTAGTCCGGTCATTCGGTCATGGTTTCGGACGGACCATCGCACTTCCGGTTTCCATGACTCCGAAACATCGCTCGGCTCTTTCAATTCGAGACAACGCAGGTCCGTATCGGGCTCATTGCGGCCGCTGCTTGCGTAAATAATATTGCCATCGAGTACGGGCGTTGACCAATGCGATCGAAGAACTTGTTCTTTGCGGCCCGAACCATCCTTCCAAAGTTCCTCAAGTCCCGTCGTGGTGAGTTTCAATAAAACACTTCCTCGCTCGTAGGTCTCGGAGATCAGAATGCGATTATTCCAGACCACGGGCGAGGCTGCGTTGACACTCTCAGGATCATCCGCTCGCCATGGAAAGAAAGATTCGTTGCCTCCGTTGTCCGGATTGAAACACAAAAGCCCTTCCCGGACAAACGATAAACAAACATCTGCACCATTTACTTTTTGAATGATTGGCGCCGAGTAGCTGGCATGATAATTTCCAACCTTGTATAATTCTTTTCCGGAGGACTTATCGAATGCCACCATGGCGGTCCCATTCGACTTCGTAAACGAACCGCCTCCAATCATGACGAGGATTTTATCCTTGTAGATCAAGGGTGATGCACCCACACCGAAAAAATTCTGAGACACGCTGTAGATTTTATTCGTATCGAGCTTCCACCATTGAGAGCCATCCAGAGTAGAAAGACAAGCCAACGTCCCGGCTACGCCCAACACATACACCCGATCGCCATCCACCACGGGGCTGCATCGCGGTCCGTTGTTGTAGCCAAAAGCATCGCGATACTCGACCGGGGACTCCCATTTCCATAAAAATTCTCCCGTCTCGGCATTCAGACAACTGAGCCGCTCCACATCGCCAAAGCGATCGAATTGAAACCAACGTCCATTGGCCGCAACTCCATTTCCGTAGCTCACCCCGGTATCCGCCGTCCAGACCACTTTGAGTCCAGTCGCGGGCCATTTCGTTAGAATTCCGACCTCCGGGCTTCGCGAGTCGTAGTTGGGGCCAAGCATGCGAGGCCAATCGATTCCCGCTTTTCGTGTCCAAAGCGAACCGGCTTCCCGAACCGGTGGCGGTAACGGCGTGTCCGCCCCGCACCCGGTCGCAACGACAACGGAAAGGACCAAAATAAATGGCCGAATTGCGATCGAAAAAAGACGCATTAAGGAATACTCTATAGGTTATGGAAGATCTAATTATTACCGATCATTTGATCGTACCCGCCAGCGAATTGGAATTGGTCTTTGCACGCAGTAGCGGACCGGGCGGTCAAAACGTAAACAAAGTCAATACCAAGGCAACCCTCTGCTGGAACATAACGAACAGCACAGTATTGTACCCAACCGCCATGTTCCGATTGAGAGCCTTGGCGGGGAACCGTCTCACGGAAGCGGGGATTCTACAAATTACCAGCCAAGTCCATCGCGAACAGCCTAGAAACATTCAGGCGTGCAGGGAGCGTTTAAAGAATCTCATCCTGGATGCGATGAAACCGCCAACGATTCGTAGGCCAACTCAACCGACTCGCGGTTCGCAGCGGCGACGTATTGCCGACAAAAAAAGCGTAGGGGAAAAGAAGCAGAATCGTTCAACCAACAACTGGGATTAATGCAAATGCCCCCGAGTTCAGCTCGGGGGATGGTTACCATAGCTCTAAAATAGATGGTCAGAACCCCTGTCATGCAGCCAGGGGCATGCAGAAATGCCACTGGATGGCAAACCAGTTTTATGCAGGTCCGGCATGAACTCTTCGGAACAGCACCGTGTCCTGCAGGATACCGAGGCCCGAAAGCATCCCTTTTCGCACTTTTTCCTTTCTTCCAACTTCCAACTTCAATCATGATTCCAACAGGCGAAGCGACAGCCATGCTGCCAACCGGCGGCAAGACCAAACCGATCACGGTCATCGGTACCGAAAAGATCCGTGACACGTTCGACGAAATCTGCCTACAGCAAGCCATCAACTCGCGGCTTGCTCCCGGCGTTACCGATTTGATCCTCAATCCAGATGGCCACTGCGGGTACGGTGCGCCGATCGGTTGCGTGATGACTTCGCCGACCCATATTTATCCGGGACCGGTCGGGGTCGATATCAAGTGCTCGATGAGCTTGCTGCAATTAAATTTACCCGAGGAGGCCATTCGGTCTCGCGAGATTCGTCGCAAACTGATCGATGCCATTTGCGAGCGCACTCCGACAGGAATGGGGCGTGGTCAGCGGCATGCAGCCAAATCGCGCCGGGTCGATGAAAAGCTTGGAAAGCAGGCGGTGATCGAAGGGGCATCGGAGTCGGTATGCACTCAATTGGGAATCCCACCGGAATGGGCAACACGTTGCGAAGACTCCGCGCATGTGGGGTACAACGAAACGAGCGATGCGTTGGCAACCCGCATTGATTGGCATATCGAGAACGGTACGTTTCGAAAATTTGCAGACAAGGCGTCGCAACTCGGGTCTTATGGCGGAGGAAACCATTTCGGTGAATGTGAGATTGTCCATGTCGAGGACAATACGCGAGCACGGCAAGCCGCCAACGTTTTCGGACTCAAGGACCGACATGTCGCGTTCTTGTCTCATTGCGGTTCACGCGGGGTTGGTCACAACTTGGCGATGGGTCAGTTCAAAGCACTGCAAAGCAAATTTGCAAAGTGGGACATCCCGTTGCCAGGTAACGATCGCGAGCTCGTCTACGCGCCTTTGGGAACCAAAGAAGCCGACGACTATATCGATGATATGTCGCTCGGTGCAAATTTCGCCACCGTTAACCATTTGCTGATCAACTCACTCGTATTGGAAGCGTTTCAGGAAGTGTTTCCGGGGATTGGGGGGCAATTGGTTTATTTTATTAGCCACAACATCGCGCGCCGCGAGATCGTCGACAACATGCAGCAGTGGGTTCATCGCAAGGGAGCAACTCGCGCATTTCCAGCAGGGCACTACGCTCTGAAAGGGACGAGATACGCCCAAACGGGGCATCCGATCTTGCTGCCCGGCAATCCGCAGGCGGGTTCGAGTGTTATGGTTGCAGATCCTGGTGCAAGCATCAGTTGCTACAGTGTCAATCACGGTGCCGGTCGGCAACTCGGTCGCAAACGAGCGATCCGAGAACTAGATCAAACGTCGGTGGATGAATCGTTTGAGGCGGCAGATATTTTGACGAATTGCCGCAAGTACCCCAAGGACGAAGCCCCAGCGGCATATAAGGACTTCGAAGAGGTCTTGCGCAGCGTGAAGCTGGCAGGACTAGCAACCGAGGTCGCTCGACTGAAGGCAACGTTTGTAATCAAGGATGGTGACGCAGCGGATGACTAATACGAAATCATCCACCGCAATAGTTCTTGCGAATGAAGTAGACCGAAATCTTGGAATACTCCGTGGCTGACGCTGTCCGTGGCTGACGCTGCTAGCGTCAGCACTCGAATCCCTCATTCGTCGACGCCGTCGTCTTTAAAAATTTCGTCTCGCGAATGCAGTTGACAAAACAAGGCCCGCTTTTGCTCGGGCAATGAGTAGTCAAAACCAAGTTGCCGCAGGAAGCCATCGGAAGCGCTGATCGCCATGACTTCCAAAATTCCTTTGTCGCGAGCTCGATCGACACACGCCTTAACTAAGGCAGATCCAATCCCGTTCCCCTGGTAGCCATCGGCAACTGCCAAACATTGGATTTCGCCAAGCTTGCGAGAATAAATCTCTACGGCGGAAAATCCAACTATTTTTTGCTCGCCAACTTCATTGGCAACTTCCGCCACATATCCGTTGGCCATCAATAAAATCATCTCCGATCGCATTCGCCTGAGCAGTTTACGCTGTTCCACGAAAGGTTGCAACAATGCTTGAATGTTGTCTAGGTCGTCAAAATGAGCTCGTCGGATCTTGAAAGGGAGCTTCGGCTTTTCTCCAGTTACTGCAGATGATTCGGACAACGTAGCTCAACCCATGGTAAACGGTAGCGATTATTCCACAACCTTGTCGAACATTGTCGCCTTTTGCTCCGCAAAAGTGCGTTTGCGAAGCGCACTTTCGCGGAGCGAAAGGCGACAATCATAAACCGCAGCTTCCATGCGTGCTAGCAATTCAGGCATATGCTAACCGATTATTGTTTTTGAGCAAATCGCATGCGACCGCAGGCCGGTAATCTTTACGTAAGCCGAACTAAGGTCGGATCGTATTGCCTCGTTTGGTCCGTTTCCCGTATAAACTCAAAAGAGAGTTAGGCATGAGCGGGTCGCTTACCGAAAAATCAATTCGAGATCACTTTTTGTGGACACCAAGTCCCAGTGTCGTCAAATTTACCACTATGTCCGATCAAGACTTCACGGAAAGCTTTATGGGACAACGACTTTTCTTCTCAGTTGGCGAACCGAGTGGCGATCTGCACGCGGCCAATTTGATTCGAGCCATTCAGCAAATCTCCCCTTCGTCGACCTTTCGGGGGCTGGGCGGATGCCGCATGATCCAAGCGGGGTTGGAATTGGATTATGACCTCACCAGTTTGGCGGTGATGGGATTCGCCGAGGTATTGCCGAAGCTTAGAGAATTTTTCCGCGTGGCTAACTTGGCGGAACAGAGTTTTGCTCGCGGCGACGTAGATGGAGTCGTACTCGTAGACTTCCCTGGTTTCAACTGGCACATTGCCAAACGCGCCAAAAAGTACGGTCTGCCCGTCTTCTACTACCTGCCACCTCAGTTGTGGGCGTGGGGTGGTTGGCGAGTGAAGAAAATGCGTCGCTACGTCGACCATGTTCTATGCAATCTGCCGTTTGAGACACCATGGTTCAAAGAGCGGAATGTCGACGCACACTACGTAGGCCATCCCTTTTTCGATGCGGTGGCTCAACAAGCGTTGGATGTGCGATTCGTCGACAAATGGCGAGACAATAAGACGCTTCAAGTCGCTGTCTTGCCGGGCTCGCGCGACCACGAAGTGCACAACATTTGGCCGCTGCAACTCGAGGTGATTCGCAAATTAGCGGTTAAGCATCCACAGGCACAGTTCTTGGTCGCTGCGATCAAAGACTCGCATGCACTTTGGTGCCGTTCTCAACTGAAGAGCACGGATGCAAGGTTGCCAATACACCTTTTCGCGGGCAAGACCAGCGAGATCATTGAGCTGAGCGATTGTTCGTTGATGAAGAGCGGTTCGGTTTCCTTGGAGCTAATGGCCAGAGGCAAACCCGCCGCGGTCATGTACCATCTCAGTCAAACGACTTATGCCATGGCCAAGTTGCTGGTGAAGTGCAAGCGGATGTCGTTACCCAACCTCATTGCAGACAAACAAGTCTTGCCAGAGTTTTTGTCGCATGGCAAGCTCAACTCAAAATCCGCATTGAAGTCGATCGAGGACGTCACGGTGGAGATGTCTCGGCTATTAGGTGATTCCGATTATCGCATGTCGCAACGTCGTAACCTAATCGCGCTTGCAGCTCAATTCGCAAAGCCAGGAGCAAGCAACGCGACCGCAAGGTTCATCATGTCGAAACTGCTCCAGTCCGACGAAGGCACTCTACCGATGGACGGAGACAACCTGAGCGACGCCGACTACCGCCGCGTGGCTTAGCTCGCCTCGCGGCTAAATTCGTGAGAATTCAGACGGTACTAGAGATCTCTCAAGAACCATTGCCGATGTGGCTGAGACCATGTAACACGACGTGGTTCACCAACTCGGCGGGTGACGCAATGTGTGGCATGAGCAGACTCCCGTCACCACCAGAGACGATTGCTTGGATGGCTGCGCCCGATGGGTTCTCGCTTCGGTAACGCTCGACAAGATGGGACGCGCCGCCAACCAAAGCCGCATTGACTCCCGCCGCGATGGCTTGTTCGGTGTTCTTGCCTGGCAAGACTGGACGCACATCGACTGCGTGGTTGCCCAGCCAAGGAAGCAAATCCGTTCCCGCTGCCAAAAGTTGCAGCGAAAGCCCTAACCCGGGCATGATGGAACCACCGCAAAAAACTCCGGACGCATCTACAAAGTCTATCGTCACCGCAGTGCCCGCTTGAATAACAATGACGGGCTGGGGGCTCGATGTCGATTCGTTGATGTGACGATATGCACTGAATGCCGCAAGCAATCGATCGACCCCGGTCTTTTCTGGCGATTGGACATCGATGGTCATGGGAATGTCCGCATAAGTGACGACCTTTGGGGCGATACTCAATCCACTCGTTGTCAAACTAGCTCGCAACTGCTCTAGCGCATGTCGCTGGACACACGACACAAGCCACGGTTCATTTGACCTTGCGCGAAACTGAGAGACAAGCCAATCGAACGCGGAGCGATCCTCTAGTTTGCACCAGCGTTGGTCCGGTGCAGCTTCTTGTTCAGGCGAAGGCTTTCGAATGGCACCGACCGCAGCGGACCACGATAGTCGATATACCTTTTCGTCGCGAAACAAATGACCGGCAGCGACTCGCGATGCACGCAAACCGCTATTGCCTATATCGACCAAGATCATGGCGAGGCGGCAGCAAGTTCCGCGTTTTGCTCAGCCAGTAAGGTTGCGATCTTGTTGACCAATGTGTTGAGCCCCTGGCCAGTTACCGCGCTGATGAGGAAAATGTCTTTTCGCCCCAGGTTTTCGCACAACATCTCGTGAACGATCTCCGCGTCGGGCAGTTCGGCTTTGGTAATCGCCAGGATCTCTGGCCTAGCCGCGAGATCGCCGCTGTATTCGGCAAGCTCTTTGCGAATGGCGTGATAGTTTCCGATGGGATCCGATTGATCCATGGGCATCGGTTCCACAAGATGCACCAGGATACCAGCCCGCATGATGTGCCTAAGGAAATCGTGACCGAGACCGGACCCCTGTGCAGCACCCTCGATGAGCCCTGGAATATCCGCCATGACAAAGTTGCGGTCCATGTCCACCGATACCAAACCGAGGTTCGGGAATTTCGTGGTAAAAGGGTAATCGGCGATCTCGGGACGGGCTCTCGAAAGCCGGCTGAGCAGAGTGCTCTTTCCCGCGTTGGGCATCCCAACAAGTCCGACATCCGCGATGGCTTTCAGTTCGAAAATCAAACGGCGTTGTTCGCCCGCACCGCCATCGGTTGTGTCGCGCGGAGCTTGGTTGGTGGAGGATTTAAAATGGGTGTTGCCCCATCCGCCTCGCCCACCGCGAGCCGCCACGATTTCGTCCCCTGGATTGACTAGATCCCTAAGGATCATGCCTGAGTCGCGGTCCATCAAAACCGTACCCGGTGGAACAAAAAGGATTAGATCCTGACCGCTCTTGCCGTGGCAGTCTGCACCTTGACCGGGGCTGCCGTTTTCGGCTCGCCAATGGCGTTGATGGGCAAATTGAACGAGCGAGTTCACTCCGGCTTTGGCGCGAATAATAACGCTGCCACCGCTCCCGCCATCACCACCGCAGGGTCCCCCGCGAGGAACGTGCTTTTCGCGGCGGAAAGCCATGCAACCGCTACCACCTTTACCAGAGATGGCTTCAATTTCAACACGGTCAACAAACATGATAAAAGATCAGATCTTGGCTGGAACCAAAGTGTCGGAGCCTGGAATCGGCTCCGTTTTTAATAAACCTGTCGAATGGCTAAGCAGATTCAGCAATTCGAACGTTGATGCGGCGACCTTCTTGATCGAAATAGACGTTGCCTTCGACAAGCGAGTAAATCGTGTAGTCTTTGCCCATCCCGACGTTGCATCCTGGGTGCCATTTCGTTCCGACTTGACGGATAAGAATGTTTCCAGAAATGACCTTTTCGCCACCAAATTTCTTTACGCCGCGACGCTGAGCGTTGGAGTCACGACCGTTTCGTGTGGATCCCTGACCTTTTTTATGTGCCATTTAAAAGCCTATGCCTAACTACCTGTGCCGAGTTGGATTGGATTGTCAAAACCAGCTAATTCTCTCCGCGAACGCGGGGCAAGAGTTTAGCGGTAAATCCACTCATAATCAAGGCGTTCTTTGAGGTTAAACTGCTTTAGATAGTATTCGACTCGGTCTTTGTTTTCGAATGCGGGCAACCCCAACAAAATACGGTCCTTCGACTCGTCGATTGCGTCACCTGGACGCCAAAAGTAAATCCGAAGGGTCTTTCGATCGAAATTCTTTATTCCATCCGAATCGATTCGTATTTTGAATGCATTCGTCAAACCACGAACATCGATGGCGAAAAAATCCAATCTTGGATCGACGTCCGACCAAGTAGCAACGCCCCAAACCGACTTATCCTCTTCGAGAGTGCTGGCTGAAATATCCATCTTTCCAATTTCAATATGATCGAAAAGCGGCTTGCCAATGCGCTCTTTAAGGGCGATCGCTTCCTTGGCGGCCGGTAAGATCTGGGCGGACATGTTGATGTTGCGTTCTTTGCTTAGCAGCGAAAAACGGGGGAGAAAGCGGACCGATTCAAACTGGACCTTTTCTGGCGCCCCAGGGACCTCCGATGCAAGCCTTGGCGACAAATCCTCGCCCGTGTACCGAACTTTGTACACGATGTACCAAACCACCTTGCGCTGCAATTTCCCACTTGGCTGGGGGATGTCGACTTGGATGAGCCTGGCCGGTTTGAAGGAAAACTCGAGTCCCCAAACGTCGTGACGGAAAATCACGTCTCGAGATAGTGACAGGAGCGTCTCGCTGGGAGACGCAAAATGCGGCTTATTTTGAGGGAAATCCGGTGCCGCCCACTCGAGCTCCGGATGCTTGGCGACGAAATCCAAATCGAACGGTCCGAGCGCGGTGTCTTCCGAGTCCTGGTCAGGCGGTACAGTCGTCATAACACCACTCGCAAGCTTGCGAGGTGCCAAACTGCGACTCGATGGACCAGTTGCGGAATCGCTTGGGGACGTAGACTGGGCGCGACTGGTTCCAATTTGGAAAGACAGGGCCGCTGCGATCAAAAGAGATTGAAAAACCCAGGTTTTCACAGTTTGATGTTCCACACGGGAGCAGACGAAGGAAAGTCGGCGAACTCCGATAGTAGACCAAGTTCCCAACAAAAACATACCCGGAGTATAATTCGAGGCGGCCACCCGCGCAATCGAAAACTCCGGGATAATGGAATTTTTGGAATTCGAAGAGACGTAGACGAAGGTGGAGCTAAATAAAATGGCAATTTTCGCCAATTCCCCACCTAATCATCTATTTCTTTCTGTGCCGGATCCTAGCACGCATTCGCCTCTTCTTACGACCAACTTTACGACGACCTCGACCTGTTTTCTTTACACCCACGAACAAATGCTCCTAAATCAAAGGCGAGAAACAAGTGTTTCCACCAGGCAGTGACAAAAAACTATTCATGTCGTCGCTAAGACTCAAAGGATCGCCGCGCCAACCAAGCTGCCTAGCGTAACACAATGCGTTGCTTTTTGACAAGTCCATGCAGGGAGAAAGCTGGAAGTAGTGTAGCTCGACACACCGTGTCGAGAACCACGCAGCTCTGGCCCGGCTGGATAGGGTGGCAAAGATCACGCAGCATCGACCGGCTGGAATTGTGGCAAGGATCACGGGATCACGGCACGGAGTGCCGTGCTACACTGTTAATCCTGCGTGTGCAGGCCGCATTCCGTCTTGCCGGTGCCACTCCAGCGGCCTGCTCGCTCATCCTCGCTCAGACCAACTGCTCTAGTGCATGGCCAGCAACCAATGCTCGTAAATCCAGCATCGTGCATGGGATTATATGGGATTTTGCGATCCAAAATCCGATCCCAAACGTTCTTTTTGGTCCAGTTGGCAAGCGGACTGACCTTGACCAGGTGAAACTTCTTGTCCCATCCGACGATCGCTGCCGAAGCCCGATCCGGACTCTGATCCCTGCGAATGGCACTGGCCCAAGCGTGCATTCCTTTCGCCGCCCTCTTGAGGACGGTGATCTTGCGGTCTCCGCAGCACTTATTTGGGTTCACCTGATAAACTGGCCCGCCGTTTAGCTTTTCATAAGCGAAAATAGTTAATTCAGGCTGCAGCAGTTCAACCTCGATGCCATACAATTCGGCAACCCGATCTCGCAAGGCCAGCGTTTCGGGAAATTGGTAGCCGGTGTCCAAGTTAAAAACCCAAGTTTTTGGTGAAATTCTCGACAGCATTTCGAGAATCGTCATCCCCTCTGGGCCAAACGCGGTGGCCATCGTGAACTTGTCCCCATACCGTTCGATAGCCCACGACAATATCTCCTCTGGACTTGCAGTCTCCAGCCGTTGGCTTTGCTCGGCTAGGTCGGCAAGCACATCGGGCGTTGGCAGCAATGGGGGATCCGCGGCCTGTGAACCAATAAGCTCACACTCGGATCCGTCTGGCTCACTTGATTGGTCGTCGTGAAGTGGGCGTGGCCTGTCGGACAAGGTAATTCAACGTGGGAAAAATGAGTTCTTCGACGGTAGAGAGGAGCTGGCCAACAAAACGAAGTCCATGCACAACGTAGGGCAATAATACCGGCGGATAACTCCACAGGTCAAGCTGAAGCAAACCGGTACTGACGAATGTTGCTAGTTCAGGTAGGCTGTTAGGCACCCTTACAATCAAGGATTGAGACCAACGAAACATGCCGATTTACGAATTCTATTGCCCACCCTGTCACACGATCTACAGCTTTTTTGCTCGCTCCATCAACCAGCCCGTTGCGCCGAAATGCCCAAACTGCGGTCGCAAGAAACTTGAAAAAAAGATCTCCCGCTTTGCAATTTCCAAGGGACTAACTGAGAGCAGCAGCACTCCAGACCCCTTTGAAAATGTGGATGAAAGCAAAATGGAGCAACTCATGGCGGAAATGGCCCCCCATTTGGAAGAGGGAGGTGACGGTCCTGAAGACCCCCGACAAATGGCTAACGTCATGAAGCGCATGTTCGAATTGACGGGAATGCAGCCCACAGGCGCCATGCTCGAAGCCATGAAACGCATGGAAGCAGGTGAAGACCCGGACAAAATCGACGAGGAGATGGGGGATGCATTGGACGGTGATGGAGATCCGTTTGCAGCTCCAGTTGGAAAAGAAAAAAAGTTGTCTCGATTCTTCGAGGCTCCCAATGTCGATCCGGAATTGTATGATTTGTAAACTTCTCAGGCTGTCCTTATGCAAAACAACAAAACAACCGACCGTTCCATCGATCTGGGCTGGCGGATCGATTCGCCCGAACGCAATCTCTCCTGGGGACGACGCGCCGACCGGGATGCCAAAGCCGCAGCCACACTGCAACAATACATTTACATACAAATGGCTGCTTCGGATTTGGTTCTCGACGAGGAAGAAGGGGTGATTGTCACGCTCATCGCCGATAACTATTACGGTTATTGCAAGAAGGAAGTAAAGACCCAAATCAGTTATGCCGCCAACCTGCTGGGAAACGTCGAGGAAGAACATGCAGGTGGCACTCTCGCCTTCGTCTCGCACAACCTCGGAGAAGAGTTCCAATGGAATTCGCGTCGCTACAACGGTCGCGCATTCACAGACGTCGAACGCGAATACTCAAGTTTCATCAATATCAGGCCTGAGGGCTATGGCACGGATCGACAGTACCCCAGATTGGTCTACGTACCTGAAAACGCGCTGGCTTCCCTTTTTGATCGAACCATTCGATGGACCAGAGCCAATCAAGAATTCTCGATCCCCTTGGAACAAGATAAAATCTACATGGCCCCTAGCGGGTACAAGGTGCAAATGGAAAAGCACCCCTGCGCTCCTTCCTGGCGTCTGATCGGGACGGCTGGCGAAGGAACGGTTTGCCATAAACCCTGCACCGTCAGTGGCGGCGGAAAAAGCGAAATCAGCAAGTCGCTGCGCGATTACATGCAAGGCGGCCCCATCTTTGTCGCCGATATCGATAGCGATTTCAATCAATTGGAGGAGATCTTCGAACGCGATTACTCCGATCGCTGGCGTGAAGACTCGACCGAGAAACCCGACTATTCGAGCCGAGATAGCCGCAAAGTCTTAGACCCCAGCCGCACTCTCGGCAGCGTCATTAAATTGCTTACTCCCTCCCGAGAATACACGGAAGCGTACAG
>JANPNA010000311.1:0-4031 GCA_031427235.1 Pirellula sp.
TTTTCGCTGGCTGATCTGGCGTTGCCTGTTCATCGGCAGTCGGCGTCGTTTCCGCTTCGGCTTGTTTTTGTTTGTTGGTTGCAAACTTGTTTTGACGTTCCAACTTCAATTCAAGTTTGACTTGGTCGAGTTGGGCCTGCAAACTTACGACTTAAGACAACAGTTCCGCATTTCGTTCTGCCAATCCTCGAATCGTCAGGCGTGAACTTTCGAATGATTGATCGCAACGATTGGCGATCACGACGAGCGTACCTAAGGCCATACCGCCTAGGTGCGGACAGTGGCTGAGATTAGGGCATGCGAATTCGTGCTTGGGATAGAAACGAACAGACATTGACATCATCCTTGATGCCGACCATCGTACCCAGAATGTGTAAAAGCTTCGCCGGTAGATCTTGTCACCTGTATCCTCCTTGAGGAAGTAGGTGGGGGACGAGACCATCGAAACGGTTTTCCACAGGTCGGCGGGCTGGGGAGGCTTCACGCTTCTTCCGTACCTCGCGTTGTTCAAACGACCGCTGATGGCCAGGATTTGATCGCGAATCACTTCAGAATCCAATCGCATGCGCGATCCACGGGCAAGCACCACGGGCGGCTTACTCAGCGATAGAACGGTTGCCAAGTAATCCATCGCGGGCCATACTTGGTCGCCTGCTTGCCTACCTCAATCGCACCTAAGTCGGGCGCGCGGCCTACAAATCCGTCGTTCACTGTAGGTATAACTACGCCTGCATCTACGGCTTTGCTGCTCTCTTTCAGTCGAAAGTTCAAGTCCATGGCGTGATAGACTGCATGACGCAAGGCAGGATCGGGTGGGCTTAACTTCTCGAAAATATCAAAATCGACTTCGATACCATGAGCTTCCTGTTGTGTGGCTTGGTTCAATTCAGTGAGATTCGAAAAACCTCGCCAATCCTGGGGGGTAGGCTCATAGAGATAGGTTCCCGGCTTGGGACTGAGCCACTTGTATTGCGGGTCGGCTGATTTGTTTGGCCGAAAGCCGTTGTAATCCGAGCTGAAAGCGTCGGTTCCGTTGGCCCACGTCATGATCCCACGGCCCGGCGTATCCCGGCCCAAGAAAAGGTTATTTCGGAAATGAACGTTGGAGGTTGGATCAGCAGAGCCTTGTTCGCCAATGATCGTGTTGTGGTACACAAATAAGCCAGCCGGCTTGGCTGAGAATTTGAAGGCCGAAACGCTTGGCACGTGGTACAACAAATTGCCTATGAAATAAACCGGTCCTCCAAACGACGGTTGCGCGCTGTAACCGCCATGAGCTGCATTGACACCTCGATTGTTCATCACTCGCACATTGTGTACCGCTCCATCGGTCTCAACGAAGTCATCGTTGAGCATATGCATGTCGTTATTGTAGATATCGATCGAGGAAGCCCTTTGATCCGGATCGGTCGGTGGCGTCCCATAGGTAGAGATGCCGATCGCGTCGTGAAAATACGCGATCGCGTTGTGCGCAATGACATGACCGGGGCCGTAGACCTTGACAGCATAGTAACTAGTAAGCAAATGGGAACGGTAAGGACCGGCACTAGTCCAAAGCGGTCCTGTCCAGCCTACCAGCCGAAAGCGGTCATCGCGACCTAGAAAAAGATTGTCAGCAATATAGAAGTCGCTCGATCCGGCATATTCGGTCCACACTCCGAACCCAATATTTTCAAATCGGCAGTTCTTTACCGTCAAGCCCACCGCTCCGAGCACCTCCTTCTGACCTGCGAATAGGGCGACATCGGTATTGCGAAATGTCAATCCCTCGAAAATGTGGTACTTGGAAGCCATCACATCGAAAAGCCGATGGTTTCCATCGCCATCGAAGATCACTTCGCCATCACCGGCGGACTGAATCGTGATTGGTTTTTCGGGTGTGCCCTTCAACGTGAGAGACATGCTACCGTCGAAGGGCGTCATCATCGGGTCAACATAATTGAGCCGCTCCGGTTTGTATAAGCCTGCATGTACTAGAATGGTGTCGCCAGGTTGAGCCCGACGTTCCCAGATAACGCTCCAATCGCCCAAGCCGGAGCCATAATACGCCTGTAGAAGGCTCGTGAAACTGGGTTCCTCACGCGGGCCTGTATAGTCAATTGGGTAAACGTGTAACTTCCGGCCCGCGGAATAAGCTTGAGGTTCTGAGCGAGTGCGAACACGCACGTTTTGAGTTGTTTCACCGGAAAGGCCGTCTGGGTCGATTAATTGAAACTTGCATTCATATTCTGTTCCGGGCAACACGTTGAGAATACTGCCCGCGAATCCATCTGGAACCGTGTAGTCGAGATTCTCGCGACGGCGGTAAACATTCTCGCCACCGACGCGAACAAGCGGCAATGCCTCGCGCCAATTGGATTCGCCCACCGCCCGAAATTGCACAGCGACGGATGCATTTCGATTGGCATCACCACGAATCGACCACTCAAATCCAAGATTCATCAGCGTCGGGTGCTCGACCACAAAACGGTCCGCGATCGTGCTGTTCTCAGGGGCCGCTAAGACACCAGCCAAAATACAAACCAAGAATGTGAGAATCATTTTATGCTCCAAGAAGTGTGTTATCGCTAGCGTCATTATAGCCAAGTTTCATAGAAAAACACCACTGTTTCGCTTGGCATGGGTACGACTCGTGGCAGAAACGACCTGCCGAACCATTTCGATCGAACAGGGAATGGAAAAACAGGGATGAGTGTAGTACAATTCAGAGCCCGCAGTTTTCTTGCGTTTTGCAACCTTCCCTCCCCAGTGCCGTACGCACGGCTGCCCCCAAGCTACTTTCTCTCAATCTGATCCATGTTTGCATTTCCTGTTTCGAGCTTCCGCGAGTGTTCTCGTTCAAGTTGGCTTTTCCTTGCCTTGCTGACAATCGCATGGACTCCAAGTCAGCCTCTGTTTGCAGACGAAGATGGGCTCGCATTTTTCGAATCGCGAATTCGGCCGGCATTGGATAAGCATTGCTTCGAGTGCCATTCTGCATCTGCGGCGGAGATAAGTGGAGGTCTGCTGCTTGATTCCCGTGACGGTATTTCCAAAGGAGGCGACTCGGGACCCGCGATTGATTTGAAGGATGTCAGCAAAAGTCTTTTGATTCAGGCGTTACGGCATAAAGATTTGAAAATGCCGCCCAAATCGAAACTCCCCGACGCAGTCATTGCCGACTTTGAAAAGTGGATCGCGATGGGTGCACCAGACCCTCGCAATGAACCCGCAGCCAAACCAACAAACGAAACCATCGATTGGCTTCAAGCCAAACAATTCTGGTCGTTTCGCCAACGCGATCCGATTGGGAGTCCGACGGTTCATTCGAATTGGAGCCGCACGCCTATCGATTCGTTCATTGACGAGAAACGATCCCGCGCCGGTCTTGAACCCAACTCTGAGTCGAGCCGAACCACTTGGCTACGGCGAGTGTTCCTTGATTTGAACGGTATTCCTCCTTCGCCGGACGAAGTAGATGCGTTCGTTCAATCGCAACAGGCCGATGCATACGAACAAGTCGTTGACAAATTGCTTGCATCGCCAAGATATGGTGAACGTTGGGGAAGATACTGGCTCGATTTGGCCCGCTATGCCGACTCCAACGGTGCGGATGAAAATCATGGCTACCCGGTGGCTTGGCGCTATCGCGATTACGTCATCGACGCACTTAATGCAGACCTGCCCTATAACGATTTTATTATAGAACAGCTTGCAGGTGACTTGCTGCCAGCCAAATCCGAAGCGGAGCAACGAAGATTGATCACCGCCACCGGCTTTCTAGTGATTGGCCCCAAGATGTTGGCGGAACAGGACAAGCCGAAACTTGTGGCGGACATGGTCGATGAACAGCTCGACACCATCGGAAAAGTGTTTTTAGGATTAACGCTCGGCTGCGCCAGGTGTCACGATCACAAATTCGATCCGATCCTTGCAAAGGACTACTATGCGCTGGCAGGGATTCTGCAAAGCACCAAATCGATGGAGCATCTCAACTTCGTTTCGCAATGGAACGAGAGAGATTTGCCCGATGAGGTACTATCCAAGACAAT
>JANPNA010000312.1:0-22786 GCA_031427235.1 Pirellula sp.
ACTTCCCGATTTTCCTGGGCAAAGGCTTTGACCACACGAATGCCCGGAATCGTATCGGCGAGTACGTTAACCATCTCGGCCCAGGCCATGCTTCCGCGTGCGAATCCCATGCGTATCTTGCCTTGAACACGAGATACCGTCCAAGCAATAAAAGGAAAAGGCAACAAACCAACCACTGCCAGCATCGGATCGATTAGGAATAAAACGATCCCGGTGAAAACGATCATCAGAATGTCGGTTGCGAAGTCGACCAAACTGATCGACAGAAAATCGCAAATGCGCTGCGTATCGCTACTGATGCGGGAGATGAGGTCTCCTGTTCGCTTCCCACCAAAAAACTCCAGCGACAGTCTCTGAAGATGCGAATAGGTGGCGTTGCGAAGATCCGCGCTGATCTGCTCGCTCACGGAGGCAAGAGCATACGTTTTTGCCCAAGCCAGTGCCCAACTCAATAATGCGGACAGAAGCATTCCGACCAGTAGCCACGGAACGAGACTGAAATCCGCAGACTTGGTCATGGCGTCCGGTGCCGTATTGGCAAGCTCTTTGGCTGCGACTCTTGCCGCCTCATAAGGAGTTAATACGTTGTCTACTAGTATCTTCGTCAACACGGGTGGTAAAAAAGTTGCCGCAGTGCTCAGCAGCGTCAACACAAAACCGATCAAGATCATGGAAGCCCTTGGTCTGGCAAAACGGGCTAGCCGCCAAAGGGATCGATTGGTATCTGGCGAAGCGGTTGGAGCGCAATTGCTGCAAACCATTTGGCCGACCAGCATAGTCCCGCCACAGGATGGACAAATCGAGGCCGATAGCTCGGTTTCCTCGGACTTTCCAGCCTTCAGTAGTTTCAGCTTGGTTGCCAACAATGCAGCAGAACTCGTGTTGCCTGTGGTGAATCGCCAGGCTTGAAGCAGCTTTTTTTCGCCAAGGAGTTCGAGAATACCGAGACCCGCGCGATCGAGTTTTTTGAGTTCTCGAATTTCAGTTAACGGCCAACGAAGCCACGGGGCCAAGTTCTCGCCCGGGGGCGATGGTTGCCGAGCTAGTACTCCCAGATTGGTTAGGACAACGATGCCGTTCCCGAATCGCAGTTTTGAGTCGAGATTCGGTTCAAACCAAGTGATTACATCTTCGCCTGCTTGAAGCTGAGCTTCCAATTCTCGTTGGAATGCTGGCGGAATGGCTGACGGAGCGATTGGCATCGGAGAATTGGCGGAAGTCGTTAAAGCGTTCACGAATGGTTTGGAATAAGATTCGAGAGGCAGTGAATAATTTGGAAACCAATAAGATAACTACTAATGCTCGTTAGTGTAGCATTTCCAACAACGGTTCCTCCGGTTGAGCAGGAGCTTGCCTCCCCTCAACCTTGTTTTGGCGTACTATATTGACTAAGCCGCACAATTAGGCGAGCGGCAGCGTGGAGTATCCCAACCCGAAGTGTAAGCAAGGGACAATTTCGCAGGTCCCTCACTTACGTATCGGGTTATGATTGGTAGTTTTCACATCGTCGCTCGCCTTAGGACGCCAAAACCGCGTCCGCTCGGAGGCAAGTTCCGAACGGACGAAAATGTTCCACTCAGTTGCCCATCCGGGAGCCACAGTGTTGTCGCCCGGGAGCGTTGATGACGGCGGACGCCGAATTCGTTATGATTTCAGATGTTTGTTACCCTTGAATGTTTGAGAATGGAGATTGAATCTTGGCTCGCGATATATTGTTTCTACTCAAAGAAGACTTTCCCGATGGGGCAGGTTTACCCTACTTTTGCCCTGATTGTGCGACCATCACGGGCGTATTGAGCTATTTCCCGAAACTGAGGCATGCTCTGGACATTCGATATTCGGATTTCCCTGCACCTCGCGAGGAAATCGTGGAGCTGATCGGAAAGGACAATCAAAACTGCCCCGTATTGGTTTTGGACAAAGCCCCGCCGATGGACGCGCTCGGATTCCTCACCGGCCAAATCGATGGTCGGTGTTTTGTCTCCGGTGCCAAAGCGATTACCAAATATTGGTCGCACATTTACGGTGTTTCACGCCCACACTAAATCACATGCGACCATGCCATGAACCTCCCCGATGAGCAGTTAAAAGCAGGATTCCTGTTCGATCTTTCGCCGTCCATGGATGCACCAGAAAATGCAGTGGATGACGATCGAGAACCGCTGGACTATGTACCCGATAGTGACACCTGCGATTGGGTGCCACCGATTCGTATGGTACCCGACGAGGATCGCGATTCCTTTATTAGGCTGTCGCTTGTCAATGGAGTTGGGCCACGGTTGCTGGCTGGTCTCATCGATCACTTTGGATCGGCGTCAGCAACCCTCAAGGCAACGCTTTCTCAATTGGGGCAAGTGCCTCGGATTGGGCCCAAGTTATCCACGTTGATTCGAGACTCGAGTCAAAGCGACCTCGCCGAGCGAGTGCTCCAGCACTGCAACGAGCACGGCGTTCGAATCATCATCGCAGGCGACCCGGATTTCCCTAGGCTCTTGGCCGAGTTGCCAGACCCGCCGGTCATGCTATTTGTTCGAGGGGCATTTCACCCATCCGACCAGCTTTCGATCGCGATGGTGGGAACGCGTCATTGCACGAACTACGGCCGTACGATGGCGGAACGCATCTCGAAGGGGTTAGCCAGATACGGCATCACCATTGTTAGCGGACTGGCTCGAGGTATTGACGCAACTTGCCACCGCGGAGCCATCGAATCCAACGGTAGAACCATTGCGGTTTTAGGAAGCAGCGTCACCGACATTTACCCACCAGAACACACGGAATTGGCGGGCCAAGTTGTCGAGCACGGCGTTCTAATAAGTGAAACGCATCCCTTTTCTAAACCCAAAGCGGGGGTGTTTCCGCAACGCAATCGCATTATCAGTGGCTTGAGTCTTGGCACGATCGTAGTCGAAGCTGCAGATCGATCGGGTTCACTCATCACAGCACGCCACGCTGGCGAACAAGGCCGTGACCTGTTTGCCGTTCCTGGGGCGGCCACCTCTCGAATGTCGCGTGGCTGCAATCAGCTCATCCGCGACGGAGCCATTTTGATTCAGGATGCTGAGGACGTTATCGAGCACCTAGGCCCGCTGGTTGAGAAAGCAACGCTAGGTGATGGCGTTGTGGTTCATCATGCCGCCGAGTTGCAGCTCAACGAAATGGAAACGGCAGTGCTGCAAGCAATCGATTGTTTGCCGACGGATATCGATCAAGTGATATCGACGTCGAAGCTTCCTGTACCTCGTGTTCTGAGTACATTGAGCGTGTTGGAAATGCGCGGCCTCATTCAGCGGCTATCTGGCAGAACGGTAGTACGTCGCTAGAATATCTATGTCAATCGTTGGTTTGCGTGGGATTTGGGCACGTGTGGCTGAGCGAGGCCCTCGCTCAGGTGTTGTAGGAACCCAACCGGCAGACCTGCCATCGCCCATTGTGCGCGTACTTTATGAACAAATTCTATTTTCTGCGGTTCAGCATTCGTGCATCGTACAAATTTGATTCCTGGGATTAAAAAGTGGCGTAAGCTTCCAGCTTGCGATTTTCTGAAGTCGATTCGATGGCAGGCAAGATGCCTACCCCACTATGAATCTGGACAAAGCAGTAGCTTCAACCACAGCATCTTAAAGCGGGGATGAATCCCCGCACTCCAAATTTTACGGGGATGAATCCCCGCAATCCAAAATTTTTGTTTTCGAAAGCGTCGACTTGCGCTGCACCGGTTATATTAACGGACGAGTTTGCGTAGGGAAGAGCTTCCGTCAAGAAACAAAGGGCTTTAAAATGACTGGTGTCATAATCGGTTTGGTTGTCATGGGCACAATTGTGCTCTTGTTCTTCTTTTACTTGGTCTCTCTCTACAACAACCTCGTCTCGTTGAAGAATCGTTTCCAGAACGCCTTTGCACAAATCGATGTTCAGTTGAAAAGACGCTATGACTTGATCCCAAACTTGGTTGAGACCGCCACGGGTTACATGAAACATGAGAAAGAGACGCTCGAAGCGGTCATACGGGCTCGCAACACCGCTTTTTCCGCTGGTCAACAAGCGGCGGCAAACCCTGGCGATCCGACGGCCATGCAAAATCTTTCCACAGCCGAAGTAGCGCTTGCGGGATCGCTAACCAAGTTTATTGGCTTAGCCGAAGCCTATCCGGATCTCAAAGCCAATCAGAACATGTTGGCCCTTCAAGAAGAGTTGACGAGCACCGAGAACAAGGTCTCCTTCGCTCGCCAGTCCTTTAATGACTCCGTAGCCTCGTACAACATCGCCTGCGAGAGTTTCCCTGGCAACTTGGTAGCGGGCTTTGGTCGTTTCTTGCCTGCCAAGATGTTCGAGATTACCGCCCCTGCGGAACGTGAAGCGGTCAAGGTCCAGTTTTAGTCAGGACACCATTCCGTGGATTTCTTCGAGCATCAAGATCGTGCCCGCCGTAACAGCAGGCTCCTGTTTCTATATTTTGGGGTGACCGTCGTCTTGGTCATCACGGCGGTTTATTTTGCTTTGATTGCCATCTTGGCCTTGACGACTCGCGATTCGGAAAATGCGGTCCATGTTCTCGATTGGAATCCGCAACTGTTGGTCGCCGTTGTCGGCGCGGTCGTAATTTTGATTGCGACCGGGAGTATTTATAAGACGTGGATGCTTGGCGATGGTGGCGAACACGTGGCGGTGGCGTTAGGCGGTGTTAAGGTCCCGGCCAATTCTACAGTTCTCGAAGAGCGTATTTTGCTCAACGTCGTGGAGGAGATGGCGCTGGCTGCAGGAACGCCGGTACCTCCCGTTTACCTTCTGAAGGACGAACTAGGGATCAATGCTTTCGCGGCTGGCACGACGCCACAAAACGCCGTTGTCGGTATTACCCGTGGGGCAATCCAAACCTTGACCCGCGATGAGTTGCAAGGTGTGATCGCACATGAATTCAGTCATATTCTCAACGGAGACATGCGATTGAATTTGCGATTGATTGGACTGCTGCATGGAATATTGATCGTTGCCCTACTTGGCTACATGATCCTTCGCATATTGACGCAGTTGCCTATTCGATCTTCTCGAAATAGCGATGGAAACAAAGGCACGCTTGGACTCGTCGCGGCTCTTTTCATGGTTGGAGGAGCGTTGGTCGCGATCGGTTACATTGGCGTTTTTTTCGCGAACATGATCAAAGCCGCCGTTTCGCGTCAGCGAGAATTCCTAGCCGACGCCTCAGCGGTTCAATTCACTCGCAACCCAAGCGGCATCGCCGACGCGCTCAAGAAGATTGGCGGTTGGTCGAAGCATGCCAAGTTACAATCGGCGAGAGCGACCGAAGCTAGTCACATGTTTTTTGGCAACGGTGTGGCTACGCTGATTTTCGCCACGCATCCGCCGCTGGAAACGCGAGTCAAACGATTAGACCCTCGATTCGATGGCCAGTTTGCAACAACGACCGAAGTGTCACACTCTTTGTCTGAGCTAATCGACCCACGCTCCTTGTCACTGCAGTTGGCGTCTGTGAGTGCCTCGCACCAATCGGCGCTTTCTGGTGCCGAACAATTGGAATCCCATCCGCAAAAAGCGGTCGATCAAATCGGAGAACCCACGCCTGAACACATTGAACACGTTCATGGCTTGATCGATCGATTAGAGGATCGGATTGCACAGGACGTTCGGGAGCCACTCGGGGCCGTTGCTGTCATCTACGCTTTGTTGCTCGCTCCCGAAGGGGATGAGACGCGGTCACAGCAGTGGCTCGAACTCGAGAAATCATGCGACCCGCGTGCGTTGGCGGAGCTGAAACGCGTGTTACCTAGTGTCGATAGATTGGCGGTGGAGCAGCGATTGCCGGTCGTCTGTTTGTCCTTGCCCGCGTTGCATCAGATGTCGCCACCTCAGGTCAATGTTTTTCGCTTAACGGTGCGCAAACTGATTGAGGCAGACCGCAAGTGGACATTATTCGAATTCGCTGTTCAGCGATTCGTTACGAAGCGTTTGGTGCAACGACTCAGTAGCGAACATCTCAAGCGGACATCACAACCCAGTTTGAAGGAAGCGACGAAATCATTTCAGGTCGTCTTGTCATCGCTCGCCTATGCGGGTGGAAATTCCAGCGATCCAGTACAAGCGTTTAGAAAGGGAGCGGACGTGGTTGCTTCTCAGATGGACTCGTTGGAATTGCTACCACGAGAAAAATGCCTTCTGAGCGAACTGAATTTGGCATTGGACGGACTCGAGAAAGTTGCTTCCAACTTGAAACGCGTGATGCTGGATGCCTTTGCTGAGTGCATTGCCGCCGACAAACACGTGACGCTGGATGAAACCGAATTATTGCGAGTCGTCTCGGATGCACTTGGTTGCCCTATGCCCCCTATCATCGCCAGTGGATTATGAAACCGTGTGGAATCCTCCGTTTCAGCTTGGTTTTGATGTGACAGAGCAGCCCGATCCGATGGTTGAGCTTACCCCGTTTCGCCACTTGCATCCGCCGCATCTTGAGCATTCGTTTCGCAGCACGCGAGGGGAGTTTCGACTCATCGACATAGGGAATAATCGAACGCGACTGGAAGGACGAACTTGGTATCAGCTTGAAATCTATCCATTGAGCTATTGGACATTATGGACGGACTGGATAGTTCATCGTATCCACTCGAGGGTGCTCAAACATATTCAGGAAACGAGCGAAGGGCCTCGCTCTCCCACGCGAAGACTCGGCAGGTAGATTTCAATCTGCCGCTCGCCTTATCTCAGTATTTTACCACTCGCGACATGACAAACAGCATTTCACGGGCTATTTCCTTGCTCTTTTCGTCGTAAGCTGCCGTTTCCTGTGGCGTGTCGTCCGCGACTTTCGGATCCTCGTAAGGCAATGACAGTCTGAGTTCGCATCCATTCACATTCGGACAGGACTGGTCTGCGGTGGAACAGGTCATAATGGCCGCGAATTTGTCCGTCGGATTGGGTTTTTCCGTGAGTGTCTTCGAAAAACAGATCTGTGGCGCTTCGTCTTTGCTGAAGACGACCGAGTATTTTGGGTTCGACGATGCATGTTCGGCGGTCGTGATTGTTAAGCCAGCTCGCTGGAGGGCTGTGACGGTCCGAATATTCATGGCGGTAGTTTCCGTACCGCCGGAAAAAGTCGCGAGTTCATGGATCCCAAAGTGCGTCGCGGCTATTTGCGCCCACAGTTGGGTCAGGTGGCTTCGTCTAGAATTGTGTGTGCAGACGAACAACAGTTTGGCCGGTCTTTTCGCAGTGTGGCAGGACGCGATGTATTCGGAAATCTTGAGGAGTTCAGCGCGTCGCTCGGCGGGGATTTGATCGATTTCAGCGCGTCGCTCTTGGACGTAGCTTTCGACTTTGGGGGAAAGGCGACTGGTGGCTGGAGCAATTGCCATAACAATAAAAATGGTTAGAGTCGAAAACAGAAACGAAGAATTCATCGCGTTGGTGATCAGGGTGAGTTAGTGTGAATTATCGATTTGAGGGCGTCGATCTTAAGGCGGGCCGATTTAAATCGTAGCGGAAGCTGTCAAAGCTTTCGTGAATGCTGGACGCCAACGAAATGCTTGACGCCAACGAAATGCTGGACGCCAACGAAATGCTGGACGCATTCCGCTACTAGGGAACGCTAGCGAAAGTGTTTCGCGGCCCAGCTTAAGATCGACGCCGATTTGAGACGAACTTTAGTTATAGCTAGAAACAACGGAGTGTCCATCGATCAAGAGTGAATTGCAGGTTAAGTTCATTTCTGTTAGACAGGTCACTTCTTCGGTTTGCTCTTCTTCTTCTTCTTAGGGAGGGGTTCGCTCACGTCTTCTTTAGTCGGAGATGCTGGAAGGCGTTCTAAGACCTCTCGGGACAGGCTCCGAATGGCCGAATCGGCTTTACCTGCGCTGAGGTTCGCAACCCGCGCCCGCAAGGCTGGCGAGGAGGTGTCCGGCACCGAACGCAAAGCTACTTTCTGCACGCCGACGTCGCCATCGTCAGCCTCCGTTGTAAGTATTTACTTTCAGATCACTTAAACGAGTATTAACTGTGCCCTCGCCAAATATTGCTCCTAGTGGTCGTCGCTGGGCCTCAGGTCCTTCTTGCTCTCGCTTTTTTGGCGTCCGCTTTGGCCTTTTTTGCGGCTCGCCTCTGGAGTATCGTCGCATTGGGAGATCAATTTCGCTTGTTCACTCTTCGACCAATTCTTCGGCTGTTTTGAGTGCGGCAAGACTACTTGAAACGAAACCGCCAGTGTTCACGTTTGAGAACGTGGGACCCCCAGTTGAACCCTTGGCCGGGCGATCCAGTTCTGCAGCTGCGATCACTTCCTCGCTATTCATTACCAAGTATCGCCAGCCCGTGGCCTTCGCTCCCTTAAGACCTTTCGAAAAACTTGACAGGTCAAGCGTATAGACTTCATGAGGCACCGCCAGATCGTGGCTGGCGACCGCTGCACGCAAGGTGCTCACCGAAACAGCGCCCCAACACCAATTGGTTTGCACTTGTTGCTGCATCGCAAATCCAAGATTTGCAGAAGCCGCTCCGCCCGGAGCACCTAGCGACATACGGGTTGCAGCAACGAGTTTCGACATCGCAGAATATTCCTTTGTTTATTTGTTAAGCGTTAGAATTCATTCCTTCTGAGTCCACGCCTGCGTCCTTCGACGGTTTTAAGAATTCAGTGCAGCATAGGTTAGTTGATATTTGCAACTATGTCAGATTTTTTACAATTCCCGTGATTTGTGCCGACATTGAGCCGCCATGTGGCCAAATAAACCGCACTACAGATCGCGAGCAAAGACCAAGCCGTGCTCAACGGAACGGAAGCCTAACCGCTGTAACAGCGTGATTGATTGCTGTTGGTCTGCCGATGCAAAAGTCCGAACGGCTCGTCTTTTTTCCTGTTGCAATTGCCTAAGTGATTCGGCCATCAAATAGACAAAACGCTCGCGTGCTTCGTCCGCTTGCGGGACATTTGGTAACCACAATCGGACAACACTTGAATCGACACCGATGATGGTCGGATCGGGAAACCAAAACATGATTTCGCTTTCCACTTTGGGGGGTGAACGCAGAACGAGATTGAATCGAATCTGCTCGCAGTGTCCAAGAACTGTGCTAAGCCACCATTCATGCGTGTCTTCGTCGAGAAGCCTGCCGACTGTACAGGTTCTGCGGATGCCAATTTGAGTGCGATCCATCGGAGGGCGAAACGAGGATAATTCCAATTCCCAGCACTCGGTTGGACGGGTTGGGATAAAGCCGGCATCGGACAACCATCTCTGGGTGCGATTGTCTTTTGCGACGACCCCCATAAGATTGTCCCCTTCGCCGACGCCCAAATAGAATGCGTTCCAAGCGGTCGACCCTAGAGCCGTACATGTCCTCGCGTTCTGCTTTCGCAATTGACTCAGCGCATAGACCATTAGTGCTCTGGCAATCTCGTCCTCATCTGCGCTGGGGGTTATGCAGATTTTATGAATGATGGCCGTAGAAACGCTCGCATCGCTTCCGTCGGCATTGCTGGCGAAACCAAAGTGAATAAAGCCAACCGGAGCACTCTCGTGGTTGGTTGCAAGCATTAATCCTTGGCTTTTGAAGAACGGCTTGCCGAGGATGCACTGGTCCCAGACGCTTACCGGACAAGCGCTTTTGGAGTTGAAGGCAGCGTGGTGATCATGCCACAGTTTGGCCAGATAGGGAGTATCAGTGTTCAGAAAAGACCTGATCGTCCACACGGCATTCACCCGAGTACCGCAGGGACTCGAAAGCATTCCGAATCGGAGGATGGGGCATTCCTGAGAGCTTCGTCCCGTGACAGAGATGGTCCGCACACGTCCGGTGCAAGAACGTTTTGAAGATCGAAGGCGTGGACCATAGGCTCCACGTCTTCTGTATTGACTTCCGAAAGTTGTTCAACGAGACCAACGACTTTGCCCAACTTGTCCGTTAACTCCAGCACTTCGGTAGGAGTAAGGGAAAGCCTGGCAAGATTCCCAATCCGAATCACATCTTCGGCAGATAAAGCCATCGACGGACCTCGGTTGAGTTACTTTGGCAAAGCAAAAGGTTTGGCTCGAACGGCCTTGCGGATTCGGCCGCTGCGAATGCACTGAGTGCACACACGAATGGTTCTCACTTCGCCGTTTGGCAGGGAAACCTTGCAATTTTGGAGGTTTGGTGTGAACCTTCGCTTGGTGATACCAGTAATCTTCGTACCCACACCGCCCAAGTATTTAGCCTTACCACGGATCTCTACTTGATTCCCGACAGACGCTATTTTTTGACAAACTTCGCAACACTTGGACATGATTAACCACCGACGAATCGAACCTTAAAGTACTGTCTTATGTCCCTCAATGGGGATCGAAGTATAGTCTTCCATCGGAGAGTCGCAACATCAAAACAGATCTCGGTAGCCCCGATTGATGAAAAATCACTGGGAAATTACATTCAGTGCCAACAGATGTTGGCCAACCATCCTCCAAAACTCCTCATTCCTCGTGGATCTCCTGCAAGATGACAGTTCAGAAGTTCACGCGAGAATTAGCCAGTGTCATCGAGTCGGCGGGCAAATTAGCCTGTGCTGTCAAAGCCGACGCTATTTTGGTGCTGCTCGACAGCGCGACCGACTGGGAACGCCTTCGCGAACTGGTTCCACCGGAAATAAAACGTATTTTGGTGGCGGCGGATCGGGTGGAGGATCTGGCGGACGCGGACAAATTTGGCCTCATTCCACTGGTGCTAAACAAAGAGGATTCTCCACTTTTGGAGCGATTGCAGCACGCGCTACTGGAAGCAGTGGCCGATGAACTGCTGGCCAACCACTGCGACGTCATCGCCGTTTACTGCGGATTTGAAATCAATCGCATCGATTCCATTTCGATCATTCGGCTGGACGAGCGAATGCGACGCTTCACAAGTCGCGATCTACAACGGCTCGAAAGTTCCGTGCCGCTCAACAATCTAAAAATCGTTATCGACCTTGCGGTCCAAATCGGAAGGGAGGGTCGCGAGGGGAAAAAGGTTGGAACCATGTTCGTGGTGGGCGATACCCGCAAAGTCTTGCAGCATTGCAAAGATAGTGGCTTTGACCCGCTCAAAGGCTACAGCCGAAAAAGTCGAAATCTCCATGACGCTCGCGTTCGAGAAGACATCAAAGAAATTGCACAAATGGACGGTGCCTTTGTCGTTTCTCCGGATGCCGTGGCCGAACGATCGCGGCAAATCATCGAGATGTTGCACGAGAATTTACAATTGTCCAAAGGGCTCGGGTCGCGACACTGGGCAGCGGCCGCGATCACCCAACGCACCAAAGCCATCGCGATCGTTGTTAGCCAATCGAGCAGCACGGTCCGTGTCTTTCAAAACGGAGCACTGGTCCTGCGCATCGAGCCAATGGAGCAAGCGGTCAAGTGGCAAGAGTTCAATTACGAACCGCCCCCGAATGAAGCTGCGGATTGACCATGACGAAACCATTTGTAGCTGTTGTGACAGGAGCATCAAGCGGAATCGGACAAGCGATCGCGATCGAATTCGCACGCCGTGGAGCAAGCCTCATTTTGAACTGTAGGCAGAATCTTCAAGGGCTCCAAGCGACCATTGATCGAATCCTCGATCTACCAGGCCCCAAACAAGATTTGCTCAGCGTTGTATCCAACATCGACGTTGCGGATTCCAATCGAGCGTTCGTTGAGGCTGCATTTAAACGGCACGGACGGGTGGATGTGTGGGTCCACGCCGCTGGCGCTGACGTTTTAACAGGCGTGGCACGTGAACTCTCCTTTTCGGACAAGCTGGCCAACCTCTGGGCGACCGATGTTCAAGGGACATTTGTTCTCAGCCGGATGGTGGCCGCCAAGATGATTGCGCAGACCAAAATCGAAGAGCGTTTGCCATCAATGGTTCATCTCGGTTGGGATCAAGCCGAACAAGGTATGGAGGGGGATAGTGGCCAGTTTTTTTCAGCTACCAAAGCTGCTATCGCTGCGTTCTCCAAGAGCCTTGCGAAAAGCGTTGCACCGCATGTTCGCGTAAATTGCGTTGCCCCTGGTTGGATTCAAACGCAGTGGGGGCAGCAAGCCTCGTCGGCTTGGCAACAACGAGCCATAGGCGAATCGATGCTAGGAAGATGGGGAACACCCCAGGATATCGCCAGCGTCGTGGCTGCGATCAGTTTCGGCGACGGAGCCTTCCTCAACGGCCAGACCATTGCTGTCAACGGCGGCTGGCAAGGTTGCAAACGAAACGCATAAATGTCACGTGAACTTTTGATGCATCCATGCCAGTGAACTGCGGTTGTTCGCCTCTTCCTCGGCCAACTGTAGTGCCATTGGCTTGCCGGCGACCTGCGAATAGGCTCTCGCCGTCAACGCAGTTGCGGCTGTGGAGATCGCAGCACCACCGACGAACTTGCGGCGATTGAAGAAATCATTGGTGTCCATAGTGGTTCCCTATCTATCGCAATAGGGAGTGAATTCAATTCGAAAAACCGCTGCCGTCTAGCATACTCGACAAACGCCTCGCTATTTCATTCCAGCGTCCAAGATTTATTGGGATGCGTCGCTAAGTGGGCACCTGAGAGAAACGATTTAGCCAAATCATGGCGGAGACTGCCGTGCCACATTGGACTTTGGCTTTCTAACCAATCGATGATGTTTTTCTGGCCGCGTATGCATGCCCCAGTTCAACGATTCATCTTGTTCATAGCGCTTTCCAAGCGTTAAGGCCGTTAGGGCTTTGGCCAGTTCGAAGCCCAAATAAAACGCATGCGATACGTCAACATTCTTAGACTCAGGCATGAGCTTGAGCTCCTCCATCATAGCAAACGGGTCGGTCCCACGGATGTGAACTCCCGCGCTGATGAGATGGATTTGCGTGTCGTCGATCAGGATTCGATAGTTGTTGTCTTTGATGTTGCTCGCAAGGACTTCGATGGTCGCAGCCGAGTAACTCGCACGCGACGGATCGCGTAACATCACCAATCGTTCCTCGAAGTGCTTGGGCGGAATCTTGTGGCGAACAGCGTAGTTGACAAGTCGCCGAGCGAGGTCGCATTCCTTCACGCTGGACTGCGCCCACGGAATGACCTGCGTGGTGAGCACGCTGCCGATCTGCTGCTCCTCGCAAAACCCTAACAATATGGTGTTGAGGCCAGCCGAATCGCAGTCGGTTAGCTCGGTCAAGTTCCCAATCCCCATCAGCATGGGGGCTTCAGGAAACATCGCCCGTGTTTTCAAATAGCGACCCAAGGAAGCCGAAAAGCCGCAACCGATTGGTTCCAAGATTGGATCGAGTCGAAACGGGATGCCATGTTGGGTAAGGAATTCTACGGTTTCCAACATGCTGGGTTCGAAGTCCGTCGTCTCATCTGGAACCACGACAACTTCGCAACCCCAGTCGAGGGTGGCTTGCCGATTGGACTTGTTGACCGAAAGAACCAACGTCGCGCCGGCGGCGATAGCGGCCGACGCCTCCCAGGTGTCAAACGTATCTATCGATAATGCAATGCCATGATCTCGCAACGTTTTGACGGCGTCCGCAACGTTGATCCATCGAAACCCAGGCTCACAACCTAAATCGATTCGATCCGCACCATCGCTAACAAGTTGCTTGGCTTGTTCCACGAGGGAATCGATGGCAAGGCGCGGTGCGTAATTGATTTCCGCAATGATTTCGACTGAGAATTGGCCATAGTCATCCCCTTTGAAACGCTTGCGGCCAAACAGGATGGGCAAATCGCGAACATCCTTTGGTCCGCACTCGATCATCGTGCCAACGGCCGAACGGATCTCCTCGATTCCCGTTTGAAGATAACCTGGGAGGATGACTCGCGTCGCCTGATCGGGAATGCGCATATGTTTGAGCAACCATTGTGGTGTCATAAGCGCTGCGACCGTGATAGGCAGCACCTCGATCGAGTATTCGAAGCCCTGCTTGCTCGCAATCGATGCAACAATTTCCCGCAGCGCAGGCTCGGCGAGCTTGCCTGTTACGAAGTGAATTGACTCACGTTGATTGCCCGAATTCATGGGGTTCGTTTCTAGGATGCGACGGAATAACTTTTATGGTTTGAATCCGGTTTACCACTTGACCGGTGACCCACACATACTAGAACATAAACATAACGAGAAGCCCAATGAGCTCGTAGTCATGATGACTCGAATTCGTGGCCGGTGCTTCTCGTTTTTTTTTGCCCGGACTGCAACATCGATCATGATCGAAATCTTACTCGAGAGTTCTTGGTTCTTAGTTATCAACAAACCGTCGGGGATTCTTACCCAAGCGGTACCTGGTATCCATAGTGTTCAGACTCTGCTTGTAACGCAACTGCAAGACAGAGATTCGGAATCTCCAACCCCCTTTATCGGCATCCCGCATCGGTTGGATCGAGCAACGTCTGGGGCGATGGTCATCGCCAGGAACCAACGTGCTTTGCGAAGACTCAGCGACCAGTTTGCCGCCCGAAAAGTGAATAAAATCTATCACGCCATGGTCCCTCGGATAACCGAAGAAGTCGAGGTCAAGTGGCAAGATACCATGCGAAAAGTGCCGGATGAAGCCCGCGCCGAGTTAGCAACTGCAACTGAACTTGGCGCTAAGGAAGCTATTCTGCGATTCCATGTTATTCGGCAACTTTTCCTAAGCGACCAGGAGCCAGTGAGCTTGGTAGAGATCGAACTGGAAACCGGTCGCATGCATCAAATTCGACTTCAATTCGCCTCGCACGGACATCCGATTCTTGGCGACCAACTGTATGGCAGTAAAGTCGAATGGTTAGGGAACCGTCCGGGCGAACGAGAATCGCCGATTGCGTTGCATGCTCGAAGGATTGAGTTTCGTCATCCACAAAATGCGGAGTTGGTTTCCGTCGAAGCGCCGTACCCAACGGGCTGGTCGGTGGAAACTCAATAAGGGTTACCTTTCTATGAGAATTCTAGAGTTATGGTAAACATCCCCCGAGAGAAACTCGGGGGCATTTAGTACGACTTGTCTTTACCATGCAAAGAATTTTCGCGTGCCCGCAGTTTGGCAATTGGGCGGGATCTCCACAAATCCATCCGATTGAATGAGCGATGCAATGTCACCCGAACCTTGACTCGTAACGAGCGACAATCGGCCATCTTCTTGAAAGGATACGAGTCGAAACCATGTAAGGTCCAGGGTCTTGATGTCGCTGGCCTCGAGTTGAATCCATGGCACAGACTCGGATCTCGCGAAGCCTGCAACATGCCGAATCAATTCCAAGGCATATCTTCGAAAAGTTATGGCAACACTTTGTGGATTTCCTGGGAGTCCAAGGATCAATTGTCCCTCTGGACCATAAGCGCCGAGTATCGGACGACCAGGTCGGATCGGAATTCGATGAAAGACCACTTGACCGCCCGTTGATCGAACCGAATCGGGCACGAAGTCGGTGTCACCCATCGACACGCCTCCCGTCAGCAAAAGAACGTCGCATTGTCCAAGCGTGTCGTGAATCGCTTGTTCGGTTTTGTCTCGATGATCGGATACTTTAGATCGGCGAGTTTGGATCCAGGGTTGGTTTGCAAGTGCAGACTCGAGGTATGGACCATTGGAATCTCTAATTTGCCACGTTTCCATGGGCTGGCCAAACTCCATCAGTTCATCGCCAGTGTTGATAATGCCGATTCGAACTTTCCGAAAGACTTCCATGGTAGGATCGGCATGAAAAGTCATGGCGCCAGCAAATCGACAGGCTGACAAGAGTTCGCCACGTTGGATGACGATGTCTCCCGCTCGGGCGTTCTCTCCTCGTCGCCGAATGTTTTGCCCCATCGCGATCGATTCTTTGGGTACTAGGATCGTCACTTGAGAAGTCGATTCTTGGCAATCTTCGCGTCGAACGACACATTCCGCTTGGGTTGGGATCGGTCCGCCGGTAAAGACTCGAATCGCCGACTTGGAGGCGAGGTGGAGAGGAGTAGACCCAGCAGTCGTAGTGCCAGTTACGGGGAGCGTTTGCAGATCGATATCAGACCATCGAACCGCGTAACCATCCATGGCGGACACATCGGTCGAGGGGTTGTCTCGAAACGCGAGGATGCTTTGAGCTGTCACTCGACCAACGCTTTCGATGGCTGGAATAAACTCGGTCCCAACGATTCGCAAGCAATGTTTGAGCTGATCCGTCTTGGCGGAGATAAGGTCCAATTGCGAGAGAGAGGGTGGTTCGTTGGGCATTATTGTAGAGCCTTTGTCTCAACTGCCATTGTAGAGCAGTTGTCTCAACTGCTCTGGAGTTTATCCCACACCAGACCAAGCCGACAGCATAGAAGGTGGCTTCCGGTACATCGCAATTGATAGGTAATTCGGTAAGCGACGCAGGGTGAGAACAGTTGAGGACAACTGTTCTACAATGGACAACTGTTCCACAATGGCCGCCTACTTGACCGTCGTTGGGTTGGGGCTGTCAGGCTCATGCCCAGCACAAGTGGTCTCGGCATCCTTGGAAAACTGCGAGGCTGGCAGTTGAGCCGTCGGAACGTAGGGTTGCATACCTACGTAACTCTGTGCGAACGGGACAGGTGACCGTCGAAGCAAAGCGATCTGGCGACGAATGTTGGACAGGTCTTCTTGAATCGTCTGAACGACGTTGCTCGATCCCTGTAGCTTAGCCGATTTGGATTCTACCGAGGCTAGCTTGATGGCTAGTTCAGCCCGATCGACGACACTTGCGGTCAAAGCTTCGGACATATGATTTCTGGCTTCTGCCACTGCAAGTTGGGTAGAGAGCGTTGCATTTCGATTTGCTAGCGATTGGATCTGCTGCATAGCCTGTTGACGTTCGTCCATCAATTGGCTGGTCATTTCCAATCGAGTCGAGAGTTCGGTTTTAGCGACTAACAAATCGACGACGGTTGTCACGGGCAAGGAGATGTTGACGTTTCCGAGCCCGCTATTGCGCAAGATTGATGCCGCTTCGGATTCATTTTCATTATTTCCGTTTCCATAGAGAGCAATATCCACTCCCGGAGGTGCCGGAGGTGCCATAGGGAGAACTAGAATTGGTTCTTCTTCCCCAATTTCGTTGGCGTTGGCGTTGGCGTTGGCGTCTCCGTTTATGTCACAAGCCGTACCGGCCACGGGCTCGTCTTTGACGTCGTAGCACTTATTCCCGGAGCAGATGCGGTGTCCGCAAATGATGACATCGCCAACCATTCCACCCAGCTCGCCGAATTGGTATCGGGGAATCCGTTCGGTGAATCGCATCGGTTTGGCGATTTGTGGGACACCAACACGGGAAACACTTTTCATCGAATCGTCAGAGCGATTCAGCAGATTGAAGTTGCGTTCCTCGAGAACAAATTCTCCGGGCACTCCCAAATCGCTATGGACCGATCTAGCAACGTTAAAATAACGACCGGTTTGTCCTTGTTTGTAGTAGACATCGACTGGTGATTCCACATCCTTGGATGTCGAAAGAGGCGCGGCTCCAAAATGAAGGGCGATCTCGGCTGAAAACTTGGGTCGTTTCGATAGCAATTCGCTGACGAACGCTGCAATTCCGTCGGGTTTCTGAGACGTTTCCGAAACAGGGGATGCACACGCGACGGCTGGTTCACATGGGCATTTGTCGGAAGTGCACTTGTCCGCCGGGCATTTGCCTGCCTCGCAAACCTGCCCATTACAGCAAACTCCATCAATACAAGGGATGGCCAATCCGGCGGTCGTTTGGCATTCTTTGCTTTTGAAAGGTGAAGTGGTAGCGGCATCGTCGCTGTGGACCAAGGCTGCCGTTCCGAATGTGGCTGCCAATGCAACCAGGAAGGATTTGATTTTTGACGCTGCGTCCATGCTCGCATCTCCGGAGAAGTCGTTTGACTCAGGGGGTTTATGTCGGGCTTAGCAATGTGCTCCCGCTCCAAGCCTAAACTTTAGCCATTTCCTAAAAAAGATTAAAGATCGAAATTGAATCGCTGTCGGAATGCCATTACCGCCTACAAACCAATGGAATTACCAGCTATCATCGAAGGATTGATAGTTCGGCTTTGAAATCCGCTTCTGCGCAAACCAACCCTTATGTCATCTGTTCCACTGAATCGCACCACTCCTGCCGGAGTTTCCGCTGCAGCCCGTCCCGTAGCAGTCGTGGACATCGGTGCGACCAGCGTACGGATGGCGATTGCCGAAATTGATCCTCGCGGTAACGTTCGGATCCTCGAGGAGGTTTCTCAAGCGGTTTCGCTCGGAAAAGACACTTTTACTATGCAGCGGATTCGCCGCCAAAGTATCGAGGAATGCGCCGTCGTTCTCAAAAGCTACCGTCGTCTCATGCAAGAGTTCGGCATTTCCAGGCCCGATCAAGTTCGCGTAGTGGCGACCAGTGCTGTGCGTGAAGCCAGCAATCGATTGGCGTTTATCGACCGCATGTACATTGCGACCGGTCTCGAAGTGGAATCGCTAGACGAAGCTGAGGTGAATCGCATCACCTACATGGGAATCCAGCCGCTGTTGCAAGCGAACCCAGCCCTGGCTTCGGTCAAAACCATCGTGGTCGAGGTTGGCAGCGGAAGTACCGAAATTTTGGTCGTGCGCGGCGGAAACGTATTGTTTTCGAATACCTACCGACTGGGTTCACTGCGACTCTTGGAGCAGGTCGACAAGCTCAACACATCGCACGCCAAGCAGCGAGCCATCATTGAAAGCCAAATCCATCGCCTTGTGCACCAAATCTACGAACATGTCGATTCCGACAAGCAGATCCAGATGGTTGCGATCGGGGGGGACGTTCGCCTGGCGGCGGCCAATGTGCCAGGCGCTCATTTCAACAATCAAATTTGCAGTGTTCCGGTCGATGGTTTGATGGAGTTTGCAAAGTTAGTCAGCGCGCTGAAAGAAGAAGACTTGGTCGCTCGGTTTGGGTTGTCTTATGCCGATGCGGATACGGTATGGCCGGCGCTCATGAGCTACGTCCTGTTGGCGAAAGAGTTTCAATGCCAGCAGATTCACATCGCGGATACTAATCTGCGCGATGGACTACTGAGCGATTTGGCCGTGCGCGACGCTTGGACCGCGGAATTTCGAAATCAAATCATCCGGTCGGCCATCAACTTGGGGCGCAAATTGGCATTTGACGAAACCCACGCTCGGCACGTTGCGACGTTGTCAAGAAAGCTGTTTTCGGACTTGGTCGAAGAACATCAACTCGACCAGCGCATGGAACTGATTTTGTATTTGGCCGCCCTGCTGCATGAAATTGGAACCTTTATCAATGCACGCAGCCATCACAAGCACGCGATGTACATTATCCGAAACAGCGAGTTGTTTGGACTTTCGGTTCGAGACGTCCTGCTGGTGTCCTTGATTGTCAGGTACCATCGCCGCTCATCGCCTCAGCCAGACCACGAGGGTTATGCAACCCTGGACCGCAACGATCGGGTCGCGGTTGCCAAATTAGCCGCAATTCTGCGGCTCGCTATTGCCTTGGACGAATCTCGCTCACAGCGGATTAGCAATATTCGTTGCCGACGCGACGGAGATCGCCTGACAATCGCCACGCACGGCATCGAAGACGTATCGCTCGAGCAATTGACGGTGCGTCAATCTGGCGATTTGTTCGAAGAGGTTTTTGGAATGAGCGTCTTTCTCCGAAGCGAAGCAGGGTAAGAAACAAGTGTCGCCTTTTGCTCCGCAAAAGTGCGTTCACGAGACGCACTTTCGCGGAGCGAAAGGCGACAATACACTACCTTTTCTTTTTCTTGTTGCCGCGTTCGGGTGGTGCGGCTGAGGGTCGTTTGGGTTTGTCGTTGTTCGACGCGACACTTTCCGCTTTCTTGCCAAACCACTTCGGGAAAACATCTGCAAGCGTCTCAGGTGGCTTAGTCGCTTTCATCTTCGGTCTATCGCTGTTGGCTGGCGAGGTCGCAACGCGCTGCTGAGGTGTGGCTGACTTTGCCAACGTCGCAATGATTTCGTTGACGGCATTCTCGGGCAAATTGACCATGCTCGACTTCGGCGTAAATCGCTTGATCAGAAAACGCTCTACCAATGACCAAGTCGACGACGTAATGAAGTAAATGCAAAGCCCAGCCGGAACCTTGAAAAACAACACCCCCATCATGATGGTCATCACCATCATCATTTGCTGGGCAACGCGAGTCTGATCGTCCGTCGCCTTTGGCATCAAGACTTTTTGCTGAATAATAAACAGCGAGATCGTGACGATCGGCAAGATATTAAGGTAAGGACCAAACCAGCCGGATCCCCTACCCGCAATCAGTTCCGGCATCCACGATTGCCAATCCATGAACATATCGGGGCCAGCCAGATTCGAACACCAATCCCAACCGGGGAAAAGCGACTCCTGACGGAGTCCAACGTCGACAGACACGCAGCGATAGAGCCCGATCACGATCGGAAGTTGTATCAAGGCTGGTAAGCAGCCGGCAAACTGATTGATGCCAGCCTTCTTCATCAGCATTTGTTGGCCAGCCATCATTTTGCGAGGGTCGTCTTTGAGTGCTTCTTTCAACTTTGCCAATTGAGGTTGAACCGATTGCATTTTTTGCGCATTGAGAGCCATCATGCGGCTAACCGGAAACATGCACGATCGTACGAGGACCGTTAGCATGATGATGGCGATTCCAAAATTGCTGGTCAGCCAAAAGAAGAAGTGCAAGATGTAGCCGAGTCGCTTGGCAAAGAAACCGAAGATGTGCCAGCCGTATTCAATCGCTTCATTCAGCTTGTAGGCTGCTAACAGCTCTGGGTCTTTCGGGCCTGCGAAGATTTGATACGTCTGTTTCCATTCTCCCTTGGGTGCGATCTTGGATGCATTGGATTCAAACCAAAAACCGATATTGGTCGCCTGCTGTTTTGACGACGGGAGCAGATTCGGGTCTGTGTAGTCCGAATTGTAGACGGTAGCCCCACCGCGACTCAGGTTCTGCATGGACGACTGCTCGTTCGGGCTGGGCAACATGGCAGCCGTAAAGGTTTGGGTGTCCAAGCCTATGTAATTGATGTTGCGTTTGGCAGCGCTATGGGCCGGTCCAAACAACAACGTATCCGGGGCTGAAGGAAAACTGGTTGCGTTGGCAACAATGCTTCGAGTGGTAAAAAGCGAATGGCTTTCAAGGCTATCGCTAACAATGACGTCGCGGGCACCTGCGGCGCTGAAGAAGAATGGGGAGATTTTGGTCGGGTACCACCATCCCTCCAGCGAAATTCCGTTTAGCCCTTCTTGTCGTATCGCCACGGTGTGCACTTCGTCGTCCAGATTGCGAACGATAGTGGTTAATTCCACATGCTGCTGACGTGTGCTAGAGTCGTTTTGGCCTTGGGTTGGTTTTGCGGGAAACAGCCTGTATTGCTTGACCAATTCCAAGTTGGCTTTGATTCCAGCCAGCTTTAGATAGGAACGCAGGGGCATTGAGAACTCGATGCCCATCCCCTCGGCCATTTCAAGTGGCTTGGCATTCCATCGTCCTTTGAGCGTAGGTTCTAGACCCAGGATCGCTCGTTCGCCATCTTCGATCGAGGATTGATCGACCGACGCCAAGGTCGTGGCGCAGGAAGCCTGCGGGTAGTTGCCTTTGACTTGTTCGACTTTGAAATCATCTTCCGCTCGCAAAACATCGAGCGGCTTTTCGGAAATCACGCATTCAAAGGTCAGTTCAGTCCCTACCGGTGCCCCAATTGCAGGCGCGCCGTTTTGTTTTGATTCCGAATCTGCGCCTTTGACTTCACTGTCGGACGCGACTTCGGCTTTGACCGGAGCGGCAATTCCCGATGTGTCACGCAAGATCTTGAGCTCGATGCGTCGTCCAGCCGGTTGATCGCTAAGGCGTTTGTCCCATTTGTAAATTGAGGGAAAGCCGTTTAGACCATCCCAGCCAATAATCTTGTCCCCTGGCAACAAACCTGTAAGATTTGCATTCTCCTTGCATTGAGCGTTAGCAGCAGGCGACCCTTTTGGAACGGTGTTGATATCGAGCGACGAGGTGGATTCCACCAATGCCAAATAGCCGAGATAGCCCTCGCGTTCCTTCTCATCCAGCGATCGGTATTCAAATTTGCCCGGCGACTTTTGGGGCATCAGCTCAATGCGCTCGATTGCCGCTCCCTGGTTGTCCAATGTCACTAGAAGCTGGTAACCATCCTTGGGGTCCATGCTGCCCAGCGTAAAACGTTCTCGGACCCTTTCCATTCAACCGACGAAGGTCGAGCCACCGAAAGTCGCTGTCGTTCAGGCACCTGTCGTTCGACAACAACAAGCCCCTCAGACACGTGCACCGGCGGTGAGTCAATATGAAGAATGTAGTCAAATAATGGAAGTAAACATGGTGACAAAATCAATTCTGATCATGTGTAGGTGACCCGTCGCAGTACCTTTCACACGGACAAAGAGGAGACTGCTATATCTGCGCCACCATTGTCACAAACGGGATACGATGGAGACAGGTCGTATGAAATAAGTGCACAAGATAGGTGACAACTTCGTCTTAGGACTCACTGACATGCATAGGCTTTGACCTGCTTCGCGCTTTCCAAAACTTCTTTCTGAACATCAATATCACACCACAGAAAGGATTTGCGATCGGATACAATAAATTACGACGCTCAGAGAATGATCGGACATGGATCATTTGGAGCGGTATTCTTAGCGAAGGTTGTTGAAACGGATGACGTTGTCGCGATTAAGAAGGTTCTGCAAGATAAAAGATTTAAGAACAGGTGAAGAAACAGAAATAGACGTTCCTTTTAATCGTTTTGTTATCCAGCAATGTGCGCCTTATACGTTGCATGGTTATGATTTAACATATTTTCCTGAAGGACATTTTAGAACCTCAATTGCAAC
>JANPNA010000313.1:0-2332 GCA_031427235.1 Pirellula sp.
CTCATGCCAATTTGAAAAGCATGCATCAGAGTGGCTGTGGCAGTCCCTGGGAATCCATTTACCCAGATTGCCTAAATTACCATTCGAGAATCGTCAATCTTCGGGTTTACTAACTCGTCAAAGCTCAAGTTCTGTGACAACGGATCTTTACTCGTGCCCCTCGCTCGTGCTCCGCCTACGCGGGCCGGGACTCGCTAATCGCTCGGTCTGATCGCCCTCGGCTGCGCTAGAGCGATGACTAGTCAATCGTATAATCGGCTCGGTGGTTGATTGGGATAGAGAGAGCGTTTGTTGTGTCCGCTTTCGTGCCGATGGCGATCAGACTGGCATCCATGCCATCCCGGCCATACAATCGGCGGCATCCGTGACCGCCGTTTTTACTTCTTTACGTCTGCGACAACCAGCGACGTGATGTGCGGTTTGCAACGGGCAACCTTCGCCATAGATGGCTGCAAGTGCGGCGGCGACCGTCGTTGTCCATTCGTTGGATGCCTCAACGTCGCCGCCTGTTCAACGCGTTGGCATGCGTTACGGAGATTCAAAGACGCGAATTAAGCTGCGTCCTCTTTTGGCGCCTCACCTTTTGGCGCCTCCGTCCCCTTTTGGTGCCTTTTTGCTTTTCAGTTTTCACCCGTTTTCCCATGTTTCCGTTCTCGCATTATGGGACGAACAATGGCCCTCCAAGTTCAACCGTGTTCCTGCTCAACCGCCGCAACTCGCCCAACCAACCGTCTTGCCAACGACTTCCATCCCCGCTCTTATCCGCCTTTAACCGCGCAGCAAATCGTTCAATGTTTGAGCGAAGTTCCGTTGCCAATTCCTCGATTGGTAGTCCCAAAGGGTTTCGATTTCTGGACTTGCGAAGCGATTCAATTAATATACAAGTCGCAACCGGTTCCAAACCTTCGTACTTAGTGACCAAGCACTTCAACGCGTCGTACAGCGCGTCATATACGCGCTGGCGGTCGTCCTTCGGCCATTTGTCGTAAAGCACGGCCAATAATTCAGTTAGGTCTGTACAACCGGTTGACGGGGACCATGCCGGAAGATACTGATAACCCTCCGCTCCCAGTAACAATTTATCCAATTCGGATTCTGCTATTGCTCGACTAACAATCTGAAACGGATCGTTTGGCAACATAGTCGTATTCATGGCCGCACCGGCGTTGCCCAAACCTGATTCCAAGGAAGTTGATCGGTCGCAATTTCGGGTACGCCTCCCGACGTGATCCCACCCGGTCTAAACTTGGAATTGGCTCCGCTCATCGTGCTTGTGGGCATTCTAGGATTGAACTTAAGCGGGTCGATGATGTCCATTCGGATGAGCTGAGTATCCTGGCCCCAGGTTGAAACACTCATGCGTTCTCCTAAGAGCACAGGATTTCCGCGAACCTCATGGATTAGCGAATTCATTTGTCGAGCGGACGTCATGAATTGCCCATCCGTGCGACCAATCATTTCGGCCCCCTTTGCATAGCGGATGTATTGGTCTTCGGTCATGAGCCAGGAACCACCGCCTCGCAATTCACCAGCAAAGGATTCAGGGATTCCGACCTTTGGGGAATCGTTTGCTGTACTGGAAAATCGGTTTCGTTGGCGCGGAATAAGGAATGGTGATGCAGACATTGCTATGAACGCGGCATCAGAACCAGAGAAATTCCCTTCGCGTGTGTTCTCAATTCCGGCATGAATTGAATCGTACGTTGCCTTGCCAGCAAGTGGGTACGAGACGATTGGATGAGATAATAATGTCGCAACAACGGGAACTTCGGCACCAACAATAATTGCTGGTGCAGAGGCGCCCAATCCATTTCCACCTTGAGCTAAAAATTCCCCGCCATATGTCAAAGGGTATGCAACGTAACTTGCACCCCACTGAACAGGATCCTTCGTTGTATTAATCGTCTCCTTAATGTCCTCTCGCGCCCATCTGGCGCTATCGGCGATCGCGCGAGGAACCGTATCGAACAGTGCGACAGGGCCTGCAAGTATGCCAAAGTAGATGCTTGCAATCGGATTTGAAAACTTGTAGTGCTCAGAAAGTTCGCCGTAGTATTTGCTGGTCGCCCCCTGTTCAGTCTTTCGTTCTTGCTTATTCGGCTTTTCAAACAATCCACTCGGATCGGTCGCCATATTCGGATGGTTACCCGTCATCCTATACAGGTTCGCATCGCCAGCGGCGAAGCCGATGGGGTCTTTGCTCAATAACCCCAATCCAACACGACTGTCGTAAATGCACTGCGGTATCTCGATGCGCTCTAACGACTTAGTGAACGTGAACTCGGCGCAGCATGCTGTTTCTGCCTCGCGTGCGCGCGAGTGCAGTTTTGGA
>JANPNA010000314.1:0-39348 GCA_031427235.1 Pirellula sp.
AAAATCAAATTTGTTTTTTTTAAAAAATTTTTTTTTGGGTGGGGGTTTTTTTTTTTTTTTAAATATCACAATCCTGCCTTTTATTAAAAAACACCCACTACCCTAAAATTAAGCAGTCACAAAGCCCTAGCCAGTGGACGAATCTGGGAAGTAACATTGTGGTAGTTCAAATCCCCATTATCCGCTGGAAGAACCAGCGGGATTTTAGTCCAAATGAAATCAGATCATGTGCGGCGAAATGCAAATCGTCCCATTTCAAAATCCAACTCCACTCCTCCCCTCCTCCTGCGTTTTGCGTTAGCATGATGAACATGAACAGCATCGCAGAAAATCAGACGACCAACGTTGCCCCACTGTGGATCGGGAATCTACGGATTGACCCGCCGATTTTCCAAGCGCCGATGGCTGGCTACACGAATTTTGCTTTCCGTCAAATTGTCCGGGAGTACGGCGGAGCCGGTTTGCAGGCCACCGAAATGGTCAATGCGCGCGGTTTTGTTTGGCTGGACGAACACGACTGCGAACACCCCGATCGGTTGTGGGGGGTTAAAGAGGAGGCTCGACCGCTGGCTGTTCAGATTTGGGACAATGATCCAGAGATTATGGCCAAAGTCGGAATACGACTGGCTCAGGAATACGGAGTGAGTGTCGTTGACATCAATTTCGGTTGCCCAGTCAAGCAGGTGACTGAAAAAGCCCACAGCGGCTCGTATTTGTTGCGAGACCCGGAACGCATATATGCGATCATTTCAAGACTAGTGGAAGTTTGCCACCCAACTCCGGTGACGGCCAAGATCCGGCTCGGCTGCACTCGCAAGACGATGAACCATATTCAGATTGCGCAGACGGTGGAGAGAGCTGGGGCTTCGGCGCTCACCGTTCATGGTCGAACGGCTGAGGATTTTTTCAAGGGTTCCGCTGACTGGGACAGGATTGCCGAAATAAAAGAACACTTGGAGAAGATTCCGCTGATTGGCAATGGTGATCTTCAGACGCCAGAGCAAGTTGTTTACGCCTTCAAGCACTACAAAGTGGATGGCGTAATGATCGCAAGAGCCGCATTGGGACGTCCGTGGTTATTTGCTCAGGCGGCTGCGGCTTTAGCAGGCAAACCGATCCCTCCGGATCCAACGTTGGATGAGCAACGGGCTTGTATGCTGCGTCACTACGATTTGGTTGTCGAACGATTTGGCCCACAAAAAGGAACGATGCTAATGCGGAAATTTGCTTGTTGCTATGCGCAGAGCAAGCACGGTGCCAGGCATTTCCGCACGCATGTCGTGCGTGTCGAGACCCAAGAAGAATTTTATGGTGTCGTCGAAAAGTATTTCCCACGTGAACTCGATCCGTCGAGCGTCAGAGCAAAGTCGTCGGATTTAGAAGCTGCCCAGCAGGATGTGGAAGCGTGTACGGTATTGGATGAGGACTGCTGCGAATAACTCTCATGTCGACTTTACCCATTAGCCGCTATCTTGATTCTGCCGCTTTGACTCGGCTGGAGCGGATGAGGTTTACCACACATCGGAAAGTCGAAGGCGCCTACAGCGGTCGGCACGTTTCGAAGCGACTGGGCGGATCGGGTGAGTTTGTCGACCGTCGCGAATACACGCCCGGAGACGATCTACGGCGGGTGGATTGGAAAGCTATGGGCCGCATGGGGCGAACGTATCTCAAGCTGTATCAAGACGAGACGGATTTAAGCTGCACGATGTTGGTGGATAGCAGCGGATCCATGTTGCAAGGTGCAAAATCCCCAAGGAATCATCAAGGCTCTAAACTGGAATGGGCTCAATTTTTCACGACGGCTCTGTCGCATTTGATTGTTTTGCACCGGGACGCAGCCGGATTTGCAGGTTTTGTTGACAATAGCGTGGTCTATTTGCCTCCTTCTTCTTCCATCGCCCAACGAGGCGTGTTGCACGGAGCGATCAGCAATTTATTGCCTCGCGGAAAAACCCATTTGGAAGAGATCTTGAGCGACCTAAGTCTGCGAGGCAATCGGCGTGGCGTCCTGATCATTCTCAGTGATTTTTTGGTGGATTCGATGGAAGCAGTTCTATCCAACTTGAGGAAATTTCGAATGCGGGGCTGGGAAACAGTGGCCATGCACTTGGTACATCCCGACGAGCAACGTTTGCCGGCTGGTAATGCGTTTCGTTTCGTTGGGTTGGAATTCGACGGTTTCGTCAACTGCATGACCTCACAAGTGCGAAAGGAATACGAGGATCGCTTTCAAAAACATCTAGAAAAGACGCGGTCCAGCTTGCTCGGAGTTGGATGCGATTACCATCTGATATCGACTTCGACGAACTATCTCGATGTATTGCGGTCTTTTTTGATTTTGCGCGGCTAAGGTCCTTTTTCATGGCCGTATTATTTGGAGTGCGGAAATTCCTTTTCGCTTTAAGATTGGGCGGCAAATAGCAGTTTTTGCATCCGAAAACAAAAGATTCCGGATTCCGATACGGGTGGGGTGAGGCTCCTGCCGAACCAATGCGGTGCCAACTCGGCTCTCCCATTGTTTTTCAGTCGATTAACTAGCAAAGATGTTACCAGGGGTGGGACAGGGCACCGAACAACTTGGAAGAGTGGACTGGCAGCGGCGCATCCTAGGCAGTAAGGTTTACCAGGATCTCCTGTCAAACGCGGTAAATAGTCCAAATGTTCCGATATGCTCGCAAAGAGCGGTTTGGAAGGTTGCCGATAACTACTCTGGTTTTTCCGTTGGAGACACGCGCAATTCTTCCTACCGATGAATAGAATAAGCCTGGAGTCAGCAGCATGCCAAGCGTGGAAATGGATAGATCGCTTTTCATCTTGTTCGCTTCTCGTACCCAGTATCTCCTATCCATATGATCGCACAGAGTTTCAGTGCAATGGCGAAAACGCGAAGCGATTCGGCACAGCTACGTGCTCGTCAACGGTTAGGAAAATACCGAATTGAACGCCGCTTGGCCCAGGGTGGATTTGCCTTTGTGTACCAAGCCCTCGACACGATCGAAGGTGTTCGTGTTGCGCTCAAAATGCCGCATCAGTACAACGTCACAGCGAGCATGCTCGATAACTTCCATCGCGAAGCGCGATTGGTGGCCAAACTGGACCACCCCAACATACTTCCATTAAAAGACGCTAGCTTCATCGATGGTCGTTTCGTGATCACGAGTCGACTGGGCGAAAAGACGTTGGCATGTCGACTGCGTAATCGGATCTCTTTCGATTCCGCGTTGCTGTTGATTGAGCAGATGATGGATGGTGCGGCTTATGCACATCGCAACAAGATCATTCATTGTGACATCAAACCGGAGAACATGATTCTGCTTCCGGATGGCAGACTTCAGTTAATGGACTTTGGGATTGCCAAAGTTGCACAACATACGATTGTGAAAACGATGATCGCTTCGGGATCCGGTACGGTTGGTTACATGGCACCTGAGCAGGCGATGGGGCGTCCGAGCGCTCGCTCCGATGTGTTTTCGATTGGATTGATCGCTTACAAAATCCTCACCGGACATTTGCCAGAGTGGCCCTTTGAATGGCCGCCTGCTGGATATGCGACGTTGCGACGCAAAGCCCACCCTGAATTGATCGCAGTTATTAGACGATCGCTCGAATTACGACCCAGTCGACGCTATCGGGACGCGAACGATTTGCTGCGTGCGTTCAAGGTGGTGAAAGCCAAGTCGCTAAAATTTGCCCACCGGCATCGCGCGACGAGCAACGGTAAGGGTCATAACGGCAAGAGCACCAACGGCAAGCATGCGTAGATGCTTTTGGATTGGCGGTCGGACCGTTTAGAGGCTGTGATTTCAATATAGTGGACGAGCGAGGCTCTTCGCTCGTTACGTTCCTACCAAACCTAAGCGAGGGCTTCTCTCAGCCACGCCGACACTTTGTTTTGGGCGTGCCACGCTTTTTATTGTGGCACGGCGGTCGCCGCCGTGATAATATTCACGTCTCGTTGAAGATGGTCCGGAGAAAATTCTGGTTCCGCTACTTACAGCGATGCTTTTCGGTGGAGAACACCGAGCCACTAGGGAAACACAGGAGCCACATTCATGCGATCCGGTCATTTTCATTTGCTTGTTTCGGTCACGCTATTGGCGACGCTTGTCGATACCGCGGCACATGCCGACGTCGGCGTTGGGGCCAAACCTTTGTCCAAGGCAGAAGTCCTCTTGGATGGCACGAAAGCGATGCTGGACGAGAAATGGATTTACTGGGAGGGACCTCGATTTTCCAGCAAGATGCCGATCCAATGGAAAATCGTCGATGATCCCGTCGACAACGGGACCGCTGTGATGACCGATGACCCGGCTGCTGTGGGTGGCAAGTTTGGGGCCGCCGATATCGTTACGAAAAAAACGTATAAGGACTTTCGATTGCATGTTGAGTTCTTGATTGTCAAGGCAGGCGGAAACAGCGGCGTGTACCTTCAGAATCGTTACGAAATTCAGGTTCTCGACGGTGATAAGACGAGCCACGGAATGGCGGCCATCATCAACGAAGCAGCCACCGATTACAAATTGTACAACGGACTTGGAAAATGGAATTCCTACGATGTCACCTTTCGAGCGGCTCGCTTCCAAGATGGCAAACTCACGGAAAAGCCGTTGGTGACCCTTTATTTCAATGGCAAAAAGGCGCATACCAATCACAGTATCACGAAAGTATGGGGCGGCCCAAACTCAGGAATCGATGGTGGCAATGACCAGGGACGAGGTATAACCGATGTTCCGGGTGGTCTCAAACTGCAAGCCGAGGGGCACGATGTCCGCTATCGCAATATTTGGATCCAGGAGTTGGTTCTGGACAAACCAGATACGGACTTCAAAGAATAGGGTATGCAGGAATCCCATCAAGCTATTTGGCTAGAAATTGCACGCGATGCAATGGCGTGCCGTTTTGAAGTGCTGTTAAACCCCGGTAAGCCCACCAACGGACCAGAAATTGCGGTGGGCGCGTTGGATACCATCACGTTTCTTGAGCAGTTGCTCAGCGTCTACCTTCCGACGAGCGAATTGAGTTTGTTGAATAATCGAGCCTTCGAGACACCAGTCCATGTGTCCGAATCGACATTTGAATTGCTGCAGCTCGGCTTGTCCGTTTTTGAGAAAACAAGGGGCGCATTCGACATGACGGCTGCAAAGCTATCCAAAACGTGGGGGTTTTATCGGCGGCAAGGCAAAATGCCGTCCGACTTGGAAATCACTCATGCGCTATTGGAAGTTGGATCCGAGCATATCGTGCTAAGTGAATCGGATCGGACCGTGCGATTTGAAAAACCGTTGGAAGTCAACCCGGGTGGCATTGGCAAAGGTTTTGCTTTGGATTGTGCCGCTGCGAACTTAAAAAACGGAGGCGTCACGGACTTTGCATTCCATGGCGGAAAGAGCAGTATCCTTTGCAACGGCAATCAGGCCCCTGAGGAAGTTGAAAAAGGCTGGCGGATCGCGGTTCGGCACCCGGAACAATCGGAACGAATTCTCGGTTCGTTAATACTTTACGATCAAGCGTTAGGAACGAGCGGTCCAGCAAATCAATTCTTTTATTTTCGAGGCAAACGCTACGGCCACATTATCGACCCGAGGACCGGGTGGCCAGCAGAAGGCATGCTGAGCGTAACAGTGCTTCATCCTTCGGCTGGATGGGCAGACGCATTGGCAACAGGTTTGTACGTGGCTGGAATTGATAAAGCAATCGAATATTGCGAGCAAAACCAGGACACGGTAATGCTGGCAATCTTGCCAGGTAAACGAGACGGTGAGTGCGAGATTGTGACTTGCAACATGCGACCAGGGCAGTGGGTTCCGGCGACGGAATAAGTACATTTGCTACTCGCACTTCACCCTCCCCCCCTCGCTTCGCTCGACCGTCCCGGAAACGCTGTGAAGTATTTTCGTCCGATCGGAGCTTGCCTCTGACGGACGCCGTTTTGGCGTACTAATACGTAGGACGCCAAAACAAGGTTGAGGGGAGGCAAGCTCCCACTCAACCTACGTGAATTGTTGGTGAAAATGCGTCACAGCGTTGCCCTCCAGGGGGAGGGCTGCTAAACCGAACACAGTGGCAGCCAGCGGCTGATATGGCGATAATGTTGCAAGAATTTTCAAAAATCGATGGGTTACGTCAAGTTTGCGGGTTGTTCCGTCGAAAACTCCATTAGTGATTTTGCGGATCGTTGCGACGAGCATGGGTGTAGATTGCCTACGACCTTGACGAACCACCTTTTGGAACCTAGACTGCTGGCCTATTAAACCCAGTCAGCAAAACGACTTAGGTCGTTTTTAAGTTCCTCCAGGAGTTCTGTCGTGACGAAAAAAGAGATCGTGAAAACGATTTCCGAAGAGACCGGGCTAAACCAGCAGCAAATCAAAACGATTGTCCAAAAGACTTTTGATGCGATTGTGACAACGTTGGTTGAGGAAGGTCGAATCGAGCTCCGCAATTTCGGAGTTTTCCAAGTTCGGCCCCGGGCTGCACGGAAAGCACGCAATCCTAGGACGGGACGTCAAGTCGAGGTCCCCGAAAAGTTTGTTGTGACTTTCAAGCCTGGCAAGATCATGGAGCAAAAAGTCAATTCAATCGAGGGTACTCCACTTGCTCAGCAGATTCGCGATGAAATCGCGTCCGGCAAATTGCAAGTGACGCTGGAGGACGATGAAGACGAAGTCGTCTCGGAGTCGTAGCCAGCCCTCTTGAAGCTTAGGAATTTTTCCGGCTTGAAATGAATTGACAGCATTGAGTTTGATACAAGGTCAAGCGAGACTTTTCACGGAGGATTGGTCATGCGTCGTAGAATTTGTTTGGCGTTATTGGTTTGTTGCTCATCCCTTCCTATGGTTGGATGCGCATTGCCGATCTACTCAGCCAATCCAGCCAAACGCTCTGAGCAATTGATTTACACCTCGGAAGACTTGCGATCGTTGGTACAGGAATGGGAACGATTCTGGTTCCTCGATCAGCCTAGCCATATGACGCCGTTCCGAGTTCACGGCGGCGTTATCTAGTGTAGCTCGACACTCCGTGTCGATTAAGTGTAGCTCGACACTCCGTGTCGAGAACGCGGCATGCAGAGGAACACGGCACGGAGTGCCGTGCTACACTAGGGCCTTACGGCACCGCCGTTACTTCTCCACCATTGCTGGTTATTAACGCTTTGAGTGTAGCGATATCTGTGTTTCGGGAGAGGAATCTCACCGACCCATCAAAGAAGCCAACATTGGATCCGGTTTCGCGGAAACAGTCGTCGATTTCCACTTCATGCAAATCCAAGTCGACTGGTTTCGTCCACGGCACTGCATGTCGATCGTTCACTTCGAAAAGTGCTATCGTATTGGATGTTCCGTCCGTGATATCCCGGAACCCAGGCTTATCTTTGGCCCAAACTGTGGTCTCATAAAACGGAGCTAAATAGATCGTGTGACCCTGGGGACCAACGTAGCTTGGGTGTGCGAAAGTACTCGGCATCTTGTCCAGCAACTTGATATTGTGCTCGCTATCCCAGGGCTCATTTAAGTGGAATTGGTTATACAAATTCCCTTGTTCGATATAGGGCAGTATGGCAACACGCCAACTGAGTAGCGGCTTTCCGTTGGCGTCCTTCGACACTCGGGCTGGTATTTGTTTGTAGGCCGACTCGTGGTTGTGCAGACTCAACATGAGCTGTTTGAGATTGTTCGACGACTGCATACGCCGGGCTGCTTCGCGAGCGGATTGTACGGCAGGCAACAGCAAGCCTGTCAAAACTCCAATGGTTGGAACGGTATAAGCGAATTCGCCTTTGACTGCGATCTCGCTTCCATTGACCTCCCACAATTCTGCCTTGCTTAGAAACGTCTTTAAGCGTTGGAGGTATTGAATCGTGGCGGCCCTGACTTCTGCCGAAACTTGAGGTTGGTTGTTGAGCGCGTCTAGTATCGCTTGTTCCCCGATGACCATTCCGTTCTTTCGCAGCCGTTCCAAGGCTCCTGCGAGCTTTTTGGCGGATTCGTTATCGTTGGCAACCATCTTTATTTTGATCATGCCAGAGGAGCTGAATACATCGGTTTCACTTACCAAGTACTGAAGTTCATCGATGACAATTTGAATGTCATCGATCAGTTGAGCAGGAACACGTCCGCTTGCGTCTGCAAATGCGCCATCGATAATTGGCCGAACCGTTTCAAACGCTGTGACCGTACAGATCGGGTACTTGGACGAACTGGCGAGTTCGAGAATTTTGCTCGGCTTCGATTTTGCTGACATCATCCTGCGCAACGTGCCTTCGGTACCGAATAGTACTTTTTGAGGTTCTGACTGGACTACCTTCATGGGCGCTCCATTTACCGCTCGAAATCGCATATCCTTTACCTTGGGTGAAGCGGTAATACCAGCAAAAAACTTTCCATTCAAATTCGCGATGTCAACAGGAGCTGTAGTCGTTATGCTGGCTCCAAACTCAGGGCCATTGATGCTTGGCATGCCCGCAGTTATGTCGATGCTGGAAATCAGCAGTGGGTCAATTCCCAGTTCTTGTTTGCCAAGTGCTGAAATGATTTCCCACGGAACCATTTCCAGCTCCTTTCGGTTGCGGAGTGAAGCGACATCAATCGACGTCAGGCTCAGCGAATCGTTGGGGAGGGACGAATACCGCTCCGATATTTGTTGAGCTTCTGCCTGAGGAGACTGGCTGAAAATGAGCAAAAGCAAAGTCCAAAGGAAGTGCTTGCGGGGGAGTTTTGCAACGGAGGTCATCGGCTGTTCCTTAAAAAGTACTGGTAATCGTGGCACCGCAGACGGTATTCTAGCAGCCGTGGCCGATGCTGCCAGCGTCGGTTCGGATGCTGCCAGCATCGGTTCGGATGCTGGCAGCATCCGCCACGCGGACCGATCATTGATGTTTTGGGGTTAACTGATCACAATGGCTTTTGACGCGTGCGATCCAACCGAGCATCATCTTCCCCCCGAACGCCCCCCACCCCAGCCTAAATGACCTTAATCCAAGCGTTTTTAAAGACGACACAGTACGCGGGGCTCGTTCTTGCCATAGGTGTTTTCGGTCTTGTAGGTTGCCGTCAGCCAGAATCGGGCAAGAAAGCTGAGCCCCCCCCTGAGGTATTGGTTCAAGGAACCGCGTTGACGATTGAGCCTATCCTATGGCCAAAATTGGTGAAGAGCCAAGGAACCTTGATTGCGGACGAAGTCACCACGGTAGGCGCGAAGGTTGCGGGCCGAATTGTTGACGTGCCAGTGGATCTAGGAGATATCGCGTGTCAGGACGACGTTTTGGTTCAACTAGACCCCAAGGAGTTTCAACTGATGGTGGAACAAGCCGACGCACAGCTTTTGCAAGCTCGGTCAGCCGTTGGACTCAAGCCTGGTGACCCGACTGAGGGCTTAAATCCAGACAACGCGCCGCCCGTTCGCGAAACACGAGCAGTGTGGGACGAAGCGAAAAAGGCAATCGATCGGATTCGTCAGCTATCCAATCGAGACGCGATCAGCATGGCCGATTTAGATTTGGCAGAATCTGCAGAACGCGTTGCATCGGCTCGGTTCTCATCTGCACAAAACGGCGTGCGGGAAAAAATCGCGTTGATTGCAGTTCAGTCTGCTTTGCGTGATCTGGCTCATCAACGCTTGTCGGAGACGACCGTGCGAGCCCCGTTCCAGGGTGCGATTGAATCGCGGTTGGTCTCAAGAGGGACCTACGTGCAGGCCGGTCAGCCGCTGATGAGCATTGCCAAAACGACAGTTCTGCGTTTTCGAGGAAGCGTCCCGGAGCGGTTTGCCCAGCAATTGAAAATTGGTCAGCAGATAGAACTCACGTTTGATTTGAGCGATCAAGTTCGAACGGTCTCGATTTCAAGAATCAGCCCTAGTTTGGACCAAGTGAATCGTTCCTTGGTTTTCGAAGCGAATGTCGACAACCAAGATGGAACGTTGCGCAGTGGATTGTTTGCCGAAGGAGTGATCCCAATCGATTCTGAAGCCAAAGCGATCGTCATTCCAACTTCTGCACTCATACGATTTGCCGGTGTTGACAAGGTTTGGAAGATTGTCGATGGCAAGTTGCAGGAGCAGGTTGTTGGGTTGGGTCGACAAAAGGCCGACAGGATTGAAATACGCTCCGGGCTTTCTAGTGGTGATCAATTGTTGCTCGAAGGAAATGTTGGAAAGGTTGGTCACTTTGAACCAAAGACTTAAGCCGACAAGCGGTGAAAACCCCCTCCGTTAGCTTGGAAAACAACAGCAAGCCGGTTAAATGCTCGTAAATATCTGAGATTTGTTCCTAGAAACAGCCGTAGCGGCAAATTCCTTTGCGTAATTGGTGGTCAAGCAGGGTACACTTTCGCCATGAACAAATGGACGTACGGCCAACAATGTTTGACGGCGGCGTTCGGTTCTATCATTTGAAGGAAGAGTTGTTATGGCCGAAGGTAGCATCAAAAAGTTGACGGACAAGGGTTTCGGGTTCATCAACGTCGGTGGCGGCAAAGATTTGTTTTTTCATTCGTCGAGTGTCAAGGGCGCGACTTTTAATGAGTTGCACGAAGGCCAGAAGGTTTCCTATACCGAAGGAAAAGGACCTAAGGGACCTTGCGCTGAAAACGTAAAGCCAGTTTAGTTTTCGGTTGTTCAGTCTTGTTTGAGTAAAGTAGCAAGATAACTCTTGCTACTTCATAAACGTAAGTTGAATAGAAAAAGAATTATCTGCGCCTCCAGTTAGCGTGAGTGAAGCACTGGAGGCCCGGAAGGCGATTATTCGGCGTCGAACTTAAGCTGGGCCGCGAAACACTTTCGCTAGCGTTCCCTAGTAGCGGAATGCGTCCAGCATTTCGTTGGCGTCCAGCATTCACGAAAGCTTTGACAGCTTCCGCTACGATTTAAATCGGCCCGCCTTAAGATCGAAGGCGATTATTCTTCTGAATTGTTTGATGCGTTTCGGGCGCGGAGAATGACTCCGGCCGTGCGGCACGTCCAATAGGCAGTTCCATCCAAGCCGACTGCAACATCGACGGGTTCTGGTTCTCCTTCCGGATAGCTGAAATTGCAAATACGACGAGAACAGCTTGATCGCTACGCTGACATTATTCTTCCCTTCCGATGAACCTGGCAGTCCTGGCGTTGGCACTTCGGTGAAGTAGATGACGTTCGGCAAAATGAGAGGGACATCGATACCAAAGGGCGACTTCAATCCCCTCAACAAAACCGAGGTTGTACCTGCCCCGAATTGTGTCCTCCGGACGATCACATTGGCAGAGGTGCAAGTCCAGTAAACGTTTCCAAACAAGTCGCTCGTTAAATTGCATGGATTCGGGTCACAGGCAGAAACTACAACTGATTTTTTTCGATTTGCGTTTAATCGAACGACTCGATTTGCACCGCCACCGACCCCCGGGGTCGGGACTTCGGTGTAGTAGAGGTTGCCATCAAAGTCGACAATGGAAATGTACGAAAACGCACACAACAGAATTTTTAAGAAGTCAGCGTCACTCGTTCCGCTGTCGGACAGCCTGGTACCCGCCGGAAAACTCCCTTCCGACAGGGCAGCTTGTTGAGGACCAGAGCCGAATCCGGTAACAAAGCACGGGACGAGATCGCACCACTCCAACCAAGTCGTTTTTCGAAATCTTTCCTGAAAACGCTCGTCGTTGCGGATAGCTAATAGCATCTGTTAAACTGAGGGATGACAATTGACGAGTGAGTTTTCTAATCATTGGTGCAACTTAAGAGGGGACACAAATGTCAAACTGGTACTATGAATTTGGCGGCAAAAAGACGGGGCCCGTGCCCGGTGAGACTCTCCATCACCTTGCCGACCACCATGCCATCATGCTCAATACTAATGTTTGGAAGGACGATATGGACGCACCGGTGCCTGCGTACAAGATCAAACATCTCTTCGCTGCGACCGTTGGCGACATAAATGCTGCGCATAAACATCTAACCACGGCACTTGACGCTGTCATGGACGAAGACGAAGGTCGCCTTTTGAAACACCACCCACGACTGTTCTTTACGCATTCCTGTTCTGGAATTCTGATTGAGTATAAAATTGTGTCAATCACTCCGAAGACTCTGCCAGCTTTCGATCCAAACGTGGCTTCCGAAAAAGAATTAGAACCGGTTCGACATTTGTTCGATGCACAGGTATTGGTAACCTTTTGTACTCGTCCTCTTCATCCTTGCCCGCTACCTGAATTGCGAGAATCAAAACCGGGACGTCGTGTCGACAAACTGCAATTGGAATGCACCGAATACGCCAATGGGGATTGGAATTTTTGGGACCGCGTGGAGTCCATGCTGTAGCCGAACGAGAACAACCCTATCCAATCGCTTCCCCCCGCCGGAGACTCTCCCATTGTCCCCCCTTTCTTCTTCGTTAAATCCATCCCTTTTCCGATTGGTTTTCGCAGTCAGTATTCTTTTGTCAACAAAAGGTTTTACTCAGACTCTCCAATCCTTTGAGTCGTTGGAGGAACAGTTCGTCTCAACGCAACAACTTGTGCTTCGAAAATACTGCCTCCGTTGCCATTCTGTCGACCAGAATGAAGGCGAGCTCGATTTGGCGCAGTTCCGTAGCGTCGCGGATATTCGCAGCAACGTGGTTCCGTGGCAACGCGTTGTCGAGATGTTGGAGGATGGCGAGATGCCACCTAAAGATGCCGAAGAAAAACCTATTGCGTCCGAGATCTCCTCGCTGAAAGGCTGGGTGCAAGCGATTCTCCATGCCGATTCCATTGCAAACGCTGGCGACCCAGGCCCGGTGGTACTTCGGCGGCTCAACAATGCCGAATTCACCTATACCATCCAAGATCTGACGGGAGTCAAATTGCATCCAGCTCGAGAATTCCCTGCGGATAATGCGGCTGGCGAAGGCTTTACCAACGTCGGTAGCGCTTTGGTAATTTCGCCTGCCTTGATTCAAAAGTATCTCGACGCAGCAAAGGAGATCTCTGCACACGCGATGTTAGCTCCGACTGGGATTCAATTTTCCCTGAACAGCTCGCAACGAGACTGGACCAACGAAAAACTCGCAGCCATACAAGCGTTCTACGCTCGGTTTTCGGATAACCGCGGCGCGACGGCGGTCAATCTGCAAGGCATCCAGTTCGATACCAACAGCGGGGGGAGAGTCCCTTTAGAATCCTACCTCCGTGCTACTTTGATTGAGCGAGAAGCGCTCCTATCTGGAACAACGACCATCGCCGCGGTTGCGAGAGCACACTCGTTGAATGAAAAGTACTTGACCACGCTTTGGAATACATTAAACGACCAAATGCCGTCGTTAGTGCTGGATGTTGTCAAAGCAAAGTGGCGTTCCTCCAAGCCTGAGGATCTCACCGACCTGATCGCAACAATTGCGAAATGGCAACAATCTTTGTGGCGTTTCTCAACCATTGGGCATATTGGCAAACGGGACGGCCCAGCGGCTTGGCAAGTCCCAGTACAGCCTCTTTCCTCAAGGCATGAAATACGAACCAAACTTCCAAAACCGCAAGATGGCAAGAATCTATCCCTGTTCTTGGTTGCTTCAGATCTTTCAGACGGAAACGCGAGTGACTTCGCCGTTTGGGAGAACCCTCGCTTCGTGGCAGCCGGCAAACCAGACCTACTTCTTCACGACCTGAGCTACGCGATTGCTTCCCTTTCTGCGAATCGAAAAACGATCCTTGCCAATGTTGCTAACAGCTTGGCAGCCGCTTCCGAGTTCAGCCAATCTGCTGACAAGGTATCCATCGATGCGTTAGCTAAAGAATTTTCGGTTGACCGAATGATCCTTGCGGCCTGGTTTCCGTATTTGGGGATCGGGGTCGGTGAAAAGAGAATCGATTCCTATATGACGACCAAGATGGAACGGGCTGAGAACTACGACTTTGTAAAAGGTTGGGTAGGAACGGATGCGCTGAGTGTGATCGCCAATTCATCCGACCAGTTTGTGCGAGTGCCAGGCGATATGCAGCCACATAGTGTCGGGGTTCACCCATCGCCCAAGAAGCGCGTGGCGGTTGGATGGAAGAGCCCTATCGCAGGAATCGTGACGATTACGAGCCGTGTCCAAAGGGCTCACATTGGTTGCGGCAATGGAGTCACTTGGCATGTGGAGCATAGCCATCAAGGTTCGCGGCGAATACTCGCATCGGGCTCAGCCACGAATGTCGAGCCACAACGCTTTGCATCCGCTACAGAAATTGCCATTGAAAAAGGGGACTTGATTTCGTTGATCGTAGGTCCACGCAATGGCGAGCACTCTTGCGATATGACTGCGATCGACCTCTCAATCCGAAGCAACACAGACAAATCCTTGGATTGGGATCTCGCCAAGGATGTTTCTCCTGACATACTCGCTGGAAATCCTCACTCCGATCGGCGAGGTAATTCAGGCGTATGGCACTTTTACAGCGAGCCAGATGCGTCAGACGAAAAGTCTATCATCCCAGTCGGCTCGCTGCTCGAAAAATGGCAGATGGCTACGAACAGGATTGAAAAGCAGAAATGGGCAGCCGACGTTCAGTCGCTCTTAACCCGTGGCCCAGGTGCCATCCCGGGCGACTCGCCGGATGCAATATTGTACCAACAGCTCACTTCCTTAAGCGGTCCTCTCTTTTCCGCAGTTCGGGCTGAACTACTTGCTAACAAGCCACTCATCATAGACACCGTCGCATCCAAGTTCGGAGTCGCCCCGGCCTTATTCGGCAAGCACCCGAATGGACAGCCAACCAACGCATCCGACATGGTCGTTCAAGCGCCTTCCATGACAGAAGTGGTCGTTCCAGCCGACTTGGTTGAGGGATACGAGTTTGTGGCAACTGGTTCGCTGCATGCCGAGACTGGAGCCGAAGGGACTGTGCAAATGCAAGTGCTTTTTGACAGACCCTCGCAATTGCATGGGCTGGCTGCCAGCGGGGCTGCGATCAAAGGAGCCAAGGCGACTTGGACCGATGGCGATAGGCCATTGCAGTACGATTCGCCGATTATCGTAGCGGAGGGCAGTGCGTCGCGCACACGACTGCTTTCTCAATTGGACGCCTTTCGGCAATTGTTTCCTGCCGCGTTGTGTTACACCAAAATTATCCCTGTGGATGAAGTGGTCACGTTGACACTCTTCTATCGCGAAGACGAGCATCTCAAGCGATTGATGTTGAACGAGGAACAAGCTGCGGAGCTTGACCAACTATGGGATGAATTGCATTTTGTAAGCGAAGATGCTTTGGCATTGGTGGACGCATACGAACAGCTTTGGCAATTTGCAACTCAGGATGCCGACCCTAGCGCGTTCACACCGATGCGTGAAGGGATCATGCAACGAGCCGAACAATTCAAGTTGCGAATGCTCGAAGCAGAACCGATTCACCTGCAATCACTATTGGATTTCGCGGAGCAGGCATGGCGTAGAACTGTGTCGCTTTCCGAAAAACAACAATTAAAGGAGTTGTATCAGCGTCTGCGAAGTGAGGAGCTTCCGCATGGCACGGCCATTCGTATGGTCTTGGCTAGAGTGTTCGTAGCACCGGCGTTTTTGTTTCGGGGCGAAGCTGCGGCGCAAGGAAAAACTCCCGCGCCTGTTTCGAGTCGGGAGCTTGCGACGCGATTGAGCTATTTCATGTGGTCCACGATGCCGGATCGGGAGCTGCAAAAGACGGCCGAAAGCGGAAACCTACACGACCCCGAAGTCCTGCGCAACCAAGTCCGTCGCATGATGTCGGACGATCGCATGCGACGCTTGGCCATTGAGTTCGGGTGCCAATGGCTACACATTCGCGATTTTGACCAGTTTGACGAAAAAAGCGAAGAACACTATCCCGAGTTTTCAGGACTCAAATCGGATATGTACGAGGAATCGATCCGGTTTTTCGAAAACATGTTTCGGAAGGATGGCTCGATCCTTGACTTGCTCAGTGCCGATCACACGTACTTGAACGGTCGACTAGCCAAGTTTTACGGCCTCGAAAATGTGGAGGGTGACTGGCAAAGAGTTGATGGCACGCGGAAGTCGTCTCGAGGTGGCATTTTGAGTATGGCGGCCACCATGTCCAAGCATTCTGGCGCTTCTCGAACCAGCCCAATCTTGAGAGGCAATTGGGTGTCCGAATTCTTGCTGGGTGAGAAACTGCCACGCCCCCCGAAAAATGTGCCGGTGCTACCCGAAGAGGTGCCAGCGGATTTAACCGAGCGGCAACTCATCGAGCGGCACAGCAACGACCCAGCGTGTACCAAATGCCATCAGCGAATCGACGGATTTGGCTATGCGTTGGAGCAATACGACACGATTGGTCGGCTTAGGACCAACGACGCTCACGGGCATCGCATTGATACAACGGCCGTCCTACGAGACGGTACGACGCTGACCGGAGTCGAAAGCTTGCGGCAGTATCTTTCAACGACGCGAAGGAAAGATTTTCTAGAGACATTTTGCCGACGCTTGCTCGGTTATGCGCTTGGGCGATCGGTGCAGTTGTCGGATAAGCCGCTGATTGACGAAATGATCAAGCAATTGTCGGAAAAGGACTTCCGCATTTCCGTAGCAGTGGAGCTGATCGTATTGAGCCCACAGTTTAGAATGATTCGCGGGGCGGAGCAGCGTCCATGATTGTCGATCGCAGCAACAAGGCTTTTACGGCGAGCGGCAGATTGGAGAATCCCAACCCGAAGCGTAAGCGAGGGACAATTTCGCCGGTCCCTCACTCCATCCCCTCCCTCCTCTCCAACTGAGAAATCATGACATCAATACTCACTTCGCGTAGAACCATCCTTCACGGCATTGGAGTCTCGATGGCTCTGCCTTGGATGGAGTCACTGCGTGTCTGGGGTCGGGAAGCCGGGACAACCGCAGCCAACGGCGATGCACCCGTTCGGATGGCGGTACTGTTTTCAGGCAACGGCTTTCACAAGGATCATTGGTGGGCTAAAGGTGCTGGCAAGGAAATGGAACTCGGCAAAGTGCTTGAGCCACTTCTTCCCTATCGCGAGAAACTGCTCTTTATCAAAGGCCTTTACAACGAAGAGGCGCTTAAGGGAAACATCCATAGTTCGCAAACGGGCAATCTATTGAGCGGCGCTCCGCTGGAAGCCGGAGGAGGCATTCGCAGCGGAACCAGCATCGATCAACTGTTGGCACAACACTATGGTCAGACGACCAAGGTTTCGAGTCTTGTGCTGGGTTGCGAAAAGGGGAATCCATCGGTTCACAAAAACTATTCGATGATCTACAGCAGTCACATTTCTTGGAGTTCGCCGACGTCGCCGACCCCGCTCGAAGTCTATCCGGCTCTCGCATTCGATCGGCTTTTCCGCGATGCGACTAGCAAAGGAGACAAGAACGTACTCGATGCCGTTCTCGAAGACGCAACTTCGTTTCGAAAAACGATCAGCACAAGCGACCAACACAAGTTAGATGAGTATTTGAGTTCGGTGCGCGAAGTCGAGCAGCGGATTTCCAACGCAGGAAAGCGAGGGGAGTTGCAAGGTTGGCGACCGACGATGGAGATACCAAACATTCCACGACCGACCGATGGAATTCCGCAAGACGTTGCCGAACACATGCGGTTGATGTGCGATATTCTTGTCCTGGGTTTCCAAACGGACACAACTCGATTGTGCACGCTCAAACTCAACAACGATCATTCGTCTCTTCGGTTCCCAAATCTCGGCGTTGACTACATGATCCATCATCTGCTTTCCCATCAAGAGTCCGACGACTGGCTCAAGGTGAATCGGTTTTTCCTCGAACAATTCGCCTACGTCGCCAACAAGCTAGACGCAATCCAAGAAGGGGAACGCACCGCTTTGGACAATTCCATTTTGATGTACTGTAGCAGCATGCTGACGGGTGGGCACGATGCGACCAAGTTGCCTGTTGCAATCCTCGGCAAGGGGGGCGGAAAACTGGAGACCGGGCGTGTTTTGGATTATGGAGGCAAACCCAATCGGAAGATGTGCAGTTTGTACTTATCCTTGCTCGACAAGTTTGGGATGCGGCTCGACAAGTTCGGCGACGCAACGGAACGCCTCGCAGAGGTTTAAGTGACTTTCAACCTGCCTCTCGATTTATCGCGAATCTATTCCTTCCGCTTCATGTTACAATAGTACCGGATTATTCACCGGAGATTTAACGGTCAGCCGAAAGGCGGTAGTATCCGGTTATGCGTAGCGGACAACCGTGGCTAGCGTTAAACGGCTAATGAATAATCCCGGCTAGCGGTCGAATCCCCTCCGACTCCACCTACTTTTGCGGAGCTTTACGCAACGATGCTTACCTTTCTAGGAAACGGATACTCCCAAACTTGCAACGGTGTAACACGCCGTGACTTCTTGCAAGCGGGAACATTGGGAGCTATTGGCCTGGGATTGCCTCAGTACTTGGCTGCAGCCGAAGCTGGGAAAATTGACCCGAGCAAAAGCAAACGATCTGCCATCATGATCTTCAACCTCGGCGCGCCTAGTCAAATAGATACGTTTGACATGAAGCCAGATGCGCCAGCCGAGATTCGCGGTCCTTTCCAACCTATCGCAACTAGTGCACCTGGCATGCAGATTTCCGAAATCCTCCCGCTACACGCCAAGATCGCGGACAAGTTTTCACTCGTTCGATCTTGTTTTCATCGCGGGGCTGCTGTTCACGATGCAGGTTGGCAGATCATGCAGACCGGTCGGCAGTTCGCCGGAGGGGTAAACACACCGCACGTCGGTTCGGTTGCAAGTTACCTGTTAGGCCGCCGTTCCGATTTGCCGCCACACGTAGTTTTGCCTGAGACAATGGGGCGTGGAGGTGGCAATCTACCCAATGGACAAGCTGGTGGTTTCCTGGGCAAAGCCCACGATCCCTTTGCATTGATGGCCGATCCATCCCAAAAGGATTTTAAAGTTCCCGATTTGCTTCCCCCGGACAACATCGGTACGGCACGTATTAATCGTCGTCGACGCATGCGTGATGTTGTTGACAACACCATCCGCAACTTTGAATCGAGCGAATCTGCCAAGCTGATGGATGACAACTTCCAATCGGCTTATCGACTGATGACGAGCCCAGACGCTCGAAACGCATTCGACCTCAATCAAGAACCGACGGCTGTCCGTGAACGATACGGCATGCACCGGTTTGGTCAATGCTGTCTGCTTGCTCGTCGGTTGGTCGAAGCGGGCGTTCGCTTTGTGACCATCAATACTTTCCTGACGGTATTCGACGAGATCAGTTGGGACATACACGGCAGCAAGCCGTTCACGTCCATCGAAGGCATGAAGAATGTAGTGGCTCCCATGTACGATCAAGGCTATTCGGCCTTGATAGAAGATCTCCATCAACGAGGAATGCTAGACGACACCTTGGTTTGCAACTTAGCCGAATTCGGTCGGACTCCAAAGGTGAATCCGGCAGGTGGCCGTGATCACTGGCCACAGTGCTTCACTGTCTACTTCGCGGGTGGAGGCGTTCAAGGGGGTCGAATCGTTGGGGCGAGTGATCCGATAGGCGCGGTACCGGTGGAACGACCGACGGAGCCACCCGAAATTGTGGCGACCATTTTCCATTCGCTTGGCCTGAATCTCGAGAGCCACTTGCCTGGGCCAGCAGGTCGTCCTTTCCCGCTAGTTGACTTCGGTTACCGCGAGATCAAAGAATTGTTTTGAGCACGACCAGCATCGCGTCGATTTGCTCATCGCTACCAACGCTGATGCGAAGGCCGTCGCCCCAGCCGGCATAATTCATGTAACGGACCAAGATACCGTTCTTCTTGAGCTGCTCATAAAGGGGCTTCGAGGGCCGATCGGTTCGAGTGCACCATAGAAAGTTAGCGTGCGATTCAATTACGTCGAATCCCAGTTTTCTCAACGCAACCAGCATGCGAGATCGCGTAGCCACAATCCTCGAAACATTGTCTTTCAACCAAGACTGATCCGATATAGCGGCCGTTGCCCCAGCCAGGGACAACAGGTCGGTGTTATAAGAGTCTTTGACTTTGCGAAGCGTTTGCACAATCTCGGGATGAGCGACCAAATATCCGAATCGAAGACCAGCCAATGCATACGATTTGCTCAGGGTTCGCGTTATGATAATCTTTGGGTTCTGCTGAATCAGTCCAATACAATTTGCAGGTGCGAAGTCCACGTACGCCTCATCGACCACGACTGGGCAGTCTACGCTGTCCGCAAGTCGCAAGATCGATTCGTGACCCACCATCGTGCCGCTTGGACTGTTTGGATTGGGCAAATAAATCAATTTCAGTGACTCATCCTTGGCGAAAAAGCCAGCGGATAAGCCAAAGTTTTTGTCGAAAGGCACTTCTTCAAATTGAGCCGACTGCAGTTCGGCCAAAGTTCGGTAAAGAACATAACTAGGGAAGGGAAGTCTCAATTTTTGCCCCGCCCCAACAAACGCTCGCGTGAGAATGGTTAGGCAATCATCGCTGCCGTTACCGCAGAGGATCATCTCTGGGTCAACGTCGAGTATGTCACCGACGGCACGTCGAAAAGAGGTTCCGAGTGGGTCCGGATAACGTTCCAGTTTTGAAGTCGCTTGGAGAATCGCTTCAATCACCCGTGGTGAAGGCGGGTAAGGATTCTCGTTCGTATTAAGCTTGATGGCTTTCCCCGTCTGTGGCTGTTCGCCTGGGGTGTAGGGGCTCATCGAAGCGATTTCGCTACGAAAGAATTTCTGGATGGAATCGCTGGTCATCTAGTGGTTTTTGGCGGGTGGCACACAGCCGTCTTTCGCTCCGCGAAAGTGCGCTTCGTTAACTCACTTTTGCGGAGCAAAAGACGACAATGAGCGAATGATTTGTGCGGAAGAGGCCCTCGCACAAGAGTACGACACTTATGGCTGCTCCACTTAAGTCCTGACCCGATTCGCGCTTCCCCCTCGCGAGAGCCACTTCCGCACAAATTCAAAAGCTCCCTGGTGAGAGATTCTGGACGCAAGAAATTATTGCAGCGCAGCCCTCGCTAGGAAAGGGGCTTTTGAAATTAATTGTCGCACATTCGTTTTTCGCTGGTTTGTGGGCATTACAACCAGATCGGCGGGCTAACTGGCCCAAAATCGAATCTTGTTTGGTCTATAATCGAATGCCTATCTTCGAAGCGACATTTTCTGTCTGCCGTTCCAATGGACATTCCTTTCAATCTCAAACATCATGCGACCAAGTGAATCCACGAGCCGGTACTTCCATCTCGCTGCAGACCAACTCAAGACGCCCGAATGGCTTCGAAAACTGCTCATTACCCCCAAACGCGAGGTTACGGTCCAAGTTGCATTTGAACGGGATAATGGCAATGTAGAAACCCTCCTCGGGTATCGTGTTCAACACGATAACTCACGCGGTCCTATGAAAGGGGGGCTGCGATATCATCCCGCAGTTGACCTGGATGAAGTCAGAGCGCTCGCGTCGTTAATGACCTGGAAGACGGCCGTTGTCGATTTGCCTTACGGTGGCGCCAAGGGTGGCATTGGCGTCGATCCTAAAACCCTCTCCAAGAAAGAACTTGAGCGGATGACTCGGGTCTTTGTCGACCAAATCCATGAAATAGTTGGACCCGACAGCGATATTCCCGCACCGGACATGGGAACGAATCATGAAGTCATGTCGTGGTTCCGCAACCAATGGGAAAAATACCATGGATTCAATCCCGCCGTAATTACAGGCAAACCGGTGGAAGAGTACGGCGCAAAAGGCCGGGAGGAAGCCACCGGTAGAGGCGTTGGATTGCTCGCGGTCAAATTGCTTAAGCGGATCAACGTCCGTCCCGACCAATGCAGGACGGCAATTCAAGGATTCGGGAACGTCGGCTCGCACGCGTCGAAGTTCCTGTTCGAGTCGACATTTCCAATCGTGGCCGTGAGCGACGTCAGTGGTACTTACTTTAATGCCTCGGGGCTTAATATCCCCGAGATGTTTTCTTACTCGATCAAAAATGGTAATCGGCTTCTTGGATATACCGGAGCAGAAAAATTACCGACCGAAGCGTTGTTAGAACTTGACGTCGATTTGCTCATTCCTGCAGCGCTTGACAACGTCATTACCAAGGACAACGCGAACAAAATACGAGCCAAGACGATTATCGAAGCTGCCAACGGTCCGGTCGACCCAGACGCCGATGAAATACTCTCGGCCAAGCGGATCATGATTCTGCCTGATATTCTCGCAAACGCGGGCGGAGTTACCGTAAGCTACTTCGAATGGGTTCAGAACCGCCAGCACTATCGTTGGAGCCTGGACCGTGTTCGGCAGGAATTGGATCGAACGCTGAGCGAAGCGTTTGAAAGCGTCTGGCAACAGTCGGCAACGCATTCGGTATCCCTGAGAACAGCTGCATTCATGCTGGCAATTGCACGGGTTCAACGAGCCACAGAACTGTCGGGCGGATTGGGCTGAGTTCTATTGTCGCCTTTCGCTCCGCGAAAGTGCGTCGCGTTAACGCACTTTTGCGGAGCAAAAGGCGACAATGTTTCAAGGCGAAATTACGAAACGACTCCGGCGCACTATCTTAAAGCTGGGATGAATCCCGGCACTTCAAATTAAACGATTTTTCTCGGTCGGCCGCGTGGCCTGAGTGTTGACTCCAGATTCAAACGGATCGCTGTCTTCTGTACCCAAGCAGAATCGCCATATGGACAGCTTCGATGAATGCAGTGGTTAATCCTGTCGAGGGTTTCTGCTGGCATTTCTACACCCAGTTGCTCGCTCCAATCCATCGGTAACGGTACCGGTGGGCTCGACAGCAATGCAAATGAAGGCTCATCGGGTTTGCCGCGTCGACCTGCGCTCGACCAACGCCAATCTTCTACCGAATCCACCAATCCCACTCGACGCGGGTGCGCTTCGACAAATCGCATCACCTCTAGCAATGTCGAATTGTCTTGAACGGGAAACGAACGGAATCGACGTTCGTAGAGTCCACCCGTCCCGGCGCGTCGAGGCTTGGCGTGCCAGCGCGCCGAATGGGTTATCGTCAACCAAGCCATCAGCTTGGACAAATCTCCATCCTTGCGCGGCGTCAAAATCAAATGCCAATGCTTGGGCAAAACGCAATACGCCAACAAGCGAGGCTCCAATCGTTCCACGGCTTGCGACAAGACCGTATCGAACTCTTGGTAATCGTCCTCGGATCGAAAAATGGGCTTGGGTTTTAGGCCGCGACCGATGACGTGATAGATCGTTCCGCCCTGGCTATTGCGAGGAGGCCTACCCATTGGCTGTTTCCACCATGCTCTAATTCCACTGGGGGTCGATAGGGCTATCTGAGATTTTATCATCCACCGAAAGAATGTTCTGTCCAATCCGCTTCAATAGATTCTCCCACATGTCTGGATCATCGCTAAGGACTAGATCGGCGTCGATGTCTGCGATCAACCAGCTCCCCGTTTCCAATTCTTCCTCAAGCTGTCCGGCTCCCCAGCCAGCGAACCCATCAAAAAGCTTGAGCTTCGCCTGCGGCATCACGAACAATTTCAATAATTTATCTTGGTCGCTCGTCAGGCTCAAGCCGTCGATGCACTCTTCGCTGCCAAGTTCCGACTGGTCATGCAAAGCGATTAACGGGCCATCCACAGGCCCACCACAATAAAGCGGCCCGTCATGCACACACTCCAGTTCACAGACCATCGATACCACCTTGTCCAAGCGAAAGTCGGTAGGGCGATTCAAAATCAACCCAAACGCGTGGTCCTCGGCGTGACGCACCAAATATATGACCGAACGAAAAAAGTTGGGGTCGTCCAAAAAGGGCGATGCCAACAAACAGTTTCCTTGCAGCGATTTCGACATCAATAGGTCTCTAGACAAACAATACCGAATGATCTAGGAGTCCATCCATTGGGGCGCGATGGGGCTCTCTGTCTGTAATCTTACCATCTGTTGATAGATCCCGCGCTGCTCTAGCAACTCGGAGTGGGTCCCCCGCTGGGCAATCCTTCCCTCATCCAAAACGATGATCTGATCTGCATGTATAATCGTACTCAAGCGGTGCGCAATGACAAATGCCGTTCTTTGCTCTAGGAGCAAAGTCAGACTGGATTGAATTAACCGTTCGCTTTCGCTATCGAGATTGCTTGTCGCCTCGTCGAGAATCAGAATTCTCGGGTCCGCTAGCAATGCGCGGGCGATAGCGAGTCGTTGTCGCTGACCCCCACTCAGTTTGAATCCTCGTTCTCCGATCAGCGTATCGTAGCCTTTCGGAGATTTGGTGATAAACTCGTCCGCTGCGGCTGCTCTGGCTGCTTGCTCGACTTGCTCCATCGTGGCTCCTCGCCGACCGTAAGCAATATTGTCTGCAATCGTGCCATCGAACAAAAAGACATCCTGCTCGACTACGCCGAGGAGTTGTCTGTAGCTGTGCAATTGGACATTTCGCAAATCTATTCCATCGACCAGAATGCGGCCTTGCTCGGGGTCAAAGAATCGAGCTACTAAATTACAGAGCGTCGTTTTGCCTGCTCCGCTACGGCCAACGATAGCGATTGTCTGTCCAGCTTTGGCGTGCACGCTGATGTCCTTGAGAATCCACTGTTCGTTTTCCGGGTACCGAAACGACACCGACTCAAAGCGTACGTCTCCTCTGACTTCCTTTCGGCTGACTCGAATTGCCCCAGGCTTATCCGCGAGTTCCCTGGGAGTTGCCAGCAAATCCAAGATTCGATCGAGGCCAGCTAGATTGTTTTGAAATTGAACCGCACCCCCGGCAAGAGTCGCGATAGGACCAAGCAGCATTGTCAAGTAGACCAAAAACATCATCAAATCCCCCAACGTTAGATGCGATTGTAGTATTTGCCATCCGCCGTAAACCAACAACGATGTCGAAGCAAGTGGAATAAGTACTTCCCAAACGATTTCGATCAGTCGTGTTCGCCACCAGATCAATAGCTGCTGGCGAACCAGGACGTGATTGCCTTTGACGTAGCGTTGCGTCTCGTTACGCTGTCTCGCGAATGTTCTTACGACACGAATACCGCCGAACGTTTCAGTGGTATTGGAGTCGATCTTCTGGCGACGTTGCCGTGCATCTCGGTACAGCGGACGAATAGAATAAATCCAGGTGCGGTGGCTGAAGTAAACTGCGGGCAAAAGCAATAGACCGGCAGCCAAGAGCCTCCAATCCACAATAATTAGGATAATGAGGCTTCCGATCAACTGCACGATCGCTTGCCATGGGTTGTAAAGCACACTGAAGATCAACTCCGCGATTCCGCCCGCATCTTCTCGCAACAGGCTGGTGGCACCACCAGATTTGAGTTGCTGAATCTTGTGCAACGGCATGTGAAGCATGTGTTCAAAAACGCGGCTTCGTACCGACATCTGCACTTGATTGACGGCTTGAGTGCAGCTCCATCGTCCCCAAAGATAGATCACGGTCCTCACCAAGGTCACCCCTGCCACCAAGACTGCGATCCACACTAGCAACAACATGGGTGACGGCTGACCCAACGTTTCGCTCATCCACGTTGGAAGTGGTTTGGTTGGGACCGACAGCGCACAATCGATCGCCAGTTTGGTCCCTAGCGGCGGAATGAGGGCCAGCACTGTAGCAACGGTAACCGTTCCAAGCCCAAACAGAATCTTCCCTCGAAAGCCCCTCAACAACCCCCAAAACGACCTGAAAAGTTTCCAAAAACTTCGGTGCGAGCGAGAAACCAATGCATCCTTTTCTTTGCCACTCATCGTCGAATGGAATGAGTCTTGCTCTCCGCTGGATTTTTCTTTTCGTCTTTTGCGAATCTCCGCTAAATAATCGCGGTATTCAAATCGGCTAGTTGGCATTGGCTCTATTTTCGGTTTAATGTGGTTGATCGCGCCGCGATCGATTGATTCTTCATCGCAGTTGCGTCAAGCATTACACGTCAACACTTTTCTCCAATCGCAAAACCGAGTTGACCTCGGGCGCGACCGCGCGTGCACTGGTGCGCTGATGGACCGCTTGAACCCACGCAGCCGCGTCTTGAGCGATAGGAAGCCAAGTGTTGTAGTGTGTGGGTAACACCATTTTCGGGCGAATCAACTCAATAGCATCGATGCTTTCCTCGGGTCCCATCGTATACAAATCTCCAATTGGGACAATCAAGCAATCGACTCCGTTGCGAGCGATCAAACGCAAATCTGAAAACAAAGCGGTATCGCCGGTATAGTATAGGCGGTAGGGAAACTCGGCATCGGAATGCTTCCCGTCGACGGTTTTGAACTCGATCAGGAATCCACCGCATGCGCCCCCGTACGACCCATCAGGCAAACTCGAGGAATGGACAGCCGGTGTGAATTGAATACTTCCGAACGGTAGGTGGACTTTCCCCCCTAAATTCATCCCAATAACGCCCTGAATTCCGTGCTTGGATTCCAACCAAGTAGCGATTTCGTAGTTGCAAATCACAATTGCCTTGGAACGAAGTGTGATTTCGACGGCATCGGCAATGTGATCGTAATGCCCGTGGGAAATTAGGATGTGGGTTGGATTAAGGCTCGTTGACTCGACTTTGGCGGCTGGGTTGCCCCCAATAAAAGGATCCAACAGAATCTTGGTTGCGCCCGCTTCGATCCACCAAGTAGAGTGCCCGAGCCATGTCACTTCGATTGTCATACGTCACTTTCACGAGGTTTTGGTAAATAAGTCCGCATTTGCCCTGACAAAATACACATTCATCCATTAATTTAGCAGGCTTGCAGTTGTGGGCTAGCAGATACGACACCCCCATTTCCAGATGAGGCTATTCCTTCGAGAATGTGCCAACTCATCCGCAGAGCCGATTTCGAGGTGAATTGAATTTACCATCGTCAACCAGAGCTCGCCTAGTGGGGTGCTTTTGCTAGAGTTGCTGCGTCGTGAGACGCTGCCAACCGATCTTTGAGCGGTTGCACGACAGTGTTTTTGAATCTTTCGTAAAGTGATTGCATTGCCATGTCTAAGCCAAAGCGGCCCCGTACTGAAACTCCGTCCGTACTTACCGGGGAACAGCGTATCAATAAACTCTTGGCCGCAGCCGGTTTGGGGTCCCGCCGCCAAGTCGACGAACTGATCACCGACGGACGAGTCGAAATCGATGGCAAAACCATTACCCAAGTCGGCGTCAAAGTGGACGCAGATACCGCCAAAATCTCCGTGGATGGCGAACCCCTGAAGCGTCATCGACCGCTCTATTTTGCAGTTCACAAACCAGCCGGTGTGCTGTGCACCAATAGCGACCCAGAGGGCAGGCCCCGAGTCATCGATTTGGTCCCCGGCCAAAATCGACTCTTTCCCGTCGGTCGATTGGATTCGTCGAGTACAGGGCTGATCCTGTTGACCAACGATGGTGAACTCGCTCAACGCTTGGCGCACCCTCGCAACAGCGTTCCCAAGAGCTACTACGTTGTTGTTGCCGGTCAAGTCGAGATGGACTCGATGCGTCGTCTGCAACGCGGAATCTATCTGGCCGAAGGATTCGCAAGAGTGGACGGTGCCAAGATCCGTCGCGTTCGAAAAGGTTGTACCGAAATCGAGATCACTTTGAGCGAAGGCAAGAATCGCGAAATTCGCCGTGTGTTGGCGAGGTTGGGGCACAAGGTTATTACCCTACGACGATTGGCTATCGGGCCCCTCCGATTGGCGACACTACCCGAAGGTAGCTATCGTCCATTGTCTCAGGAAGAAGTCGCACAGTTGTACAACGCTGTCGAAGAAATCAAGCGAGAGAAGAAGATCCAACGCAAGGAAAAGGACAGGCATCGGTCAGCTGAGATGAGCGGCGTCGGAGCGAATATCGAGAAAGATCGATTGGAAGTCGTTGCTAAGACGGACACCGAAGAGCCTGTCAAAACGAAGAGCCAAAAAGTAAAGAAAAAATCCAAACGCGACGACTCGATGGACACTCTGCCACCTCTGTCTGAAAATCCTTACAGCGAACCAGAAGATCAAGACACCGAGGATGCAGGCTTCCAGGACTCGGTACTTGTCAAGAACTCAGGCCCATCGCTCGACGGAAATGTGCGACGCGGCAAGGTCTTAAGCTATAGTGACGACGACGAAGGCTCGATGGATAACGCCTCTCTCGACGACGATGATTTCGACACGTCAGGCATGGGCTTCGAGAGCTTCGATGACGATGACGACATGGATGCTGACGATTCCGAAGAGGCCAGCGACGAAGAAATCGAAGTCCGACAGACTCCTCGAAAGAAACCGCAGCAAGCACGCGCGGATCGCAGTCCGAGTCCGAGCAAGTCATCCACACGACAGGGCACTGGTGGAGAACGTGCCCCCGGCTTCGCTCGCAAGAAAGGTACCGGTCGACCCACTGGACCTAATAGCGGGCAAAAAGGGCGATCCAGCAGTTCGAGCGGCAGAACCGGCGGTTCATCCAGTCGTAAGGCGGGGCCCGCCAGTCGACTCGGCGAATCGACAGGCAGACCGGGTTCCAATCGTCCGAACAAGGGCGCTGCACGAACCGGATCGGGCTTCGGCGGAAAGAAGGCTGGTCCTGCGAGCAAGAAAACCAGCGGAGGCAGATCTTTCGGTGCTCCAAAAGGTAAAAAGAGCGGCGGTAAGGGACGCCGCTAAAGTGTGGCACGGCGGTCCCCGCCGTGATTGTCGCCTTTCGCGTTGGCAAATGTGGCGTAAGCTTCCAGCTTGCGGGTTTCGCATGATGGCAAATGTGGCGTAAGCTTCCAGCTTGCGGGTTTCGCATGTTGGCAAATGTGGCGTAAGCTTCCAGCTTGCGGGTTTCGCATGATGTTCGGATTGGCAAGCAGGATGCTTACCCCACTTTTTAGAATTGACAAAGCACTAGGCTGTGAATTTATTATTGTCGACTTTCGCTCCGCGCCGTGCCACTCGAGTTCAAACCAAGCTTCCTTATTTCCAACCAATCCCATGTCCTACTTGCAGATCGAAGAAAAGCGTTTCGTTGTGATGGGCGTCGCCAATCGAAAAAGCGTTGCCTACTCCATCGGCAAAGCCCTCGAAGCCAACGGCGCGGCCGTTGAGTACGTTGTCCGAAATCAAAAGCGGAGAGACGAAGTAAGCAAGTTGTTTCCTAACCGTCCAATATGGATTTGCGATGTCGAAGACGAATCGCAAATAAGCTCGCTTGCAATCGAGCTAGCAACGAACAAACAACCGATTCATGGACTGGTCCACTCTATCGCGTTTGCAGACTACAGCGACGGAATGAAGCCTTTTCATGAGACGACTCGGAAGCAATTCCTTCAAGCCATGGATATCTCTTGCTTTTCGTTCATTGCAGTTAGCAACGCGGTCAAGGACCTGCTCGCACCAACCGCCTCGATGGTGACCATCGGCATCTCCACCACACGGATGGCCAGCGAAAGCTATGGATTCATGGCTCCCGTCAAAGCCGCGCTCGATTCATCCTTAGCATTCTTGTCGAAATCGTTTAGTCGATTTTCGAAGATTCGATTCAATGCGGTCGGTGCTGGACTGTTGAAGACAAGCGCATCGGCGGGAATACCAGGTTATGTAGACGCTTATCTTTTTGCGGAGAAAGCCATTCCGCGCGGCACTGGCGTCACCACGCAGGAAGTTGCAGACACGGTACTATTTTTACTCAGCCCCCGCTCATCCGGGATTACCGCTCAGACGTTAGTGGTCGATGCGGGTATGTCTACCAACTACTTTGATAATGAAATCGTATCCCGCGTCGCAGGCGGATCTTAAAGCTGGGATGAATCCCAGCACTCCACATTTTGTTACCCCACGTCACCCAGTGCGACCACTGCCCCGTGCCGTTGTGTTACTTGTCGTTTTAGCTTGGAATGCTCAGCCAAATCGAGATTTGGGTCCTTTTCCACGATGGACTGAGCGATTCTTCTCGCATGCACTAGAATTTCCGAGTCCCGGACCAAGTCAGCGATTCGCAAGGGTGGCAACCCAATCTGCTTGGTACCGAGCAAGTCCCCCGGTCCTCGCATTTGCAGGTCTTGTTCCGCCAATCGAAAGCCGTCGTCGGTTGACGCTAACACGCTTAGCCTGGCATTCTCCTCCGGTGCAACACCTGGTTTTGCGAACACGCAAACATAGCCAGGAAAACTCCCTCGCGAAATGCGCCCTCGCAATTGGTGGAGCTGAGCCAAGCCCATACGATCCGCATCCAAGATGGTCATGACAGTGGCGTTCGGTACGTCGATCCCAACTTCAACCACCGTTGTCGCAACGAGGACCTGGGTATGCCCTGAGGTAAAAGCATCCAGCTTCGACTGTTTGTCGCTGCCGTCCATTCGGCCATGCAGTAAATCAACTCGAAGTCCTGCCAATGGCCCTTCTTGCAATTGACGGTAGACCTGTTCTGCCCCGACAATCTCTGCTTCTGGATCGGATTCGACGCGAGGGGTGACCACATACGCTTGACGGCCGCTTTGGATCTGCTTGACGACGAACTCCCACCATTTGCCTTGCTGTGCCGTGCTCCCCAAATAAGTATGCACCGTGGCGCGGCCAGGCGGTTTGTCCCGCAAAACCGAAACATCGAGATCGCCAAAAATGGTCATGGCGATAGTGCGAGGAATAGGTGTCGCCGAAAGAACCAGGTAATGCGGAACCAACCTGGACTCTCTCAAATTGGCTCGCTGTTGCACTCCAAATTTGTGCTGCTCGTCGATGACAACCAGCCCCAATGCTTCAAACTGCACTTGTTCGCTCAAGAGCGATTGAGTGCCAACGACGAGATCGACGGTTCCGATGGCAATGCGTTGCAAAAGCTCGGTGCGTTCTCGTTGAGTGATGGACCCGACCAGCAACTCAATCATGACTTGACTGCCAGAGAGTTGCTTGCGAAGCCGAGTGAAGTGCTGTCTCGCAAGTAGCTCGGTCGGAACCATTAGAGCCGCTTGCTGCTTGCTCGCAACGGCGTTGAGCATTGCGTATTGTGCGATAACTGTCTTGCCACTCCCTACATCCCCTTGGATCAACCGATTCATAGGTACATCCTGGGCCATGTCGTTGCGGACATCCTCGATCGCTAGCAATTGGTCGCGAGTCAGTTCAAACCCAAATCGCTTTAGGATGCGGGCGTGAATCATGGGTGTTGCCAGGATTTTCGGTGCCGGCTTGTCGTGTTGCAATCGATGGCGACGCATGGCCAAGGCTAGTTGGTAGACAAATAGTTCTTGGAAAATGAATCGATGTCGCGCTTCATTGGCTTCATCAACGGTATTGGGTTGATGGATGGATAGTAAGGCTTTTGCAATTCCGAGGAGCGGCGGAGACGGTGGTGCTGTACTGCTAGCCGGAGCCGTATCACCGACGTTGTGGACGATCTGGGTAGCTACCAGGCGAATGGACTCTGGCAAAGCTTCCTCGATCGAATCGGTGAGATGTTCTAGAACTGCCGCTACTGCGCTGGCGACGTGGCGTTGCTGCAGACCATCCGTCAGTGGATAAACCGGAATTGGCTTGGCTTTCGGCAACGGTTGGTCTGCGGCTAAAATCGTTGTTTCAGGGTGCCGCATCTCAAATGATATTCCGGTCGATTTGGCCATTCCGGTTGCGATTACCCGCATTCCATGCAAAAACTGCTGCCTTCGAAAGGGTTGGTTGTACCAAACACAGCGAACGTATCCGCCGCCATCAATAGCCAGCAAGATTCCAACGCTACTGCGTCCCTCGAAGCTAACGCGTTGGTCCATATCGACAATTTGACCGATGACGCTGGCACGAACCCCCGGTTCTAGCTCGGTGATGGACTGGTAGGGAGCGATGTCCTGATAACTGCGAGGGAATAAAAAAAGCAAGTCAATTGCCTTGCGGACCCCTAGTTTGTGAAACAATTCCACACGCTGTGGCCCAATTCCTGGGATAAATTGCAACGGAGTGCCGACCTCCAACGGCGGAGTATTCTGGGAAGTCGATTTCTCAGAAATGGGAGAAGGCTGGGCTTGGGAGCCCAGTCGACTCAAAGAGGATTGTAGTGGATCATTCGAGGACATGTTTTGAAAGCGAGGTTGTCAGGTTGCCGTTCCTGCGGATAATGGGGGCTCAAAGTTGACTATTCCAAAAGTTAACTAATCCAAAGGAGTGCTTAACGTCGTGTTTGTTGCCGCATCAACTGATTGTTTCCCTAATCTTCCATTCCCCGATGTGATCGAGGTCCTTAGCGACCTGGAATTCACTTGCGTGGAAATCGTCTTTGACGACAACGGCACTCAAATGCCCCCAGCCAGAATCCTGGAGGAATACGATGAATGCCTGCGTTTAGTCCGTGATACGCACCGTCTGGATATTTGCAGTTATAACGTCAAGATCGCCGCAGAGGGTGAGGTTCACTACGAACGATTTGCCAAAATCTGCGATCTGGCTAAGGCCACGAAGGTGGTTTCACTGACCATCCCGAGCGGTGAACATGGTACCCCGTTCAACCAGGAAGTCGAACATTTGCAAAAACTAGTAGGGATCGCCGCAGACCGAGGGGTCCGAATCGGCCTGAAAAGCCAAATTGGCCGCCTTAGCGAAGATCCCGATACCGTTAAAAACCTTTGTGACTATGTGCCTGGCATCGGTTTGACGCTGGACCCAAGCGTCTATTTGTGCAGCAATAACCGCAACAAGAACTACGAAAAGTTGCTTAAGTACGTTTATCACGTGCACTTGCGAGACTCGAAAAAAGACCAGTTGCAAGTGCGAGTCGGTCAAGGCGAAATCGAATACGGCCGTATCATTACCCTTTTACAAGCGGTCGGCTACGACCAAGCGTTCAGCGTGGACATGACTCCTATGGAGGGTATGGACATGCGTCAAGAGCTTCGAAAGCTTCGATTATTGCTGGACAGCCTGCTGTAGCGTGAGCGGTGGAATGCCCCCGAGTTTACTCGGGGGATGCTTACCATAACTCTAAACTGCTTGTGCAACACGCATCGGGACTACTTGATACGCCCTTGACCGGAACAAGAAGTCGATCAAGTTGCCTTCGTGCGGTTGCAGCCAATTCAAGCGACTTGTCGGCATTGGTCCGATGTTCAAACGATCAATATTGGTAGCGTTGGTCAAGTCATCAATCCAAGCTTCATCCGCCGTCAGAGCAGTACCGACCAGAGTTGGCCCAATCGACTTAATCATGTCCTTTTGGCTGCACTGAACTACCGAAACAAATGGGAACATGTATTCCTTCATCGCAACTCCGCGCTGTGGCGAATCGGCGGTGACGACCATCGGTCGCAGATAAGCCGACCGTTCACGTTCGACAAGCCGCTCGCCATACGCGGCCGTCATGTCCGTGACCCCGGCTTCAGCAAGATCTTGCTGTACCATAGCGTAGGTCCCTTTCGCCATTTGAACATTGGTGAACGCGGCTAGGGCTGCCTTCGGGTCACTAGGCGGAAGGATTTCGACACCACCGATCTTCGCAGCAATCGCCTCGCCAATGGCTTTGGTATTCCGCGAAGCCCAGATTCCGGAGCAATTGATGCAACTGCGCCCCGAATTGCTAAGTACGCTTTCGACCATCATATCGAGATAGTCTTCCCATTGATCAACCACATCGTCTCCGATGAGGATCTTGGAAAACCCGGGACCGTGGGCTTGGACCTTGGGATTCCCAGCATACTGCTCGACCGTTTGCGCACTGCCGAAAATCATGCTTCGAGAACATCTGTTCAAAATAGTCGAACCGACATCGTGTCCGCCTGGATACAAACAAAACGCTTCCGCTGGAATGCCCGCTTCGATATAAGCGCTGATCATTCGATACGGAGTCCAAGGCTCCTGTGAGCCCGGCTTCAAAACCAATCCAACCTGTAGCGGTACAGCCGGTAGCCAAAGCGTGTGAACTCCTGGCGAGTTGTTTGGAAGCACTGCCCCGAGAACCGGCGTCTGACATTGGAAGCTTACGGTGACGTTGCGTCCTTCCTCGCCGTAACCTCTAGAAAAAATTTCAAGATCGAGCCCTCGGGTCAAGGCGTCCAAAATCGTATCGATATTGCTTAGAACGAAGCAATTCTTCTGCATATTGTTTCGACACATATGTTCGGGAAGCCCCGTGCTCGCCGATTGCTGATGGATAAAATCATTAACCGACTGCTGGCCATCACCGAGAGGTAGAGTCTCATGTTCAAAAAGATAAGCGGCCTTCTTGCATCGAGCAATCAATTCCGGAGTGGGAATAGTGCGAAGGGCCTTTCGTGCATTCGCTGCTTTCCTCATGTCCATCTCGACCATGCCACCATTGACTTGGCCAATTCTCGCGATGGGCTCACCTGTGTCGAAGTGAAAAACTTCTTGAAAATCAAGCGACTTGTATTGCTTGCCCCAGCGGATCGGATTGATGGTCAACACGGTAGATTAAACTCCAAAAGAATGTCGGGATATTACACGCCCAATCGTCAAACGAAATCATTTCGGCGATATTTGGGCAGAATTTTAGTAAACGCCTACGGTCGTTGAAGAAGCAAAGGCTCGGTACGGTCGGACGCCGCTTACGCCATCCCACGGATAATTCTTGTACGGCATTTCACGCTCGCCTTCGTCCCGCTCCAGGAAGCCTGGCACGAAAAACTCTTTGGTCATCGTGTAAAGCTTGACACGCCCTGTCTCGCCATATCCAACCACTTTCGTATGATCGTCAAAATCGACAACTTCAACGACGGCGCGAGGTTGCGGCGCATAGTAGGCGATCGTATATCCGTCATCAATGGTCACAGGTCGCGAGCAAGCCAAGCCCATCAACGTGTTTCCATACGTTGGCGTCATGTAAACGCCACTCTCTTCGGCAGGACCACCCAGCAATTCTTCCACACAGAATCGAGTCCATTGCGGCGTGAACTCGGTTCCTCCGGAGAAGATGCCCGTAATGCCAATCTCCTGAATACTCGTGTCTTTTTCCGCCAATCCAGCCGCGAGCGACTCAAGCAACTTCGGCGTCGTAAACATGCATTTGATATCGTGATTCGCCGTCAAAATTGTGATTGCTTGATCAATGCAGTGTCGCTTGTATTCCTCTAAATGCTCCATCCAACCCTTCTTGATGAGCTTCACCACCCATCGTGGATCCAAGTCAATGCAAAAGCAAATCCCGCCTCGGTACTGGCAAAGGTGCTCAATGGCCAATCGCAGTCGTCTCGGACCCGATGGGCCAAGCATTAACCAATTGGATCCCTTTGGAAAGTATTCATCAGGCAAGGTGTGGCTAAAGAGTTCGTAGTCAATCCTAAAGTCATCGATCACCATTCGGCTTTTCGGGATGCCTGTTGTACCGCCGGTTTCAAAAACATAAGTCGGCTTGCCCAACAGACCATTCGGTATCCAACGGTTGATCGGACCACCTCGAAGCCATTCGTCCTCAAACTCTGGGAATTTTTTTAGGTCGTCGAAGACTTTTACTTCTTTCATCGGATCAAACTTGAACTCGGTTTTTTTCCCAAGCCAAAACGGAGAGCCCGTCGATTCGTGAAAATGCCACTGCACGGTCTCGTAGGCGTGTTGGTCCAGAAGCTGTCTTGCGTTTGCGGTTTGCTCGTTAGTGGCTAACCAAGCAGGTGTAGAGGCGGTCATGAAATGGTAGGTGTGGAAAGAGACGTGGAGTTATCGAGCAGATGCTCGAACTTGGGAAACTGGATTCGGGCCTGACATTGTAACCGAATTTCAAGTCCGACAAAACGCATGCTTCTCAAGACGAAGAGACGGCTGCGACAAGATTGCTTTGCCATTTGCCGATACAATCGCTAAGTTGTGCAGTTACACCCCGATAGCAATGATCGGCGCTGGTGACAACGCAATGAGAGCAATCCGATCGCATCCAAAAAAAAAGCCACCGAACGTATCGATGGCCTTTTGATGTCACATCTTTAACTGACCGACTACGGTCCGACAGGGCTCACTACTGGAGCATCGTTGTTGTTATCTGCAGCGATGATACCCAAGGCTGTCAGGCCGCCAATTGCAGCTAGGCCGCCTAGTCCAATCCGACCACCGCCGAGTCCGCCACCACCACCGCCGCCGCCAAATCCGCCACCAAATCCACCACCGCACCCACACGTCGATGCCGATCCGCACTGATCCACTGGAACTGCACATGGATCTACCGGTGACTGAACAATCGTTTCCACAATTGTCTGAACAGGCTGTTCACAAACTGCTACTTCACAGCACTGAACAACTTCAACGTTCATTTGGCCGCATGCGTCATGAATACTGGAGACAAATCGGCTACCGTCTGTTCCAATCGACGCGGAAGCTGTGTCGACGAGTTGGAAAGAGGTCGCAGCAAATCCAGAATAGCCAGCCGCCACGAAACCATAAACACCAGGCCGAAGTCCATTGATACTAAACTTGCCTTGCTTGTCAGGAATGGCTTTCGCCACTTCTTCACCGTTCTTGAGAACGTAAACAACCATCTCGCTCATGTCCGCAGACGGAAGAACCGATCCAAGTTGGCCGGTTAGCTTTCCATTTACATCCAGCTTGACAAAGTGGGACTTGCTGAAAGAACGCGAATCGCCCAGCGGATCCTTCGATACTTGCGGAAGCTCAGCTCGCACGGCATAGGTCGGAAGCGTCTGCGATCGGAGGATTTCCTTGACTTTCATCCCAGCCGGACGAACCACTCGCACCTCGACGGAGCTGCTAAGGTGCGTATTCTCTGCACCCAAGACTTGAAGGGAAAAGGCCGCGATCGACTCGTTGGTGCGAGTCACCAGCGAATAGGACCCGGTTTTGACGTTTTCGAATTTGAACGAGCCCACGTCGTCAGCAAGTGCGGAATACGCAACCTCGCCATCGCGAACTAACGAAACCGGAAGTCCCGCTAGCGGTGCCTTGTCAATGCCCACTAATTGGACCAAGCTTCCGTCTATCGAACCTTCCTTGTCAAGGCAAACCCATTGCTTGCTGAACAATTGGTTTAGTACCGAGCCATTCGATACACCTACCGCTGGAATGCTCTCGTCTGCCATTAGGCTAGGGGCAACTCCAAACGACATACCAGTTGACAATACCAAAGCAAAAGCCTTCGCGAAGACCTTTGAATGCGTTCTAATTCTCATGTTGTGTATCCTGTTTTTTAAGAGTTTTAGCTCTTCCAAAAAATTCCCAATTAATTGATATCCTAAATCATTCGCTAGAACAAGCATTTTTCTTCTAAAAGTCGGAAAAATCCTTAAAACCCACCTAACCACCCCAGATTGAGAGGGGTTTACTCTATTTTGATTGTGGTTGCGAGGTGTTTTTGTTCAATTTTCCATCGCGGTTTCGGAAGATTTCCGAAACACTTCCGGATGAACTGTCACCTATACGAGTATTCGTCCTGAAATCCATAACACTCGCCTTCATAGCGGTTCCTAACGGCGAAACTTCATTGACCCCTGAACCTCGGAGCCAGCCCATGAGCTTGTCCAAGTTGATTCGGCTAATGCCCAGTGTCTTCGCTTCGGATTCGAGGGCGCTTCGATCTTTTGCGTAAGCTGTGTCAACCGACGTCATTTCTCCACGTACCTTGAAGTCCTCCCCCATTACCATCCAACGGGTTTCGACGCTCAATTTTCCTGAGGTCTTTCCGCCCGGCGGCAAATCCACCGTAACCTTGCCTCCATTTTGCTCAATCAATGCTTTAACGGTTTCGCGATCGTCTTTGCCATCGCCATCAATGTCCATCTTCCCAACCAAGGCAAATTCGACTTTACGTCCTGGTTGCCAGGCTGGAGAGTAAATGGAGTCCCCCCTCAAGATTGTGGTTGGGGCTCGATCCGATAGCACTTTGCATCTGGCCAAATGTTCGGCTCCCGAGATAATTTCAACGACTTCAATTTTTGCTTTCGGCCTGGCATCCGCGACTCGACTAACATCCGAATCGAGCACTCCAAAAAGAACGCCTGGTCGCAAACCGTCGGCCCTGCCAAGATTGATATAAACGACGTCACCACCGTGAGAGACTTCGGTAATCTTGCCCTGGACGTATTGGAAATCTTCCCCTTGGATTTCATCCAGTTTTTGAACCACAGCAGCCAAACGCTTCTTGACTTCTCCGACTTCGAGCTGCGATTGGTCCAATTTAGACGCGATCTCCTGCTTTTGTTTTGAAGCAATTTGCAACGAATTTCGCTTTTCCAATTCGATCTTGTCGATTTCATCCCGTTGCGATTTTATGTCTTCGGTGTATTTCACGAGCTCTTTGTCGCGCAGGTTTGACAAGTCCAGCGAGTTCTGCTTTTCCGCTTCTCGCGCCTTGGTTTCCTGCAAAAGCTTTGAATCGAATTCGTCCTTGAGTGTTAGCTCACGCCTTTGTGTCGATTCCACTTGTTGGTTGCGTGCACGTAACTCCGACATCAACGTCGAAACTAGCTTGGTGTAGTTCCGATCCGTCGCCCCCGGCCCGAGAAGTGCCATGTTGTTCGTGTAGGTTTTGACCGCACTATTGAGCTGCTCATCCGCAGTAATTGAAGTTAACAGTTGATTAAAACCAGCCTCGTTGACCGGCACACCTACTCCCAGCATGCTCTCTAACAGTTGTCGACGACTATTTTCTTCTCGCAGGGCAGTTTGGGCCTTTTGCTCCCGCTCAATCGCACCCTCCACCGTTTTGCTGTTCGTCCCAGACTGAAAAATGACAAAGGCCATCGCTCCCAAACAGGCGAGGCTGACAATCGACATGACGGTGACGTAGGCTTGCCAAACATAAACGTTGCGATCGCGAGCCATAAATAACCTCAAAAACCCTGAAGAGATGGAACGATTGGAGTAGGAAAAAGCACTTTGCAGTCCAAATGGTTCGGACCACTGTACTGTCTAATGAACCGATTTCTGCCTTATCCGCCCCTAGCATCCTAAATCCTACCAGTACTGCCGTCAAACATTCTCCCGAGGCTCAGTTCAATTTCTAGCAAACAAGTCCCATTCAGACGGTTCTTCCTGCCACCACCACCCCCCCCGCAGAGATCGTCCGGTTTGTTCCGCAGTTATTTCCAAGCAAAGTCACCCTCCCTCGGCAACGCTGTGAAGCATTTTCGTCCGATCGGAGCTCGCCTCCGACGGACGCCGTTTTGGCGTACTAAATATGCGGCTCAGACCTTAAATTACCGCACTTGGCTCCCGCCTCGACCGTCTAAGGCGGTCGAGGCGGGAGCCAAATGCGGCGGTTAACGGGCAACGTAGGACGCCAAAGCAAGGTTGAGAGGAGGCAAGCTCCCGCTCAACCTTAGTGTAGATGGCACTTCACCCTCCCCTCGCTTCGCTCGACCCTCCCGACGAACGGAGGGTAACTAGTCCGGAGACATGCCAACCACTGTTCCGCGAAATCGGATTTGTTGTTCGCAACTTCCATCCACTTGGACTACTATTTAACGCTGGACTCTTCCCGTTTTCAACGAGCGCCATTCATGAAACTCCAATCGAATCCTTGTCACTTCTTTGCCATTCTTTTGTTGAGTATGTCCGTTTCGACATTGAGTCCGCACTCGCAAGCTCAAGCTCAAG